>CAZNXE010000106.1:0-16600 GCA_964576465.1 uncultured Planctomycetaceae bacterium
CAACCAGCAAAATCAACCGAGACATTCAACAAACCTTCGCTTGATTAGGGACTGTTGGTCGTCAAATTCCGCGAGCGGGATATCTGGGAGGTCGCTTCTTGAGAGAATGGCGGCGGTCAATCGTTGCGATACATCGCCTTTCGGCCATGTGTCCCTGTGTGCGTGCAGGATGTTTATCGACAGGTTGTCTTGTAAGAAGAGCGATGGTTGCACTTGTTCAACTTTGCGCACAAATCGCTCCACCCAGGCCGGATCCCAAATCCATGGTTGTGAACGCAAATCCTTGAAGACGTACTTACGCTGCTCGTCCATCCATTTCGAGAATGTTTCCACAACAACAGGATCATCGGCGTGGTATTTCTCCAGCACTTCGAAGAGGTACCGGCGGTTTCCACCGCCATCAGACCTGCGACTAACGGCCTCCAAGAGTTCTTCGGTGCTGAGATCCTTTGCAACTTCTGGCAAGCGGAGCAGAGCGATGACGTAATAGCCTTGATGCTCCCAATTCCCATCATCTTGTTCTGTAAGCAGTCGGCGGAGGGTCGCTTGCATCCGCTTGATCCCATCCGCATCGGGAGGGACCCAGTCGAATGTAAAGGCGATGCCAGGAAGGTCGATCCTGATTGTCTCGCCTAGGTCGGTTTTGAGATGAAACCAGACGGTCCCCTCGACCCGCCAGCCTTCTGCCGGTGGTAGCCCGAGTGAACAAGCGCCGGAGTTGCTAAGCGCCCGCGGGCTTTCAATCACTCCTGGCGGAATCGTCAAGCCAGGGAGTCGCCTAGCGTGAGCCTCCTGGTGAAGCTTAGGAAAGAGGGCCCACGTGCCTCCACTTGCAAATCCCCCACTTGAGACTAGCTGCCCAGAGTCACGGAGAAACCGCTTGCGGTTCAGGTTGCAATGAAGGTGACGGATCACACGACCTTGATCTGATCGATTCTCGATCTCCAGGACGAGCCACTCTTCTTGATCGATCGACGCTTGCTTTCGCACCCGTAGGCGGGCAGATATGTCGCCAGCTCTGCCGATCTCGACCGTCTGCCACATCTGATCATTGCGAAGCACCGGCTCCGTCGCCGACAGATCCGTTACGGACCAGAGCATCAGAGTCCAAGCGAAGGGATGGGCAATTGGGTGAAGCCTTACATGCATCGCGGAAGCCCTAGCTGTAAGAGACGACTTCAGTATACCGCTAAAGCTGGTTTTCGATCGAAACAAGGCCGTTCTTGAAGGCAAACGGCGGTATTGCTGATCTCAGTGTTTCGTGGTGCGGTCGACACGAGGTAGCTGGCGGTTTGGACGTGTTTTCGCGGTGCCTTTGGCCAGATGAAACCGTTGCTTTCCGCACGGCAACGTGGTGTTAGAATGGGGAAGACCTCTATGGTCTGTCCGTGGGCGAATACGCCGCGCGGCGACTCATGTACTTCCGTTGGCAGCCGGTCGAATGAACCATTCTTGGAAAGATCGTCGCTTGGAACTTCGCCCATCGCGGGTGACTCGTCGTGAGGCGATATTCCGGGGGGCTGGCGGATTTGGCGGCTTGGCACTTTGCGGGCTGCTGGGATCTTGCAGCCGCTCGCAGAACGAAAGTGTAGCGGTTCAGGAAATTCTTCCTGCCGTGGCGTCGAAGGCCAAACATGTCGTGTTCTTATACATGGATGGTGGCCCTTCGCAGATGGACACCTTCGATCCCAAGCCGCGGCTCGACAAAGAGGATGGGCAACCCATTGCCATGGAGAACGTGCCGGACACGCAGTTCCGGATCGGGAATAACGTGATGAAGTCGCCGTACAAGTTCAGGCGGCATGGCCAATGCGGGGCGTGGGTCAGTGAGATTTTCCCCGAGGTGGCAACGTGCGTTGACGAGATGACGATCATCCGCTCGATGGTCGCTGAGAATTCAGAGCACACGGCGGCGAACTACTTCATGAACACCGGCTGGCCCATCGCCGGGCGCCCAAGTATTGGGGCTTGGGTCACCTATGCACTGGGCAGTGAGTGCAACGAGTTACCCGGCTTTGTTGTCCTCGACACGGGACAGATGCCACTAGGCGGGGTTGAGTGCTTCAGCAACGGCTTTCTCCCCGCCATGCATCAGGGCACATTATTCCACCGCGGCAATTCGCCGGTGCCCGACATTCGGCCGCTCGAACCCACCGCGGCATTGCAAGGCGCCAAACTGGAGTTGATTCAACAACTCAACGAACGCCATCGAAAGCGGGTGGCGGCGCTCGGCAGCGCGGAAGGCATCGAAGCAATGATTGCCAACTACGAAACAGCCGCCAAGATGCAGTTGGCGGTTCCTGACCTAACCGACCTGAGCGACGAAACCGAAGCCACGCGAAAGCTCTACGGACTGGATCGCCCCGAGACGGAAGAGTTTGGGCGTCAGTGTCTCCTCACGCGACGTTTGATCGAACGCGGCGTACGGTTCATTCAGTTGCTTCCCCCCTCGTTGCCCGATCACAACCATTGGGATCAGCACACCAAGCTGGCGAGTTACCATCGCAGCAACGCACAGGCGGTCGATCGCCCCATTGCAGGGCTGCTGAAGGATCTCAAACAGCGCGGCATGTTGAGTGAAACGCTCGTGGTGTGGGGGGGTGAATTTGGGCGGACCCCCATGGCGCAGCAGATGCCCCATGGAGAACATGGCCGCGATCACAATCCGTTCGGCTTCACCATGTGGATGGCCGGCGGTGGCATGCAGCCTGGATTGACCTACGGCTCGACTGACGAGTATGGCTACTTCGCCGTCGAGAACCCCGTACATGTCCACGATCTACATGCGACCATCCTTTATCAACTTGGTCTTGACCACGAACAGTTGACCTATCGTCATGGCGGACGCGATTACCGGTTGACCGACGTCCATGGCGAAGTGATCCACGATCTAATCATCTAGCGTATCGACCGGGTGTTGCTTCGCTCATTCGGGCGTTGCGATGCGTTCGAGCAGCGCGTGAAACGCATCGAAGAATGCCTGTATTGGTGGGGTCGCGTGTTGGGCGTTTGGCTGGAGCAAGAAGGTCTTTGGTTCGTTCGCGGCGGCGAAAAGACGATAGGCTTGTTCGAGCGGCACCACGTCATCTTGCTGGGCGTGGCTTTGAAGTAGTGGACCGTGGTAGTGGCCAATCTTTGCCAGTGAGTTCAGCCGATAGCGCATCGTGCGGTAGACTGGCGCGAAGGGGTAATGATGGTGCGCCACCTCTGGCAGCGACGCAAAGGCGTTCTGTATCACCAGGGCTCGAGCCCCGTCACGGCTGGCCAAGTCGATAGCCAGTGCCGAACCCAACGATCGCCCTAGGAGAACGATCTCGCGCTCGCTGGCGCCCGCCTTCTGTGCGAGGAACTGGCGCGCTGCACGGCAATCGGCAAGCAGTGCTTCCTCGCCGTTTAGCGTTCCTTCGCTGCGACCAAATCCGCGGTAGTCGAACACCATCGCGGTTACCTTGAGATCGTCGTGCAGGATGCGCAGGAAATCGTCGCGATAGCTTAGATTCCCGCCACTGCCGTGCAAGAACAGCACCATCGCGCGAGGCGCTTCGTGCGCGACGTACCACCCGTGTAATTGCTCGCCTTCGCAAGAAAACCACACGTCTTCATACGGTAGGTCATCGGGTTGCCAGTTTCCGTAGGCGACAGGCGCGGGATCAAACCAAATCTCTTCCTCGAGCACCCACGTACTCCAGACGTGGTGTGCAACGACCAGGAGAAACAACAGCAGCGGCAGCAAAACGACCGCAACCGCAATACGCCGCCCCCAGCGTCGTATTCGTTTATCGGTCACTTGTTTGACGTTTTCTTCTGTCACGGCAATCACGATGCTATCGAGATTCAGAGGTTACCGACCACGATTCGATCAACTGCTCGATTCGGCGAAGACCAGCGGCATCATCGTTTTGGCGATAGCCGGCGGCCGCCCGGTCGGCCAAACGTAACGCGTCATCGGTGTGACCGACCTGAGCATACAATTGGGCGATGGCCACATAGATTTCCGGGGGCGTGCTCGCACCGCGCGAAAGCGCCGCTTCGGCTCCTTGGATGGCTTCGAGGGCGGCTTCGGTGTCGCCCGATTGCAGGCGTGCCTGGGCAAGCACAATCCAGACATCACTCGCCACATGAGGAAGAATCTGAATCGCGGATTCAAACGCCGTGGCCGCCTCGGCATCTTGGCGCAGCCGCAGCAATGCGGATCCGATTCGGACATGCAACACGGCCCGGTCGGCATCTCTTCGGCCATACTTCAATGCTTGCCGATAATGATCGATTGCATCATCGAGTTTGTCTTGCTTTTCCAGCCACTCGGCGAGCATGCGATGCGCCAGGCTCGATGTCGGATGTAACGTGAGCGCGTTGCGCAACGCCACGAACGCGGCGTCTGAGTTACCATAGAACGTGTGGACCTGAGCCAAGTTGATCTGCGCTCTGGCAGAATTAGGGTTGAGTTGTGCGGTCTCCTGGCAAAGATGAAACGCCTCTTCGCGTTCTCCACGGTGCATCATTTGTTGGGCCAGGGTCGTCGCGGCAAAGATGCTGCGTCGATTCACCTGGCGGGCGTGTCCCGACAGTGTGAAATCGTTGCGCCAGACGAGCGTTTGCCGCACGCTCAGCACGCCGAGTACCAGAGTGAGCCCAACGGCAAGGCAAGCGATCCACTTGCTGCTGAGTCGACGTGTCGCCATTCCGAGAACGAGGGCCGGTCCCAGCATTGCCAAATAGGCAAATCGATCGGCCACAAGCGAGACCTCTTGGAACGTGAAGGGAACCAACCCAAGCACGGGCGACAACGCTGCCACGAACACCAACAGCCCCAACAACAAGGAGCTGCGACGGCGCAATAGCCACGCAGCACCGAACAAGGCAAGGGATACCAATGGCAAGACGTTGAACCACCACTGCTCTCGCATGAAGAGCGGATACCAACCGTAATCGGCGCACAGTCGCGTGGGCCAGATGAGTTTGCCAACATAGAAAGCCACGGCGTCGCCCGACATGGCGATCCTCTCGACCAGCGTTGGATAGTAGGCAATCGACCCAAGGCCTTGTTGCGACGTCATGACGATCGCCATGATTGCTGCCGCTGCCGCCCAAGGCAACAGGATGATGAACGTCGCAACCGCCCGACGCCTAAACAGCAAAACGGCAATCACTGCCGTTATGGGAACGATCGCCACGGCACTGGACTTTGACAGTAATGCCAAGACAAATGCTGTTGTTGCGGCAACATACCACGCGACGGCCCCACGCCTGCTCGACGGCACGCGTTGCGCAAACCGCGCGTACATCCATATCGCTAGTAGCCCGAAGAAACCGCTCAGCACGCCACGCGTTTCCGAAACCCAAGCAACCGGTTCGACCTGGAGCGGGTGAAGCCCGAAGAGTAGGGCAGCCAACATAGCTGGCCCCCTTGCGGTCGTGAGGTCTTTGATGATCAGAAACACCACCACGGTCGCCATGGCGTGCAGTGCGACATTAACAAAATGGAACAGCTTCGGAGTGAGATTGCCTTCGACGTCACGCTCGGCAACATGCGATTCCAGTGCCCACAGGCTGTACGTCAACGGGACATATTCACCCCAATAGGGCCCGCTCCAAAAACGCCCCAACGATTCCCACGTAGGTGGATTAAGCCAGGGGTTGCGAACAATGTGAATGTTGTCGTCGTACGAGAGAAAGTCGCAGTAGATCGCCCTGTGAAAAGAGCCCAACACGGCGAAGATCAGGAACAGGATCGCGACCGGAGTGCGGATATTCCGCGCCGCAAGATGTGTCCGTGTCTGCTCGCGATGGTTTCTCAAAGTGATTGATTGCACCCTTTGCCGACGGCAGCCCGGCCAGTATTTCGGGTCAGATGAAGCGTTTTCTAGCGGTTCTCGCTGGGATGACCCCTTCGATTCGCCCGAAGAAACCCAATTACCTACACCCAGCCAACTGGTACCCTAATCGTAAGTAAGAAGTATACTTGGGATAGTTTTCACACAACTAGCCGTTCCGGTAGGAGCCTCACTCAGGCACGCATGCGCCCCTAACTGCTGGCTCCCAGGGCCCATCGTACTTGGATGAACATCACACGGATATGCCGTCGCTGATAGGCATGGAACACTCCCAAAGAGGCCGAGATACACAGATGACTTTGCGCTACGTAATCGCCGCACGGCTTTCGATCGTAATGGTTTCGGTAATGGTTGCCGCTTCGGTCGCGGCGCAGCCGGTTGCCGAGGAATCTGAAAAACCAGACGCACCAGTCGAAGCAGCTGATGACGGCGACGAGCCGTTGGCCGGCCCTGTGGAGGAGTTTCAGCGGCAGTATGCGGCATGGCAAGCCAACCGGGACAATATACTCCAAGAATTGGTGACGATCCGAGACCTGCCAATCGAGAAACGTCGGGAATTGGGGCGCCGTACACAACAAAGCGGTGATCGCGCCTTTGCCAAAGTGCTTGCAGCGGCCGAAGCGGCTTATACCGCCGAGCCGACAAACGAAGAGGTCGAAAAATACCTGTTACTGGTTGCCGTAAAGAGTCTGGAGAACGACCAGATTGAAGTGGCCGCTCGCATCTCGATCCTGCTCTTGGATCACGGCTATGACCCGAAAGTCTTGGCGTCGGTCGCCGGTCGGGCCAGTCTCGAGCTTGGAGACGTGGACAACGCAATCAAATACTTGACGCTCGCTCAGGAATCTGGCGTTACCCTCTCCCGAATAAGCTCGATGTATCTCGAACATCTCGATCTATTTCGACACACGCTCGACGCCGAGAAGAAGTTGAGAGCAGCAGAAGCCAAGGCCGATGATTTGCCGCGAGTGTTGCTGGAGACGACCCGCGGCGACATTGTCATCGAGCTATTCGAGAATGAGTTGCCCAACGCGGTGGCCAGCTTCATCTTTCTGGTCGAGCACAATTTTTACAACGACATGGCATTCTTTCAGGTCCGCCCGCTCTATTTCTCCGCTTCCGGTTGTCCCAACGACAATGGCACGGGCACTGCTGGCTACACGATCCTCAAAGAACCCGTCTTCAACTTGCTGACACATTATGAACTACTAACAGGAGAAGAGTTTGATGACGAGACGTTCTATGCAGGGCACCAACGTCATCACATGCGTGGCACGGTCAGCATGTTGGGGCTCAAAGAGTGGACATGTGGTTCACAGTTCATGATCTGTCACCGGTATTCCACTATGACCAGTGCCGATAAATCTCACATGGCCCTTGGGCGAGTGATTGAAGGCATGAACGTCGCGACGCGGATGATGTCGATTAGCCCCCGCTTTGCTCCCAAGGATGCCGAGACCGATCGACTGATTAAGGCTACGGTGATCCGTAAGCGAGATCATGATTATCGACCGCAAACGACTGCCGAAGTCATTCAAGCGGTGGCCACGCACGTTTTTGAATTATCGAGTCAGGATCGTCACGTCGAGGCCATCAAGATCTGTGAGGCGGCTCTAGGCGTGGCACCGAAAGACGCCAATATGCTGTTTGCCGCGGCCATGTGCCGTACTGGCACGAAAGACTACGAGGTGGCGGCAGAACTTTTGGAAAGAGCCGTGCATGTAGCCCCCGAAAACCCTGAGGCGAGAAGGCAATTGGGCCTGACGTACGTACGGTTGAATCGTATGCGCGATGCCACCGAGCAGATGCGGGAATTGACGCGCATCACGCCTGACGATGCCATGGCATTCAATAATCTGGGAACGATGCTCATGGGGCAACAGCGTAAGCGGGAAGCGATCGAGGCCTTTGAAAAAGCCCTCGAATTGAACCCCGACTACGAAACGGCACGGCAGAATCTCAAGCTACTACAGCAATGATGACCGCGACGAACTGTTTTGAGTCACGTCCGTTGCAATTTCTTGTGGGTGTAGCTTGAGGGTAATCTCTTTGGATCGGAGCAGCACGTGGAGAATTGTCCGCCGATGATCTTGTGGATTTGTCTAGGCATCTAGCCCCTCGCGACAACAGTGAGAACCGCCAAACATCGGCGCGAGACGTGCGAATGAAGGGGCACGAAGAGTGAGCACAGGAGACTGTCGGGGCACCTGCAAAAAAAGAAGCAGGTCGGGAGATAATTTCCCGCCTGCTCCGATAAGGAACTCTCAGTATGTATGACGGAAGTGTAGCTGCCTGACATGCATTTCCGCAAGCACTTTGGCAGTTTTTTTCGAGAGGGTGATGCCCCCACTCCGGCGGAGAGTTGCGACGGTGCCGTAACCCGGGTCATACTAATAGGATCGCTGCCGGGGCTCGCTTCGAGTCTTTTCAGTTGCTCGCGCCCGAACCCCTCAAAAGCGGGAAGAAAACCCGCTCAAGTCGCCAGCGTTCGCCGAACCTTCGACGCAAGGAATGACGATGCGTATCACTTCCGGAACTTGGTTGACCTTGGGATTCATCGCCGCTGTCTTGGCGTTCAGCGCGGTTGCCAGGGCCGAAAAACCGTCGCGGTGGGTCGCCGACAATCTTGACGAATTGGTCTCCCTTTATCGGCACCTTCATCAGCATCCCGAGCTTTCTTTCCAAGAAGAACAGACCGCGAAACGATTGGCCGACGAACTTCGATTGCTTGGCATTGAGGTAACCGCCAACATCGGCGGACACGGTGTAGTTGGTATTTTGAACAATGGTACCGGGCCAACACTCATGCTACGTGCCGACATGGATGCGTTGCCAGTGGTCGAAGAGACCGGCTTGGTCTACGCATCGCAAGTACGCGTTGCATCGACCGATGGGACGTCCGTCGGGACGATGCATGCTTGTGGGCACGACATCCACATGACGAATCTGGTTGGAGTTGCTCGCTATTTGGCAGCGAACAAATCTGCGTGGCAGGGTACCGTGATGTTCGTCTTTCAACCTGCCGAGGAACGCGGGGCAGGGGCCAAGTCCATGTTGGAGGACGGACTATTCGAGCGATTCAAAAAACCCGACTTCGCCTTGGCACTTCATGTCGATTCGACGCTTGCTACCGGAAAGCTCGGCTATCGTGCCGGATTTGCGTTGGCCAACGTCGATAGCGTGGATATCACGATGTATGGCCGCGGCGGGCACGGTGCGTACCCGCACACCACGGTCGATCCAATTGTTCAATCGGCACAGTTAATCGTCGATCTCCAATCGATCGTCAGCCGAGAGATTGCACCGATTGAACCAGCCGTGATTACGGTAGGTTCGATCCATGGCGGTACGAAGCACAACATTATCGGCAACGAGTGCCATCTACAGCTCACCGTGCGGAGCTACGCGGAGGAGGTTCGCAAACACCTGCTCGCGGCAATCGAGCGCAAAGCCAAGGCCGTGGCGGTTAGCTTTCGCGCGCCGGAGCCCAAAGTTGATATTTCCGAAGGCACGCCCGCCATGCGGAATGACGAGAAGTTGGTGCAGCGTGTGCTGCCTAGTCTCCAACAGGCGATCGGCAAAGCGAATCTGATTCCGGCAGAGCCTTCGATGGGCGGTGAGGATTTTAGCCGCTATGGCCGGGCGGGCGTTCCCATCTTCATGTTTCGCCTCGGCTCGGTCGACGCGCAGCGGTTAGCTGGCTACGAGCGGATCGAACAGCCACCCCCCTCGCTGCACTCAGCGTTGTATTACCCTGATGTTGAGCCCACGCTAACAACGGGCATCACCGCGATGGCTTCTGCCGTGATTAACCTGTTACCGAATTCCAACTCCTCAGAGTGACGACAGATCATGGGTAGCACGTCACAGAGCAATCCAAGTTCATCCGGAGCGATCGAAGCAGGCCCTGCGTCGTCGCTGTCGGTACATGCAGAAGACGTCGCGGGGATGACGCCGGAGAAACATACAGCGAGCGAGTCGACCGATACGGTGCAGCCGCTTTCGCCGTCAGTTGCTGAGAAAGAAGAACATGTCGCGGCACCGCCGAGAACCGCGACACTTCACGACATCGATCTCTCCTATCGCGCTCCGCCAGCCATTGCGTGGCGAAGCCATCCGCTGCGCGACGAGGTTCCCGAGAGTTGGCTCGTTCTGATGTTCACGTTTGCCATGGGCTGGCTGACCTTCCTCGCGACGACCAGCTTGGTGACAACCCTATTCGTGGCGGCGCTCTTTCTCGCAACGTGCAGCAGGGCTTGGTTGCCGGTTGCCTGGGAAGTCAGTCGCGAAGGAGTCATGCGGCGGCGTTTTGGTGTTGCAACGAAATGGCCCTGGCGAAGATTCGCGACCTACCAGGTCGATCGACGCGGGATCCTCTTCACCGCGTGTCGAGAACCCCAGCCATGGCATTTTCTACGCAGCGTTCACGTGCCCTGGAGCCCCCATCAAGACCAACTACTGGCGCTCGTAGCACACTATATGGGGCCGCCGCCGAACCAAAATGATGACTGCTGAACGAAAACCGGCAGACCCGACTGCGTGTGTCGGGCCTGCCGGAGATTGACATCTGTTTCAGCCAGAAACCGTTCGATGGTTTGCAGGCCGATCAGCCGTTCGCTTTGCTTAGACTTCGCTTTCACTCGGTACGACAAACGGTTTGCGATACTCCCGGGTTAGCATCGCGCTGGCTTCGTCGTTATTGAGATACGCTTCATTCGCGGTATCAATCACCAGCTTGGGACCCATTTGTACGTGGTCGACGGACAGATCGACGCTGTTGTTCGCCATGTGATCCGTAAACCGCTGGAAGCTGTCTTTCACTTCGTCATTGCTCCCGAGCATTTCGGCGGCAGCGTCGGTTTTCACTTCTTTTCCCAGTCGGAATGAGTTGTTGCCCAAATGGCACAACGCGCTGGAGAGATGCCCTTGGAGGATATCCGCGTTGAGATCCTCGTGCTTGCCAGTTCCCACGGCATCCAAGAAGTTTCCAAAGTGATCGCCGCCACCTTCAAACTTCTTGATCAGCTTGCCGTCGAGATCGAATGCGGCACCCGAGCTATATCCCGTTAACACGACGTAGCCTTCGCTGCCGTAGAAGATGTTGCCAACGGTGGCACCGCGGAGCGCATCGGTCTTTAAGCCGCGCACTTCGAAGATCAGCATCTTATCGCCATAGTCGTGCATGCTGACCAGCGTATTGGGGGTCTCGCCATCGTCTTCGTAGCCGAATCGACCGCCGTAAGCGGTGACACTCTGCCCCAGGTTATCGAGACCCAGACCCCAACGAGCGACGTCCATCTGATGAATGCCTTGGTTGCCAAGATCGCCGTTGCCGTAATCCCAATGCCAGTGCCAGTTGTAGTGAAAGCGGTTCTTCGTAAAAGCCCGCTCCGGTGCCGGTCCTAGCCACAGGTTGTAGTCAACTCCCTTGGGCACGTCGCGCTGGGAGGCGTGACCGATTGAATTGCGGCGCTTGTAGCAGGTGCCTCGGGCAATCTTGACCTCGCCAATGCCACCGGAGTGCACGAACTCGATCGCCTCTTGCGTTCCGCGCATCGAACGAATCTGTGTGCCCGTTTGGCAAACGCGACCTTCTTTGCGAGCCACCTGCACGATGCGGCGGCCTTCGCTCACGTTGTGGCTTACCGGCTTTTCGACGTACACATCCTTGCCGGCTTGCATGGCCCAAATTGCAGCCAATGCATGCCAATGGTTCTGTGTGGCGATCGTCACGATGTCAACCGAATCGTCATCGAACACGCGACGCATGTCTTGCACGAACTTGGGAGCCTTGCCTTGCTTTTCGGCGACGTCATCGGTGCGGCGCTGGCCAATATTCGAGTCGGGGTCGCAGAGATAAGTGATCTCGCAGTTCGATTTGCCCAACACCGAGCCAATGTGGCTTCGCCCGCGGCCATTGGTGCCGATGATGGCGACCGAGTATTTTTCGTTAGGGCTCGATGGTCGAGCTTCCTCGGCGGCAAGAACACGCCCGGCAGCTCCCGTGGTCAGGGCTGCGGTTGTGGCAAACATCGACTGTTCCAGAAAACGTCGACGAGAAAAATCAGGCATCGGAGGGCTCCTGTAGGCGGGAGAGCGAAACAGACGTTCAAACAAACCGTCGCCTATCAGAATACCACACCCGCGACGCCACTTGCCAGAGAGAGACCGAAATCGCGGCACTAGCGGCGTACGAAAGAGGTAGTACCACCAGGGTTTCAGCCCAGGGAGGCTATCACGACCGATGTTTTAGGCGAGCGGCGAATGAGAATATACCAAGGGGACGCGTGAGCGAGGGACCAACCGGTAATACACTGCGTTCCCTCGCTTACGCGTCGGGTTGTGATTGGTACGTTCTTATTTGCCGCACGCCTTGCATCGACGGCCAACGGTGGCGTTTTACAGGAAATCGAGCAGCGTGAGCGATTGGATTAGGGCGGTGGTTTGTAGGGAGGCTTGAAATGCTACTTGTCGAGCGGTGAATTCGGTGATGGCTTCCGTGAGATCGGCGTCGATTTCCAAAGACAACGCCGAGCGGAGTTCGATATCCTCGTCCACTAGGCGGCTTTCCAAGGTATCCAGCGCCTGCAGCCTTGCCCCAAGATCGGCTCGTGAGAAGTTCACCTGCAAGGTGCTTTCGTCCAGCAGCGAGACGGATCGTTCGATCTCACGAGAGTCATTGTCCCGCAACGCATCTCGCAGCCGGGTCAACGCGTTGAACACTCCGGTGGCTTCCAAGGGGTTGGTATCGATGCCATCGAGGAACTCAGGAGTGCCGCCCGCGGTGGTCGCGGTCACGCTCAAATCGGTGATCAAGTTCGACCCGTCGTTTGGTGAACCGTCGCTGGGAACCAGTGCCGCTGAAAATTGCTGGCTCGCCTGAGGATCATTTTCCAGCAGCGTAATGATATCCGCGGCAGTCGTGGTCCCTGGGTCGATCCCGAAAAGGAGCACCTTTGGTCCCGTAAAAAACACGACGCTTTCCGAGCCAGGACCGCCGCCGGTATCGACGAAGCTGATCGGAAAATCATTTCCAACCGTGCCAAGATTATTGGCGGTGAACACCAGGTCGTTGTTCGAGCCCGGGAAAACGGTCGTGGCGGTAGCCGCCAACGCCGCGATGGGAGGATCGGTCGCGTCTTGTCCCTGCGGGATAAGTCCGAGATTCCACGCTGTCTCACTGAGATTCTCGCGTCGAATTGCAAGCGAATTCGTTCCGTCCGGGTTATCGTCGCTCAGGCGAATGCCATTGCCCACCGGCACGAACTCGGCAATGACCTGCCCGACACCGGTTGGATTATTGACATTATTGTTGATCAAGTCGAGCACATCGCCGATGGTTACCGCACCATCGATATCAATCGAAAACTCGACACCATCGTTGCGTGTGATGGTGAATTCATCACCCTCGACCTCATGAACGCCGCGCCCATAATTCAATTGCGAGAGTGTCGTGCCCGCATTCAGGCTTCGGATTCCCAATTCACTGGCCGTCGTTCCGCCGTTTTCGCCGATGGAAAAATCGGCCCCGCTTAGTCGGCTGCGAACGCTAATTCCACGACCGTCGGGGCTCAGTTCCGCCAGGACTTCGGCCGGGGAACCATTGAGTATGTTGAGCAAGTCCTCAACGGTTTCGGCCGACGCAAAGCTGATCGTGAATGATTGTCCCGCATTCTGAATCTGAAGTCCGGAGGATTGATCGAACTCAACGCCACTTCCACCGGTGGTTGCTCCGGTCGCGCCGGGATCGATCGCGGTGGCTTGAATCCGACCGGTTCCGTCGTTATCGGCTTCGTCAAGATCAAGCGATGCCGTGAAGGGTGTCTGAGCGTTGATTGCCGCGATGACTTGATTGGCGGTCGTCTTGCTGTCGGCAATGGTCACGGTCAACGTCTTGTTGTTCGGATTGCTGTCGTCGTAGACTGCTGTTTCCAGCCCGAAGGTAAGCGGACCTCCATCGACAAATGTGATCGTCACATCGTTGAATTCGGGCCCACGCACATTGGATTCGATGACCAGATCGTTGTCTGCCGCGAGCGAAGGCACTTTTGCCTGAGACCGCACTCCAAGGATGTCACGGAGCTGCGTCGTTTTCGTCAATTGAGGATTGATGTCCGTTCCGATCACCGGGCCCGTGCCGGTTCCGGTTTCGAACAGCAGCCCGAGTTCAGAGGCCGTTGTTCCTCCGGCCACTTCTTTAAGCGTCAATGCCCCGCCACCGGCGGAGTCGAGTTCGACCGTGATTCCCGTCGGCGTGAACGACGCTTGAACCGTGCGTCCTTGGGGCGGGTTCGCCTCCAGAAGCTTCACCACATTGCCGACTGTTTCCGCACCACTGATATCAACGATCGTCGTATTCGTGCCGTCGGAAACGGCGATCGATCCGTCGCTGATCCCAAGACCGCTTCGCAGATCGGATAGCCGTGTATTGGCCGAGACGATTGGATTGAGATCGGCGATGCCAACGACCTCGGGCGAAAGCCCTCCGAAGACTTCGACGCCGGGGAGATTCGTCTCGAATAACACATTAACATCGGAATAACTCAGCACGTTTCGTTCGTTGCCCACGAAGCGAACACCTTCGCCGGTTGACGTAAATGACTCGCTTGTGGTGTCCGACCCGGAGAACAACGTCCGGCCCCGAAAACTCTGATTGCTCACATCGATCAACTGCTGGATCAATCGATCGACTTCGATCGCCGCCGCTTCGCGTTGCGTGTCGGTGGCGGTTGATCCGACAACCGATACGGCGGTTGCCCGGGTGCTGGCGAGCAATGCTGATACATTACTCAGCGCGGTGTCCGTGGCGCTGAGATACGAACCATTGGTCTGGAGGTTAACCTTTACCTGCTCCTTGCGTTCGAGCAGCCGCTGAATACTGATACCTCGCAACGCCGCCGGAGCGTCGTCGCTGGGTAGGACAACTCTTCGCCCGGTTGCGATCGTGTTCTGCGCGCGAAACAAAGCGAGTTGATCGGATTGCGTTTGCGCAAGCAGCCGCTGGCGAATGAACACATCGCTGACGCGCGTCGACGGGATGGGGATGATCGGAGCCATGCGGGTGTGTTCGTGCGGGGATTAAGGGTGTGGGTCAATTGGCTCTAGGCGAGAAAATGCATCACAGGTTCACCAGAAGTTCCAGCAATTTGCTAAGTTCGGAGATATATCGCGCGGCCGCCTGAAAGACACGTTGGTAGGCGATCATGCGAACCACTTCTTCGTCGATGCTGACGCCGCTGATCGACAAGAAATCGCCTTGCAGCGTTTGTTCAAAGACGCGGAATCCATCGGCAACTGCCCGGGAGACCGACGCATTTTGTGTCGTTTCGCCGGAAAGCCGATCGTACAGGACTGACAGTGATTGGCCGCTGGACGTCGATAAGGAGCGATCGAGAAAGTTAGCCAGTTGCAGAGCATTGGTTGTGTCGGGCCCCACGCCGGTGCCACTGGCGGCGAACTTGCCAGGATCCTCGGCCAGCACGTCGCTGACACCGATATCGTTTGCCACGGTGCCCTTGAAGAACGTGTTGAGCCCCAAGGCAGCAAGAACCCCACTGGTGTCGTTGCTGAAGGCAAAGTCCTGATCGGGCGTGTCGCTGGCAATCTGCAATTGATTCGCGGCCGTGATCGACGCCGAGATTCCATCGACGGCATCGAGCGCGGCAGCAAAATCGGCGAGCGATGTGTCGCTATCCAGCCCGTCGAGATCGATGAACACATCGCTGGTTTCAGTCAACCCTGTTTGCCGGTTGAAGATCTGAATTTGAAGTGAACCGTTCTCCGGCGAGAACTCGAGACCAGCCGCATCGAGGGCCACGGAGGTATCGTCGACGGCAAACTCGCTTGTCAGCGTTTGGTATCCGCTCAGACCCTGCCCCGAAGAGTAGGCACGATTGAATTCAAAGATGAGCGTGGAGGTGAACTCGTTGAGTTGATCTTGAAACGAACCGAGGATCTCGTCGCGGGCTGAGACAAAGCCGCCAATTTTGCCACTCGATAAGTCCAACGTGCTGCCGGTCTCGCCGACGGATAGCTGCGAAATATTGATTCCGCGATCGGTTGTCTGTGTCGATACGACCTCTCGAATAGTTCCTTCAAAGACGAGGAAATCGCCCCCGCTGTAAAGATTGACCGCACCGCTGGATTGTTCGATTATCTGAACTGAAATCAACTCGGCAAGGTTCGTCAGAGCCAAGCCCCGCTGATCGCGCAACCCGACGGCGTCACTTGCCGAGGTATTGCCACCTTCGGTTTCGGTGATCCGCTGATTGAGATCGCGGATTGAGTTGAGCAACCGGTTGATATCGGAGACGCTGCCTTCAATACGGTTGTTCAAATCGAGGCGTAGATCGGTGGTCCGGCTGGACAGCCGACTGATGTCCGCTGAAAGCGTTTGGCCCTGCAACACGGCAAGGTTTCTCACCGCAACACTCTCTGGCTGGTTCAACACCTCGTTAATGCTGCCAAAGAAATTGTTCAGCGAAGTGCTGAGGTCCGTGTCACTAAGCTCGCCGATCAGCCCCTCGAGCTGGAACCAGACTTGTTCCTTGGCTTCGCTATTGGCTCGGTCGGCAACCGCGTTTCGGAGACGCTCTTCAAGAAACTTGTCGATTTTCTGCGTGACGCCGACGATTTCGACACCCGTGCCCAACAGCAAGCTGCCGACTTTTTGCGTCGGCCCTGGGCTAAAGTTCACCTCCGAACGAATGTAGCCGGGAGTGTTGGCATTGGAGATATTTTGCCCTACGACCTGCAGCCCAATTTTC
>CAZNXE010000107.1:0-16582 GCA_964576465.1 uncultured Planctomycetaceae bacterium
CTGTAAACTGATGGAAGGTCTTTGGGCATAAGCAGCCCATCGTAACGTTGGCCCCCCACCTCACACCTCGGTGTTGTCTTTCCTACATAAACCGTTGACGAACCGGCATGTCTAATACCGCACGACAACTGCTCTCACTCTTGATGTGGTTCGCGGCAATTCTCTTTGCCGCCGCCGAAATGCCCACGGTGGCTGATGATATTCAGTTCAATCGCGATGTGCGACCGATTCTGTCGAACCATTGTTTCAAATGCCACGGACCCGACAGTGCTGCTCGCGAGGCTGAGTTGCGGCTCGATCGACGTGAAGATGCCATCGACTCTGGCGCCATCGTGCCCGGCAACGTCGAGCACAGTGAAGCCATCGCACGCATCATTTCCGAGGACGAAGACCTTCGGATGCCCCCGCTAGACTCGAATAAGATCCTTTCAACCGAAGAGAAGGAACTGCTTCGTCGCTGGATTGCCGCAGGCGCCGAATACGAACCGCATTGGGCATTTATTCCGTTGCCTAGTGAAGTGTCGGTTCCCGAGATCGACGAACCCACCGCTGCGATCATCAACCCGATCGACGCGTTTGTCAGGGCTCGACTCGCTTCGACCGACTATCTGTCGACTGAACCTGCCAAGCGAGAAACATGGCTTCGACGAGTGAGCTTCGACTTGATCGGCTTGCCTCCCACGTTGGCGGAGTTGGACGACTTTATCTCCGACGATTCGGCTGATGCTTTCGCCCATGTGGTCGACCGCCTGCTGGATTCTCAAGCTTACGGCGAGCACATGGCGAGTCATTGGCTCGACGTGGCCCGATATGCCGACACGTTCGGATATCAGTCCGACCGCGAGATGCACGTTTGGCCATGGCGAGATTGGGTCATCGAGGCATTCAATCAAAATCTTTCTTACGATAAGTTCATCCTGTGGCAAATCGCCGGCGATCTTCTTCCCGAACCAACCGTTGAGCAGCGTTTGGCGACCGCCTTCAATCGATTACACCGGCAAACCAACGAGGGCGGCAGCGTGCCCGAGGAGTTTCGTGTTGCCTACGTAGCTGATCGGGTGAACACCATTGGCACGGCCTTTCTAGGATTGTCGTTGGAGTGCGCAAGCTGCCATGACCATAAGTACGACCCGATCACGCAGCAGGAATACTACGAGCTCAGCGCGTTTGTGAATAACATCGACGAGCATGGGACGTACTCCCACTTCACCGAAACTGCGCCCACGCCGGCAATGCTGCTCTACAAGCCCGACGAAGAAGCGGAACACCGACGCCTGTTAGAGGCGGTTGCCGACGGTGAGACCGTGCTGGAGCAAGTACGCCGCAAAGCAGCGTCTCGATATGCCCTGTGGCGAGAGCAATTCGACGGCAACATTGAATCGCCGACGCCGGCGAGTGAGTACACATTCGACGATCCCTCTGAAAATAGTGCGAATGAGACCATCGACGGAGTCCACGGGAAAGCACTTCGTTTTACCGGCGATGATGCGTACGTGTGCAACGACGCCGGGGTATTTGGCCGCACAACACCGTTTAGCGTGACCCTCTGGGTCCAGCCCCACGAGCATCGACCTCGAACGGTCGTATTCCATCGCTCCCGGGCTGCCGAGGATTCGGCATTTCGCGGCTATTCGCTGGTGTTGGATGACGGGAAGCCAACATTTTCGCTCATCCACTTCTGGCCCGGCAATGCGGTTCGCGTGCAAGCGAAAAGTTGTCTGCCACGGGACACGTGGAGCCACGTGAGCGTGACTTACGATGGCAGCAGTCGCGCCGCGGGGGTTCACATCTACGTGAACGGCGAATTGGCCGAACATGAAGTGGTTCGAGACTCACTGACCCGTGATATCGTGCATCGTCAGCTATGGGGCGATGACGCCGTGAACGAAGTTCAGTTGACACTAGGATCGCGGTTTCGTGACGTCGGGTTCAAAGACGGCGCGGTCGACGAGCTTCAAGTGTTCGATCGCGAGTTGACCTCTCCCGAAATTTCCGCGGTGGCTGCCAGCGAACCAACCCAAGACGAGGCAGGCATCCGGGAATTCTACCTTCAACGTCACGACGAGGAATATCAAGATGCGCTGAGCGAACTGCGGAAACTTCGCGAGGCGGAAAACGAGTTCATCGCCGGGGTGCGCCAAATGATGGTGATGGAAGAACTGCCCGAGCGACGCGCATCGTACGTCCTCGAACGGGGTGCTTACGACGCGCGAAGTGACGAGGTCGAGCCAGCCACCCCACGCGGCATTTTTCCGTTTCCCGCCGACTTCCCAAACAACCGGCTGGGTCTTGCAATGTGGCTAACCGATGAGCGGAATCCGTTGACAGCAAGGGTCGCAGTGAATCGGCTGTGGCAACAGTTCTTTGGTCATGGCATCGTCGCCACACCCGAGGATTTCGGTGGGCAAGGACAACCGCCGTCCCACCCAAAGCTCTTGGACTGGCTCGCCCGACATTACATCGATAGCGGATGGGATACGAAGGCACTGTGTGGTCTCATCGTGCGATCGGCGACCTACCGGCAGTCGTCGGTGCCGCGCGATCATCGTTTGTATCAAGAAGATCCGGTCAACCGTCTTTTGGCCAGGGGTCCCCGTCATCGCTATCGCGGCGAACAAATCCGCGACAACGCGCTGGCAGTCAGTGGATTATTGGTTCCCCAGGTCGGTGGTCCCAGCGTCAAACCGTATCAACCTCCAGGTCTTTGGGCCGAGTCGGGCACCGGAAAAACGTACGTGCCAGATGAAGGCACCGGGTTGTATCGTCGTAGCCTGTATACATTCTGGCGACGCACGGCACCTCCCCCGAACATGATGGCCTTCGATGCGACCAGCCGGGAAATTTGCAGCGCACGCCGCGAACGAACGACAACCCCGCTTCAAGCGCTGGCCCTGCTAAACGATCCACAGATGATCGAAGCTGCCCGGGCGTTGGCTCAGCGTTTGATCCATAAGCACCCAGCCCACCTGAACATCCGTTTGCAGACGGCCTTTCGATTGCTGACCAGCCGGATGCCAACTTCGGCGGAAGAGGCAATTCTAAAGCGGATGTATAACGAGCAGCGCGAGCATTTCGAGCAATCGAACGAAGATGCCGCCGCGCTGCTCGACACGGGGTCGTCCCCACGAGATTCCGATCTACCCGAGGACGAGCATGCGGCGATGACCATCGTGGTCCAAGCGCTGATGAACTTTGACGAGTGCATGACAAAACAATGAACGATCGAACGACGAGTCATTCAACTTGTACCGGACCACTCCCATCGCAAGGTCTTTCGCGGCGAGCGTGGCTGCAACGATTCGGCATGGGGCTGGGCAGTATTGCGCTGGCGGACTTGATGAGCCCTGGCAAATCGACTCAGGCGACCGGGTTGCCGGGAGTCTTGTCACAGCCGCACGTCACACCGCGTGCCAAGCGCGTGATCTACCTGTTTCAAAGCGGCGGCCCCTCGCAACTCGAAACCTTCGACTACAAGCCACTGCTGAACAAACAGCAAGGGCAACAGCTTCCAGATGAAGTGCGGCAAGGGCAGCGGCTCACTGGCATGTCGGCCAATCAATCGTCGCTGCCAATCGCGGGTTCAGCATTCGCTTTCAAACAGCACGGCCAGAGTGGTGCCTGGGTCAGCGAACTGCTCCCTCACACTGCCGCGGTTGTCGATGACCTGTGTATCGTCCGTTCCCTGCATACCGAGGCAATCAATCACGACCCGGCAATCACGTTCCTGCAAACCGGTTCGCAGATTGCGGGCCGCCCCAGCATCGGTGCTTGGCTGAACTATGGCCTTGGCAGCGACAACGAGAATCTACCGGCGTTCGTGGTGTTAATCACCAAGGGGCAAGGCGGACAACCGCTGTACGCACGGCTTTGGGCATCCGGTTTTTTACCGTCTCGGTATCAGGGCGTCCAGTTTCGCTCGGGCAAAGACCCTGTGTTGTATCTCAGCAACCCCAGCGGCGTTGACCGTGGGAGCCGGCGGCAAATGTTGGATCGGTTGCGCGAGCTGCACGAAATCGAACTCGCGGCCACCGGCGATGCCGAACTGAACACGCGCATTGCACAGTATGAGATGGCGTTTCGCATGCAGTCGAGCGTGCCCGAGGTGACGGACTTTTCCGATGAGCCCGAGCACGTGATGAAGCTTTACGGCCCGGACGCAAAAAAGCCTGGCACATACGCCGCCAACTGTCTGTTGGCGCGGCGGCTGGTCGAACGGGGCGTGAAGTTCGTGCAACTTTACCACCAAGGGTGGGATCAGCACGGCAACCTCCCGACGGCGATTACCAATCAATGCAAGGCCACCGATCAACCGTCGGCGGCGCTATTGCGCGACCTGAAGCAACGTGGAATGCTCGAAGACACCCTGGTGATTTGGGGAGGCGAGTTCGGCCGGACGAACTACTCGCAAGGCAAACTAACGGCCGACAACTATGGCCGCGATCATCACCCACGTTGTTTCTCGATGTGGATGGCCGGCGGTGGAGTGAAACCCGGAACAGTGCATGGTGAGACGTGCCCTTACGGCTACAACATTGTGGAAAACAGCGTGCATGTGCATGATCTCCATGCCACACTTCTTCATCTGCTGGGCATCGATCACGAACGCCTCACGTACCGGTTTCAAGGGCGCGATTTCCGTCTGACCGACGTCAGCGGACATGTCGTTCGAGACATCGTGCTCTGATGAACCGAGCGTGATGTTAGTTTCAGCGAACGGGTTCGGCCTCGAACAGGCAAACCTGTTCGCGGTTACTCTTCCATGTTTTCCGGGGAGTTGACGTCGTCCTGGCGATATGCGGCAACAAGACGTGCTAGCTCTGGGACTGAATCGATCTTCATTTTGTCCAACACAATCCGACGGCGACGGTCGATGGTCCGCATGCTTACATCCAGCCTGACGGCAATTGTCTTGTTGGGCTTGCCTTCAACCATCAAGTCCATCACCTGAACTTCTCCCTCTGATAGCGACCCCAGTCGAACGCCAACATCACGTTGCCTTGCTGTGTGGAGTAGCTGTTCTTCGTCGCGGTGCAGCGCCGCGCGAATGGCACCAATCAGTTCGTCCTCACGATAGGGCTTTTCCAAAATCGTTACGGCCCCTTGCTGCATCAACCGCACCGTTGTCGGTACGTCCGCGAAGCCGGTCAAGAAGATGATGGGGGTACGTACTCCATCGGCAAGGAGCCGTTGTTGCAAATCGGCGCCACTCATCTCGGGCATCCGCAGATCGGTCACGATGCAACCCGGTACCGAGGGACTGAACGCTTGGAGAAATAGTTCAGCGGACGAGAACGCCGCCACGTTGAAACGGTGTAAGCGAATCAACACGGCGAGGGATTGCTGCGTCTCCTGGTGATCCTCAACCACGTAGACCGTCATGTAGTCGCCCCTTAACGCACAAGAAGATGGTGAAGTATAGCTCCACTCCAATGATACGGGCTAGTTATACAGGTAACGTGAAGTGAGCCTTCGGTCTTCTTCGTCATGTGCTATGAGAGAAGTGAAGTACCGACGCCGGATTGACCTGTGTCAGCGCCGTAAAACCCTCGGAAGCCCGGAAAAACAGCACACTTGGCGGACTGCCGCCATTGATCTGTATCAAAATGAAATATCATTGTGCAGATTTGATGGTGCTCTCTTGTTCAGGATTTCATTCGGCGTTCAATACCACCGTTCATTCGGGCTAGTCGTCGTCCTCAGCAATTGCGACGATCAGTTCTCGGCGAAGACGCTGGACGTTGTATCCCATGACCACCGTGTGGTCCAGCAGGCGATCGAGTTCTTCCAGTGCCAAATTCGGACTCCCGTCGGCCTTGTATGCCTGAACAAGAATCATTCGCAAGGGGGCTTCTGTCGGAGCATCGTTGCAAAGTTTCTGCAAGGTATCGATCGCGGTGCCCAACTCACCCGACCACCATTGTGCGTAAGCACTGGCAAGCAAATAGCAGTGCCTGTCGATTCCGTGGCACTCAGCGGCCCGTCGCTGGAGAAAGTCTTGGAATGCAAACTCTCGGCTTGAAAGCGCACAATGTTTATAGACTCGCGATAATACGCTCAGTCGCTGCTCCTCGAAGTAGGGTGTCGGTTCGGGAAAACGATTGGTCGCATCCGCCGTGTTTCCGATCACTCGCCGTGCGACACTTGACTCTGCTCGAATGCGTGCCGGTTGGGTTTCCCGAAGGTAGCGATCCATGACCGCAATCATGGCAGCTACATATTGCTCATCGTCTGAATAAAGAAAATTCTGTTCGAGTATTCGCCGTAGCACCTCCGACGTCGCGTACGGATCATCGGCTTCAAGCGGCAGACGCACCGCCTGCTCGAACACCTGCTGTTGAAGAACAAGATTCCCAACACGGGTCGCCAGGGTGGACAACCCTGGTAGTTCATCAAGCTCCGAAGCGCCGTTGATCGCATCGCGTAGCTCAGCGCCAACACGCTCATCCGCCCGCATGCCCAACATCGCACTCCAGTAGAGCGGCCTTAGCTGCTTGGCCCACGTTGGGCGATGCTCCTGGATCCAAGAAAAGTTTTTTCGTGCGTCCGCCAACGCCCTGTCTCGTTGCGCTGCAGACAATTTCGCAAGTTGCGTGTGATCTTGATCGGCCAATAATTGCAACACCCGAGGCAGCGGACTTTCGGGGTTCCGCTCGGTCAGATCTCGTAGAATCTGCTGCCCCAAAACGAATTGTCCGTCGGCCACCGCGACCATCGCCAGACGAGCAATTGCACGGGGCTGATCGGTCTTTCGGTGCTCGTCGAACCAAGAGGAAATATCATTCTGTTGTCGAGCGGTGTCCAGCAATCCACACAAGGCAACGACCTTGGCGATGCCAATGTTCTTGGGCATGGTGAATTGCACGGCAACTTGTCGCTGTAGCCCGGCGCGCTGTTGACGCAAGAGCCTCTCGTAGGCTTCGGTCTGACGTTGCGTGCCATGACGTTGCTCAACCGCTACGGCTTGCCGTGACGCAAGCTCCGCAACCCGACGTTGCTGGGCGATTTCGTCGAGCGCACGGGCTGCCACTCGAAACTCTTCGATCTGCGGTATTTGTTTCGCGATCTCCGCCGGGATACCGATCGCCGCATCATCCGTACCTTCGGTTACATGATGTTGCGTTCCGTCGACGACTGCCTCCACTGAGGATGGCTCGGGCAAAGACCATAGCTTCTGAAACCGTTGCTTCGCCGTTCGCTCATCTCCCTCAATCACCGCCACATGGGCGGCGCGCAGCAACAGACGCCAATCGTCGGGCTGCGCTTCGAGCCCGATGGCCAGCAGGTGTTTTGAGGAGATGAGTTCGCCGCGTCGCACCTCGGCATCAACCACGTCGATGATCGCCTGGGGGTCGTCCAAGTCGTGTACGATCCGTCGCCATGCCCGCTCGGCGCCTTCATCATCTCCCGCTGCCGTGCAACAAGCGGCCAGTTTTTCCAAGGCCGGACGATCCGCGGCGATCCGCACCACGCGCTGCTGCAACGCCACAGCTTGTTGATGGTCGCCAAGCGACTGGGCCAACAACACCGCGGTATCGAGCGCTTCACGGTGATCCCCCTTTTTCGCCAGCCGGGTCTTCAATTCATCGAGCGCGCCCCGAAGATCGCCCGCCTGTCGCCGTGCTTCGACGACGAACAGCATCACCTCAGACGACGCCCGCTGTTGACGTTCCTGATTCCGCAAACGCTCCAACAGCCGGGGATACTCCTTCGCCCGCTGTGCGAGCGGCACCATGATCGAAATCAAATGCAACTGTTCGGCACGGGAGTCGACCAACTGGAAAGTTCGCCAATAGTGGTCCAGCGCCTCTTCGTCGCGACCACGGCGTTCGAGCAATTCCGCAAGTTGTTGCCGCATCGACGCATCTCTCGGGGCCACATCAACGGCGCGGCGCAACGCGGTGAGTCGCTCATCCGCCAAACCCGAGAAGGCCAACACTTCGGCCAGCAGCCGATAGCCGGCAGGGTTACTGGGATGTTCGGCCACCATGCGCTCGGCCACCGCACGTGCATGGTCGGCCTCGCCGTGCATCAGGAAGATTCGAGCTACCCGGGCAAGGTGAACGGTGGCCCGTCGGGGTTCTAGTCGAGCGAGCTGTTGGTACACCTCGATGGCCTGCGACCACTGCCCTGACTTGCTATCGATGGTTGCCGCCGTGTTCAGTAGAGGCACATCGTCGGGGCGTCGTGCCAAGACGATTTTGATTTCGGTTCGTGCGGCAGCCGGTTGACCGCTTTCAGCCAGCAACAGCGCCAACAACCAATGTTGCTCGTCCGAAGAAGATTTGCCGCCTAGCTGAGATTCGAGCTGCGCGATTGTCTGTTCGACACGCTGGGCCAAACGGAGAACATCGACCCGCAGGCGAAGCGCTTCGTCGATTTCAGCGCTTGTTTTGGCCATCGACTGAAGCTGGTCCAAGGCGTCCAGGGCCGAGTCGTACGATCGATTGCTCATGCATATGCGAATAAGCTGCTTGCGTGGTGCCGAGCGAGACGGGTCGTGCGCGATCGATCGGCGAAGGGCCTCGATTGCCTCGTCGCGATATTCATGACGGTTCAGAACTTCAGCCAGTTGTAGGCAACGTTCAGCCGTATCGTGCGAGCCAATCGCCATCTGTTTCCAGGCGGCCACGGCACCCGTCGTATTGTGCCGGCGGTGCAAGAACGCGCCCAAGTGTTCATGATATTGTGGTCGTTGCGGCGCACGATGGACGGCCTCGCGATAGAGTTCCTTAGCCACTTTGAAGAGAGTATCGCCGAAGGTCTGGTTCGCCTGACGGCCAGTCGGCGCACTTACCCCATCGTCAATCCTTCTGCCCTGGTTCCGTGGTGCAAACAAGTCGGCGCGATTGGCCGCCGTGTCACATGCTCGCGCGGCCGACAGAGCCAGTGCGGGATCGTCTGCACGCACGGCGGCCATCTTGCGGTAGTTCTCGCCTGCCTCGATGAGCAACTCCGAACGACTTTGTGAAAGCGCGGCCTGAACATAGAGGGCAGCCAAGCGCTGAATTAGCTCCACAACTTGCGGATGGGTGCCGACGAACTGTCGAGCCTGTTCGATGGCCTCGTCGAAGCGGCCAAGAGTGGCCAGATGGTCGATGAACTGCTGGCGTAGATCGTGGCGATGGGGCGCACGCTGGATAGCGTCGACCAACAGTGTCAGGGCTTCGTCGCTTTTACCGATTTGCGTGAGCACCGTGGCGAGCGACATCATCGTATCGACATCGTCGACGTGGGATTCGAGCCGCTTGCTGTAGTAGTCGATCAGTCCAACACGATCGCCAGCTACGATGAACAACTCCTCGATCTCTCGACGAACTTCGGCAGCCAACCAGCCGCCCGGTTCGAGTCGATTCAATAGCTGATCGAGACGTTCGATCGCGGCATCGCGGCGACCAGACCGGGCCTCGAGTTGGGCGATCTTCCGTTGGGCATTCACCGCGGAGTCACTGTCGTTCTTCGTGTGGTTGATGAGTTGCTGCCACTGCTTGATCGCCTCGTCAAGCTGACCTTCGGCGGCAAGCAACTCGGCCAGCTCTTGCAACACTTGCACATCATCTGGAAACTGTTCGGCGACTTTTGCCCAAGTATCCAGTGCCTCGTGGCGTTGTCCACCGCGGAGTTGCACGCGGCCCAACTGCTTGTAGATTTTCAGCCACTGAGGCTTCGGTGGTTCGAGATCGCCGGCCTTCTTCAGTGCCGTTGCCGCTTCGTCCAACATTCCTCGACGCGCCGCCAACGAACCGAGCGCGAAATGAGGATAGTAATCGTTTTCGGCCAACTCGGCAGCCCGACGAAGAGCAGCATGCGCTTCTTCAAAGCGACCGCGCCGTTCCAGTAGCAGTCCCCACAGTAGTTGCAACTGCGAGTTGTTTGGATGGGCCGCGGCTTCCGCGCTCACGCGGAGAATCAACTCCTCGACCCGGCCCGCCTCGGCCCAATGCCGATACCACCGCTCGAGCGCCGTCCCCTTTCGTGGTCGAGCCGAAAGGATCTTCCAATAGCGTGCATCCAACTCGTCGAAACGTTGCGTGCCGGCGCTGCTCGAACCAGGCTCTTGACCGCATGAGAAGCCTTCGCACAACAAGGCCGCGAACAGCACCGACACGAGTGCGAAGGCAATCTTCGTTGGCAATCTAGTAAGCAGAGATCGATCCGTCGGCGTTTTCGCGGTGAATGCCATTGCCTACGTACTACACAGCGGGAATGGAAGGAACCCAATGAACAAGACAAATGCTCATCCATTGTATCCAGATTCAACAGAAGCAACGCGGCAAGCTCGGAGCACCGATCGGCCCTGGCAGCAGGATGTGCTGCTAATGCTCGATCAGGGAGATCACTTTGCGAATGGCTTCGATGGCCTCTGGGGGGAAGGCATTTTCTTCGAGGCTCCAGAAGTTGATCGTGCCGCGAACTCCGGCGTGGCTGGTGGGGACGTGGAGACTGGAGCGGATGCCCTTGGCGTGCATCTTTCGCATGATCGAACCACGCTGGGCAGTTAGGTCGTTGACTACGATTAGGTCGTCGCGATCGATATACTCGGCCAACGCCTGACGCTCGGCTGTATACCGCGTGGATGTCGCGCGAAAGGGCCCGCGGAACGGCGGTCGCTCTGTCACTTGGTAGAGCCGTAGCTTGTTGTCTTCGTCAACGTAGGTGGCACAGATGCGATCGATCTGAGGCAGCACGGGGTCCATCGCGTAACTAAACCGCTCGAACGCCTCTTGGTCATCAAATGCCCGACGGCAACACTGCAACGTGGTTTCGTCGTAGTTGGTGCCGTTGGCTTTATAGAGCGTGAGAAACTGATCGACGCGCGATACATAACCTTCCTCTTCTTCGACCAGATCTTGATCGGCGAGTGCCATTTCAAAGAACCCGATCATCATCTCCTCCCACGTCTGTTCGCCAAAGCGAACCGCAATGGTCGGGTCGGGGTTGTTCAGGTTATCGTCTGAATTGTCGAAATGGGCCACGCACTTCAGCTTGGTACCCGCCGGCATTGGTTTGGGTTCGGTCAACGAGTAGATGGTCTGCCAACCGAAATCGTATTGCGGTACCGAGAGTATCATCTCGCGCCGTCCGTCGGGGTAAATCGCCTCGTAGTTAAAGTCCTTGCCGCGCAGGTGCATGTGCGGCATCAGCGTCAGCAACAGCGAATCGCGGCTAAATGTGAACGTCGACTCTACCCGATGATTGGGGGCATTCGGCGGAATCTTAAAAGAGTAATTGCCCGCGTTGGCCACCGCGACTTCCTTGCGAATCTCTTCCTTGTCGGCAAACACCACGCCGAGAAAACTCCGGTCGCTCTGCGTCGAACCGTTGGGCGTGTAGTGCTGCTGAAAGATCAACTTTGACCCTGCGGGAACAAAGCGTGCCATCCCGGTGGGCAATGCTCCTTGCTGAGTTCCTGGGGCGTAGGCTGCTAGCCAGTCGGTGGAGATCTGGCCCGGTCCACCGCGGCGGATAGCACGCGGAGTCTGGACAAATACCAGAATGTGATGAACGACTTCCGGATTGCCCGGTCGGGCTTCGACGGCCTTGATCCATTTATCCTCGGTCCACCCAGGATCGACGACAAAATGCTGATACTCGACGGTACCGTCCTCCGGCACCTCGAAGGGCTTCTTACGCATGTAGATCACTTCGTCGGGCTCGGGGATCTGCCAACCTTCTGCGAACACCGGCGACTCGGGCAACTCGGCTGGATCTCCCTCGGGGGCGCCGGCTGCAACCCACTCGTCGATAAGCGATCGCTGTTCGTCAGTCAGTCGCGAGTCGTTGGAAAAATGACCGATCTTGGGATCGGCGTGCCACGGCGGCATCCGTCGAAGTTGGGTCACCTCGCGAATCATTTCCGCCCAACCCACGACCTCTTCGTAGTTGGTCAAGGTGAACGGTGCGATCTGACCCTTGCGATGACAAAACACGCATCGCTCGTTCATGATCTGGGCGATCTGATTGCTGTAGGTCACTTCAGCATCTTGAGCGGAAGTGCGGATGCGGCCGATGTGACATCCGGCGGCGGGCATCACAGGTTCAGACACGGACTTCCCCGCCAACAGTTCTTCAACCGCCACGGCCAAATCGTTCCGCTCGGCGTGCGGTTTTTGGTAGTTGGCATTTTGGGCAGTGAAACCGTATTGGTCGTCGATACGTCCCCAATACCGCACGACCCGTTGTTCATCCAATACAAATACCTCGGGCGTGCGCTGGGCTTCCAATCGATCGGCGATGACGTTGCCGACATCCTTGAGAATTGGGAACGGCACCTTGTGACGGCGTGCGAACGAGGCAATCTCGGTCGTCGAGTCTTGGCGGTTTGAATTGATGCCCAAGAAGGCAACATCCTGCTTCGCGAACCGCTCGTTCAACGCCGCCAATCGTGGCGTGTAAAGTTTGGCCAAGGGGCACTCAACGCCGAGAAACACGAGCACCACGACTTTCGCATCGCTGAGCGAGTCCAACGACGTAGCTTTTCCCCGAAAGTCGCGAAGCTCGAAATTGTCGACCTGCATCCCCACCGGTGAATTCACATCCGAAGTTTCAGCAGCCGCCGAGACGCACGGGGCCAAAGCAACCGCGAGCGCTGCCATGACATGCGGTAAAAAAGTAGTACATCGTCGGTGTCCGCTTTCGCCGAAACGACCCAAGCAAATCGTGAAATCGTGTTGTCGCAACAAATTTCGCATCGTCTCAATTCTCCAACTCTGGCAGATTTCTGGCTGCGACAACGATGGTAGCATTCCCGGCACCGGCCAACTGAACCGCCAACCGGTGTAATCTAGTGGTAGAACCCTCGTACGTTCGCCAGGGCACGACAAATATTGGTGTCGGGATAAAATTTCTTTGCTGTGTGCGGAATTCCCCAACCATGGGAACCGAGTGATCTCGCTCCCGGCGATTGGGTGTGAATATCTCGTGTGGAGCAATTACCGGCAGCCGCCCGCCGGGTCAACTACAATCCAAAACTCGCCCCCCAGTTGAACTACTACTACGGAGAAAGCAATGCCAGCGAACAAGCGACCCCGCCTCCTCCAGGTGCGAACGAGCAACGCCTCCTGCCTCACGTTGTGCTGGGTCTGCCTTCTCACAGTCTCGATCAGTGCATCGTCGCAGGCACAGATTGCCACGCCCGAACCCCAATACAAGGGCGAAGACCGTATCGAGCAATGGAAGGACAAAACCATTCTGGTCGTGACCCCGCATCCCGACGATGAGACGTTCAGCGCCGGTGGCACGCTGGCCATGTTGGCCAACAATGGCAACGACATCCAAATCCTAATCTATACGACCGACAACGCCGGGTCGAACGATCCGACCATGACCCGCGAGCGGCTGGCAGCCATTCGCAAGGCGGAGGAAGAAGACGCCTGCGAGGTGTTGGGCATCGACAGCCGGAACATCACCTGGCTTGGTCACGACGACGGGATGCTCGAATATGTCGACCAGAAACAACTCACCATGCAGGTGGTCCGCGAAATCCGCCGGCACCGCCCTGATGCCGTGTTTACGATCGATCCGGGGGCTCCGTTTGAACAGTGGCACAAGTCCGATCATCGGGCCGGGGCATTGATCACGGTTGATGCGATGCGGGCTGCCGCTTGGCGACTCTACTTCCCCGAATTGGAGCGGGAGGGGTTTAAGGCGTATAGTGTTCCCGTATCGTTCCTTTACTACTCGGCACAGCCGAACTACACGGTGGACATCACGGAGGTGGCCCAACAAAAGGCCCGTGCCGCGGCTTGCCATACGAGCCAATTCGGATCGATGGTCTCGCAGTACGACGACTCGAACTTGGAAGAACGCCGGCGGAAATTGGCCAACCAACTTCGGGCGAGCCCGCTGGTGAAACGAAAGAATGGTCGCGTAATCGAAGAGTTTCGCCGTTCGACGCGCTACGGTGGTTGAGCGGACTCCCTACCGATTCATCGCGACGGCCCAAGCTCTCTGGAGAATGCAATGAAGATACTCAAAGGAAAACGGGTACTCATCACCGGGGCCGGACATGGAATCGGCCGCACGCAATCGTTGGCCTTCGCCCGCGAGGGGTCGGTGGTCATCGGGACCGATATGAACGCGGAGTCGCTTCCGCAACTAGCCGAGGACATTCGCGCAGCCGGGGGCGAAGCGCATACCTTTCCGCTGGATGTCACCGACGAGGGTCAAATCCGCGACATCCGCGATGAAATCAATAACACCCTTGGTCCCATCGACTGTCTGGTGAACAACGCCGGGATTGTCTGCGGAGGATCGTTTCTCGACATCCCTTTGGAAAAACACCTGCTGACTTATCGCGTGAATACACTTGCCTTGGTCGCGATGACACACATCTTCTTGCCCGATCTGTTGACTCGTGAACAGGCACACATCGTTCACATCGCTAGCGCCAGCGGCTACGTGGGCTTGCCGTTTGGCACAACCTACGCGTCGAGCAAATGGGCCGTGATCGGCTTTTCCGAATCGCTACGTCAAGAGCTACAAGAGTTGGGGCATCGGCACATTGGCGTCACGGCGATTTGTCCCGGCTATATCAAGACCGGCATGTTCGAGGGTGTGACACAGCCACGAGGAATGAGAATACTGACGCCCGAGTTGATCGCCAACAGGGTCGTCACAGCCGTGAAACGGAACAAGCCCCTGGTGATCGAACCGCCCATCGCCCGACTCGCGCCAATGATGTTGGGCATCATCCCAACACGCATGCTCGACTCCATCGGCAAGATTTTTGGGACAAACACTTCCATGCAGCAGTGGCGCGGTCATCGCGAGACATCACCCTCCGTGGAACCAGTGGTTAGCGAAAAAGTCTGACAATCGCCAATTGCCGAGCCATGCCACCCGCGAGGAGGGTAGGCTCTCGGCCTTCGATACTCCCCCTGAGTGCTTTCACTCGCCGCATCGAGTACGAAGTGAGCCGTTTTTCCGGCGATTGATTCGCGCTGCCCCGCTCTGGGGCCTTCTGGTACTCTCGCCTGCCGGGGCCTTCTGCCACGGATGATCTTCGCAAGAAACGCCTTGCCAGCAGTTTGAATCAAAACGCCATTTGCCAGGGTATAAGGGCACGACCGGAAAAATGTCCCGGCAAACTTGATCGCGACAATAGACTTTACAGGACCAATGGTTGATCGTCTGCCGCGGAGCGATTCCTGATCGCGGCCAAGCGAGAACCTTGACGACGGTCGACAAATCCAAACAAACCACTTACGCACAGCATACGGCTGACGACCTGGAGACACGAAAGATGAGAACTCTTAGCACGATGATGATCGTGGTCGCACTCGCAATGCCGGCTCTGGCGACCGAAAAAACAGCGACCATCGGGCGACACATCGACGGCTTTTCGCTCCAGGATTTTCGCGGCGAGCCACACGATTTGAAGGACTACGCCGACAGCAAACTGGTCGTGGTTGCCTTCCTAGGAACTGAATGTCCGTTGGCCAAGCTTTACGGACCTCGTATTCAGATGTTGGCCGACGAGTATCGATCGCAGGGCGTTGCCTTCCTGGGCGTCTATCCTAATCGGCAAGATTCGATCACTGAAATCGCGAACTTCGCTCGGGTTCATCATGTGGAGTTCCCGCTTCTGAAAGACGTCGGCAATGTCGTGGCCGATCAGTTTCTCGCCGCGCGAACCCCGCAGGTGTTCTTGCTCGATGAGAACCGCGTGGTGCGGTATGCGGGCCGGATCGACGATCAATACGGGCTCGACGAAGCCAGCACGGGCTATTCGAACAAAGAGGTTCGCCGTCGTCATCTTGCTGAAGCCATGGATGAGCTGTTAGCCGGTAAGTCCGTCTCCCTACCACTCACGGATGCCCCCGGCTGCATCATTGGCCGTGTGCGTGAAGCGAACGAAGACAGCAGCGTTACCTACGGAAACCAAATTTCACGTATCTTTCAACGGCACTGCGTCGAATGCCACCGTCCAGGCCAGATCGCTCCTTTCTCGCTTACCGACTACGAAGAGGTCGTCGGTTGGGCTGAGATGATCGAGGAAGTCGTGCGGCAACAACGCATGCCGCCGTGGCATGCCGATCCCCGGTTCGGCCACTTTGCGAACGATCACAGTATGTCTTCCGAGGAAAAAGATCTGCTCTACACCTGGGTTGCCAATGGTGCCCCGCTGGGTGATCCCAACCAGATCCCACCCCCGATCGACTATCCCGAAGGTTGGACGGCGGGGGAACCGGACGAGATCTTCTATATGAGCCCGGAGCCCTACACCATCGCGGCAGAAGGAACCGTCGAGTATCAGTACTTCTATGTCGACCCGGGCTGGACCGAGGACAAATGGATCGACACCTCGGAATGCCTGATCGACAACCGCGCGGTGGTACATCACATTTTCGTGTTCGCCATTCCACCCGGGGTCGAATTGGAGCCCTGGGAGGGGCCACGCGAGCGAGGTGCGGACTTCAGTAGCGGCATGTCGCAGTTGATTGGTGGTGCGGCGCCAGGTACTCCGCCCATGGCGTATCACCTCGAAGGTATGTCGGCATTCGTCGAAGCGGGAACGAAGTTGCTGTTCCAGATGCACTACACGCCCATCGGACACGAGGTCACCGATTGCACTGCCGTGGGC
>CAZNXE010000108.1:0-16541 GCA_964576465.1 uncultured Planctomycetaceae bacterium
TGACTGACCAAAACCCGTCGACTGGCACGTCTCGAAGCGTCATTGTGTGCGGTTTCCCGGTGTTGTCTTCTTCCGGGGCACCCCGTTCGTAGATCGCGGCTTCGCGCGGACTACCGCCCCAACCATATGCCGTGGCGACGCGGCGGACTATCGGGTTCACTTCGCCCACATCGCCGAACTTCGGCACACCGACCGAACCCGCTTCGCCGAGCGCGGCAATTCGATTGAGCCGGTTGCGTAGTTGGGTCAGTTGTTGTTGATCCCAATCGGGAACCTCGAACACGCCGATTGATTCCTGCCGAGCTGCAATTCCATCCTGAATCGCGTTGGCTGCTTTCACGTCGTCCGCGTCGGTCGGATCAATCAGCGTGCGAAACAACACACACACGTACCGCGTACCAACCATCTCTTTCGTCAGTTTGTATTCCCCAGCGTCGTGGGCGATCAGCTTCGTGTAGTGACTCTCATTGATCACCTGCATCGACTGAAAACGGTCGCCCGAGTCGGGCTTGATGATCGTCACCGGGCTGTTCAGATCGAACACCCCTGAGGAGTACAGGGTGTCGCGATTCATGCGAATCACCGTCTGCGACTCGATCGGCGTTGCGCCGCGAACGTGCCGAATCTTTCCGAACCCGCCCCCATCGACAAACCGCTTCATGTAGCGGTGCGTCTCCGCCCGAGTAAAATCCTCCATCGTGACGGGTTCAGCGGCGTAGGTGTTGCCCACGAGCGCGAACAGCAGGCAGAGAGCGGCACCCGTAAACGTCACTTGGAGAATGCTTGTTCTCTTCGGCCTTTTGATTAAGAAAGTCACGCACCCCAGTCGTGACATTGTTGACCGAATGACAGCCATTGATCGGTTCCTTTGTGTTTCGGAAGTGGGAGCATTTCCTTCCGGTGCAATTGTTAGGCGAGCGGCAAACAAGAACGTACCAATCCCAACCCGACGCGTAAGCGAGGGAGCGCAGTGTATTACCGGTTGGTCCCTCGCTCACGCGTCCCCTTGGGATATTCTCATTCGCCGCTCGCCTTAAGATACCCCCGGTCGGTGATGGATGAAACCACTTCGACTAGAGATCCATCCTGACGCGGATCCCGAGCACGAGCGAAGTATCCACGCTGAGACGGGCGGGGTCGATGATCTGAACGTCTGGGGTGATATGAAGCCAGGGCGTTGCGGCAACGCTGTAGTACAGCTCGACACCTTGACCATGATCACTTGTGAGCACCCCAGGCAGTTCATCGCTAAGAGGTGCATAGAACCAGCCGATACCGAACGTGTCTGCCGGGCGGCCAGAGAGTGGGCTATTGCCGCCGACTCCACAACTGAGAAACCAGGAGAGCGGATTCGTATCATCGTCCGCGACTCCCGCACGACCGAATACACCCCAGCCGCGCGACGGGTCGCCTGGATCGACAAAAAGATACTGGTCGAAGTTCCAATACACCGACCACGAATCCGACGCGGTCAGAGGCGGGGTGCCAGGGGGGACAAGCAAACGGCTAAGGTCGGGAACTTCTCGGCTGCTCCAAGTCCCTCCGATCAACTGATGCCCTGGTAGGCCGAACCAACTCGTGGGCAACCGAAGTTCGCTGGTCAACGTCGCACCTTCCGCGAACAAGTTAGTGGGGCCTTCCGTTGCGTGGTCCACTGGGTCGATCACCATGACGGAGAAGATCGGTTCTCCCCCCTCGACCAACATGAAACCTGCGCCATAAGTCGAATAGGGAACGGTGCGAAAGGCAATCGGATTAATGACCAACGCCGCATTCATGAACTGGTTCTTGCCACGGCCCTGGGCAAAGGCGTTCATGTCGCCATCGAGCGTATCGAGCTTGCCCATAAAGACGGCGGTTCGCTCGGACAGGAACTGCGTGAAGAGAAAGTTTGTCAGCGCCGTTTGCTGCTCGCCCGGCGTTGGTATCAGCCCTTGGTTGTTTGCGGCCAGAATTGCTCCGGTATCGCGATTGATGAATTCGCCGAATTGCGATTCTCCTCGCAGCTTCAGAAAAAGGCCTTGCCAGGCACCGAGCTTATTCAGATCCATGTTGAGGACATAGTCACTGTGTCCCCCATACCTAAAGTTTCGCGCCAAACCACCAGTCGTCACGCCTTGGTAATACTGTGTTACGTCGCCCTGGAACGTGATGCCGCTTGCTGCGAGCGATGTCCTGTTCCCAAACCAATCGCCGGGCAAAGACGAACGGCACCACAAACAGCCGCCTGCGGTCGAGTCGTCGGCCACTGCCCCACTGGCTATGGCTGCGAGCCAAACGGTTAGACCGATGCTAACCAATAGCGATCTTGCTGCGGGGAATCCATTCACGAGTGTTGCCTCGGCACGGCGTCGACGAAAAGAAAGCCTCCTTCCTTGATCGACATGCGATGTGCGCCAAGACATCGAACGAAGGCTATTTCACATGCAGCCTTGCCAAGCCGTAGCGATTGTTCTGATAGCAGGACTTGTCGTGTTGCACGCTTTCCCAATCACTTCTCAGAAGGGTAGATGGTGTTCCAATCGTCTTGCATGTCCACAACCGTCCAACCCTGCTGACGGGCCTGTTTCAGCGCCATGTCCAAACGGCCGACGGGTGAGTCGCGATCGTAACTCCATTCGCGGTCGGCATCGGTGTGATGAACGAGCATGCAGAATCGAAGCCCGTCACCCGCGGCAGTCCATTGGAGCATTTGAAGATCGCCGTCTGAGTTGCCGAACGCGGCGATGGGCCGGCGGCCAATGAACTTGTGGATGCCGACCGGCTTGCCCTCCTTGTCGTCGATGAAGTCGATCTCCGGCAAACGAACGAGAACGGGTTTCCCGTCGCGCATTTCAAACTTGGTCTTGATGCTGCTGCCGACAACCTGCTCTGGCGGGATACCGTAAACGCCTTCGGCAAAGACTCGCACGAATTCCACGCCACCCCCGGAGACAATGTACGTCTTGAAACCGTTGGCTCGCAGATAGGCGAGCAATTCGAGCATCGGTTGGAAAACCAGTGCGTAGTAAGGGCGTTTGAAGCGAGGATGCCGGGCCGTGCGCAGCCAGGATTTAACATCCTGCGCGAATTCGTCGGTCGTCATTCCCGCATGCGTTGCCATGAGGAGATTCATCACGCCCTGCATGCCTGATTCGGCAAGTGCCTTCTGATCGCCTTCCAGTACGGCCTTGAACGGCTGTTTGTCATTCCATTCGGGATGGTCCGGCGCGAGTTGTTTGACGCGATCGATGGCAAACATCAACTGAAAGTAGATTGGTTTTTCCGACCACAGGCAGCCATCGTTGTCGAATGTCGCGATTCGCTCCTCTGGCGGAACAAAGTCTGGCGAGTCCTTGCTGGTCACACGCTCAACGAAAGTAACAATCGCCTTTTTCGAGGCCGTCTCGTTCCAAGATGGGAGCACATCGGAGGCGGAAACGGCGCCCGAAGCCGCAAACATTACGACAAGAACGGAGGCAGCGAGTTGTTTCATCATTCGTGTTTCCATGAAGAGTGAAACCGAGAAACGCCGGTGAAGCGTTCAAAGTGGGACTATAAAATCGGCGGGGCATCCGCTTGGGAAACCCCGCCGATGAATTCCAATGATCGACAGATCACTATTTGCTGCCGCCGCTTTCCTGGAGCTTTTGCATGACATCGTCCAGATTGAAACTGGCGGCCTTCTGACGGGCCGGATAGTCCTTGAATGTCATCAGGAACTTTCCCACATAGTCCTGCGCCGGAACGAGCAAGAATGCTCGATCGATCAGCCAGTCGTAGTATGTGTTTGAAGTCACATCAGCCCGCTCATAGGGATCGAGACGAAGGTTGAATATCTTCGGCAACCTCAACGAGACGAATGGCTCGGACCAAATCTGCAGAGTTCCTCGCGTCCGCTGTTCCAGGAATACGAGCTTCCAGTTGTCATAGCGCAAACCCGTCAACTGCTGATCGTCGTTGCAATACAGAAACGACTCACGTGGGGATTCCTCCATGTTTCCTGTCAAGTGCGGCAACAGGTTGTACCCGTCAAGGTGAACCTTATAGGTCGTATCCCCGACCTGATGACCTTCGAGTAGTTTCTCGGTCACGTTCGGATCACCGGCCATCGCGACGAACGTCGGCAGCCAATCGAGGTGCGAGACGATTTCGTTGGAGATTGTCCTAGGTTTGATCTTGCCCGGCCATCGAACCATGCAGGGCACTCGGTAAGCACCTTCCCAATTCGAGTTCTTTTCGTTGCGAAACGGGGTCATCGCGCCATCGGGCCAAGTATTCATGTGCGGACCGTTGTCGGTGCTGTACATGACGAACGTGTTGCCCTCGATTCCAGCGTCGTCAATGGCCTTCAGCACCGTGCCGACGTTCTTATCATGATCGATCATCGCATCGGCGTATTCGCTCATCCATCGTCCCGACTGGCCCAAGCTCTCTGGTTTTACATGCGTGCGGAAGTGCATGTGCGTAAAGTTCACCCAGATGAAAAACGGCTCGGCGGCCTTGGATTTTCGGTCGATGAATTCCGCGGCGCGGCTAGCCACATCGTCGTCAATGGTCTCCATCCGCTTCTTCGTAAGCGGGCCGGTGTCTTTGATGGTCTGTTTGCCGACGCGACCAAACCGTGGTTCCACCGTTGAGTCGTCTCGGTTCGTGGCCCTGGAATCGAGAACTCCCCGAGGGCCATACTTCGCGCGAAACGCGGGATCCTTCGGATAGTCGCGATGCTCCGGCTCTTCCTCGGCATTGAGGTGGTACAGGTTTCCGTAGAATTCATCGAAGCCATGAACAGTGGGCAGGAACTCATTGCGATCACCAAGGTGGTTCTTGCCAAACTGGCCGGTCGCGTACCCTTGGGCCTTCAACAGATCGGCGATGGTGGGGTCTTCTTTCTGTAGCCCCAACGTGGCGCCTGGCAAACCGACCTTGGTCAGGCCAGTACGCATGCCATGCTGCCCCGTGATGAACGATGCTCGGCCCGCCGTGCAGCTTTGCTCTGCATAGTAGTCGGTGAAGAGCAGGCCCTCCCGAGCAATACGATCAATATTCGGGGTTCGGTATCCCATCACTCCGCGTGTGTACGCGCTGATGTTGGATTGGCCGATGTCGTCACCCCAAATAATGACGATGTTCGGCCTCTGCTGCTGGGCCAGCGCAATGTTGGCCGTACTGGTGATGAGGCAGAAGCCAACCATCGTGGCTGCCAGAAACAACCAGCGATGTGAAGCGTGCATCGCTCGGTTTCTCTTTGCGACAAACTCTAGGAAAGCAGGTTTCATACTCATCAAGAGAGTCCTTACAGAAGGCAATGGGGAACGTGATTGTGATGTCGAGGCTAAATGCTTGTCGGTCGGTGCGTCTTCGGGGTCATCACACATCGCATACCGCATGACATTCAAGCATCGGTTTCATTGTGTGTCCATTCGTTGGGCGCGATCCCTTTTCTCACGTCAGTCTCGCGTGTCCTCCGCGAATCGAAACGAACTTCCGCCCACGAGATCAACGCTGGTCATCGTTGGGCACCAGTGTCGTTCGACGTGCTGGACTACGAGATCGGTGCCATCGAAGTGATTGACGAAGGGTTTCATTTTGGAGTTGTACATCGTGTCGGTCATGTCGCGGATGAGGACGACGTCTTTCCCCAGAGTGACCATTTGCCGGATGGCGAACGAACGCCCCAAGACGCACATGTTGAGATGCACTCCGGCGATGATGATGTGATCGATGCCGTGTTGTTCGAGCAGGTTGTAGACCTCTTGCCCGTCGTCGCTGATTGCGTCGGCCTGTTCGATATTGATCGACGCGATCTGCCGTGTCCATGGCGTGTGGATCTCGCATGTCTTTTCGCAATCGCAGCCCATGTCCGAATCGTCGATCGGCAACTCTGTTTCTCGTTTCGTGTCGGGCCAGCACCACTTGGTTCCCCATCGGGTGGCTTGCGAGAGGGCCACCGGCGGCTTTGCATGGGGGGCCGCTTGGGCACGACGTCGCTGCGGTGTGTCTTGGTAGAATTCAACGCAAGTGCTGGGCGCGTGAATGATCAGTAGGCCTCTGTCCCGAGCCCGGTGTACCAACTCATTCATCGGGTTGGCCATCTCGACGACCCGACGGGCGGCGCCTTGGCACCAATGATCGTCCCACATGTCGCAAATAATGAGCGCGGTCTTCTCCGGGTTCCAGGTGACCGTTTCTTCAACCACACGATACCCAGAGCTTTGGTCTGCATCGTCCAGCGGTACGCGACTGCGCACGTGCAATTGCAACAGATCTTCCTGGGGCGACATACTCTGCGACCCGGCAGTGATGCAAAGCACCGCTAACACGACAATCAATCCGACTAGTGCAATGCGTTGCATGCTTTTCCTCGAAAAACTGCGTACCAGCCGTGACGTCGGGGGAATAACTCGAATCAGTATACCAGTCCAGCAATCAGGAGTCTCACTCAAGCGGTTCGGTGAAATTTGGAAAATGCTGGCTTTCCCCGTCGCGGTCCGTTACGTTCGACTTACGGTAACTTAGTTCGTGTGTCCGCGTTTTGGCAGGAGTGAAGCGATGAGGAAAATTGAGCGTGATGACAAGTTGGACGCAACAGGTCGTCGAACAACGTTTGGCCGGGGCGTTATTGTTTCGTTGATGATCATGGCCGCTTGTTGTGCCTCGGCATTGGGTGATGATTGGCCGCAATGGCGAGGGCCCAACTGCACGGGCATCTCGGCGGAGAATCTTCCGCTGCCGGCGGAGTTTTCGACGACCAAGAATCTGGCGTGGTCTACGGAACTCGGCGATGGCATCAGTTCACCGGTCGTCGTCGCGGGGCGCGTCTTTTCAACGGCCATGATCGGCGAGCTGCCGGGCAATCAGTTCGTGGTCTATTGTCACGATGCCGCAACCGGCGAGGAACTGTGGAAGCGGCAACTCGATATCACCGGCCAGCCGCTGGCGAATGTCCACGATGCGAATAGCTATGCTTCATCCACTCCGGCGGCAGACGAGGAACGTGTCTACGTTTACTTCACCCGGTTTGGCCTCATGGCGATGGACGCCACCTCGGGCGAAACCGTTTGGCAACGCCCTTTGCCAGAGCCATACTTCGTCTTCGATTGGGGGCCCGGCATGTCGCCGGTGCTGCACGAAGATCGTTTGTTCTTTTGCCAAGATGACGACCTGTTCCCGGCGCTTTATTGCTTGGACAAGCACAATGGCGAAATCGTTTGGAAAGACGATCGCAGCGACATGGCCTGTTGCTATTCGCATCCGGTGATTTGCCAGAGCGACGATGGCCCGGAGTTGGTCGTTGCCGGCACGGGGCGATTGTTGGGCTACGACTACAATACCGGCGATCGCAAGTGGGCCGCGGAGGTTTTCTGCCGCAACATCAAGACCACGCCGGTGAGCTTGGACGGCATTTTGTACCTTTCGCTGGAGAGCAAAGGTATCTCGTATCAATGGCGTGCGGTTGCCGATGCAGATGGCGACGGCCGGATCACGCGTGAGGAAATCGAAACGAACAAATACCGCCTGAACGACAGCCCAATTCCCGAGGCGTTTTGGAAGAAATTTGAACGGGGCGATACGAACGGAGACGGGATCCTCGAAGGCGACGAAATCGATTTGGCCTTTCTCGATCCCTCGAACCGTGGTGGTCTATTGGCCAGCGACGTTCAAAAGCGGCTCGGTGAAGAGACCGACGTACAAGACCTCGACGAGCAGTTGAGCGAGCTGCAATCCGAAGCATACATCCAAGCGGTTCGCGGCGGCGGCAAGGGAGATGTTTCCAAGACCCACATTCTGTGGAAACACAAATCGAAAGCAACCGACCACATCGTTTCGCCGCTAGTTCTCGATGGTCGTCTTCATGTATTCAAAAGCGGCGGTATCTCCGCAATTTTCGACACCACCAATGGCGAGATGATCCAAAAACGCAAGCGATTTGGCAACAATAGCCGCCACCTCGCTTCGCCCGTGTATGGCGACGGCAAGATTTATGTGACCGGGGAGAATGGTACCATCGTCGTAATGGAAAACGGCCCAACCCTAAACGTGCTGGCCACGAACGTACTTGATGAGGTGACCTCCGCCACCCCGGCAATCGCCGATGGTCGGATCTTTGTCCGCACCCGCGAGCACTTGTTCTGTTTCAAAGAAGCTGCGGAATAGATCCGGCTGCCTGGCAAGGTCACTGTAGAAAGATCGTCGATCTCGATGGTTCAAGCGTCACGCGACCGTTAACGAAAAAGAACCGTGGGGCTGCTTTTTCGCTTTGCGGCCAACTCTAACTGCCCGCGAAAATACTGGACGCCCAGCGGCACCAGCAGCGGCAATTTTGAGCGCAGCAAGTTGGCTCCGCCGAACCATTCCCGCGGTTCTTCAAACAGTTGATGGTATTCCACGAGCACGGCGCCGGCAGGATCACACAACTCGGTAAGTCGGAAGTAGAACCCGCCGCGACAATACGGTTGCGGCTGTCCATACTCCAAACGTCCGACGTTGTCACGATGCACGGGCTGCCAGTGGGCCGGAAACTCCGGGTCGTCCACGAAGCGGGAATCAAGAATCGCGGCGGTGAGTACGGAGTTCTCATCGCGCGTAACTTCCACATGGCTCGTCGTGGAAACAACGAGGCGGTCCCAGATCTTAATCCGATTGTGAATGACGCGATCGTCCGTGCCGCGAAGTTGGATGCCTCGCTTCCTCAAATCGTTCGAGGTGAGAAAGCGGCTCTTGAAGTCTTTGTCCGTGGCGCCCGTCCGCATGATCGAGGTTCCCAATCCCCACAGAAACGCATCGCTCTCGATGAGCTTGATGCCGCCGAATACCACGAACATGATATCGACGTGATAAAGACGTGTGCGAACTCCCTTCGGCTTGGCTTCGTGGATCGACAGGACTGTAGGCGACGCCGTCGATTGCCGAAAAAACCTTGCCCGCATTCTCTCGGGCATCGCAAAGGGCTCGATCATGTGAAAATCGGGTGACGTTGACACCGATCCAGACACGAGTGCCTTTGGTAAAGAAATCTGTTGTCCAGAAGCCGACGCGATACCGCCTGTGATCAGTGCTTGGTAAACCTTGTTCTCTAACAACATGGCAGGTATGCCCGGCTCGATCGCGCCGGATTCGTTGGATATGTCGTCGAGTGGTTGAGGTACAACGAGGTGTGCAACCACTTCTTCCTGCTTGATAGATTTGAGTTTTTTCGCAGGTTCGTCGGCGTACGTATCCAGCGTGAGCGAACCAAAAGCAGCAAGGACTGCGAACGACGCAAAGCATGCGTATCGAAGAGCGAAGGCACGTGGGCATGGCATGGGGAAACCATCCGATCTGTTAGCGTCGAGCGGTTCGGCTACATCACAAAGTGCTGGCAAGCGACCCTTGGTTCACATTGCCCTGCCGAACAGACGACCACCCCACATGCTCGCTGACGCCGCGATGCATTGCAATGTCGATTTCTTACCAATTCGGCTGTTCTAGGATGCCCCCTTTGACAGCAGAAATCGATGTTAGGCGTGCGGCAGATAAGAACGTACCAATCACAACGCGACGCGTAAGCGAGGGAACGCAGTGTATTCCCGATTAGTCCCTCGCTCACGCGTCCCCTTGGTATATTCTCATTCGCCGCTCGCCTAAGAGAGATGTCTCGGGAATGTGGCGTCCTATTTGAGCGAACCCGTCTCAGGACACGTGTGTCATGCACTGACGATGCCAGATCCAATGAAACTCAAATTAGGCGACCGAATCAGGTTTGTCAGCTTGCCTGACGAATGGAACGATCCGCACTATTTCGTGCATCAGGAATGCATCGAATTCATGAAGGCGATGATTTCCCGCAGTTGGCCATCTCGCATCTATGAGATCGACGAATATGGAACTCCGTGGATCGCCGCCCGCATACGGAAGGGCGGGCGAATTGAGCACCACATTTGGGCCATCTTTGAAGAAACCGGATGGCGATTCGTGCGTCGACGTGCTCGATGAATTCGAAAGTCACGCCTCGTGAGAAGACGAAAAAATGCCCCCTCATGGACTCGAACCATGAACCCTCTGATTAAGAGTCAGATGCTCTGCCAATTGAGCTAAGGGGGCGGCTTGTTTGGGACAAGCGAAGTTTATCGTATCGTACGATGTTGATCGCACAAGTCCAAGGCCTTGCTTTGCCTGATCGGCTCGCATTTTCATGCGTCGTCAGCAATACGTTGGTCTTCGGTTAGTCTGACGCATCGTCGTCTTTGACAACGTTCTTTGGTCGATCTGGCGCGGGAAGGATCCACAGGTTTTCGCCGAAGAGGCTATGAGGGGTGCCCGCCAAGTCGACATTGGGATCGATAATCTTTTGCATCGGTCGATCGTTCAATTTGGCGTACGACGTGCCGAAGATTTTAGGGCGATGTCCTTGTTCCCCTTGCCACATGTCGGCGACATGCTCGACATAGGTATGAAACTGTAGCGGCATCAGTTCCATGGCTTTGATCTGATGACGGTTTAACTCCACGCCGTAGTTCCAGATAAACGACGGGGGACCATCGGGACGATAGGCCGGCAGTGCCCGTGGCAATCCCTGCATGAACGGCCACGGAAAGATGCTGAAGTCGGCATATGCGGTCTGCTGCCCGTGCCACTGGTTGCGTTGAAGACGTAATGACACATGCTTGCCGGGCCGCATCAATTTCTTGTCGATAATCAAGATTGGTCGTGGCCCGCCAGCGGGATTTCCTTGCAATGCGAAGGGGCAGGTTCTCATGAGGATCCTGAGTAGCTCCGAGGCACGCAATTTAACTTCTTGAAGCTGGTACAACGAGGTCTTAAACGAATAGTAGCGGCGGTGAAACTCGTCGTCGTCCAGGTCCGTGGAGAGCAAATCCTTGAGCCGTTCTTTGGCCTTAACAGCGACGGCCAAATAGCGCATCGCCCCGGGCTTATCTTTTCGCACGGCGTTCGATGCATCGCGTTGAAGCGTTTTTAGCATCAGGGGAAGTGGATAGGTGGGAGAGAGCGTACACGGGCGACCGTACTGTTGTTGCCACAATCGCTGGACGTGTTCTTCGATCTTCGAGCTTTTGGCCAGTCCGGCGGCTGCCGGATTAAAGAAAATCCGTTCACCAATCAACGGTTCAAACGTGACGAAGATTTCCGGTAACTCACTCCACCGGACCGTTCTCGCATCCACTTCAAAATAGACAACCGGCGGTTTCGGTCCCTGATATTGTTCCCAATCGAATTCGAGCCGCCCGTCGTCATTCTTGCGAACCAGCAGGGGATCCTCGACACGCATGCGTGCCAATCCCGCGATTTTATTGCGGGTCATTAAGAACCAACTGAATCGGGTGCCGCGGTCGGTCCAATAGGCATCATCCGGCATCAAGAAGTGACGCAAGGGAAACAGCGTCTGAAGCGAAAGCCAGCCGATCCCGACCAACAGCAGTGGCCAGCGAATCAACGTTACTTTGGCTGACGATGGGCTTGCGGATCGCGGCTTCGCCTTCCATCCCAACAACGCTCCTGCCCCTGGAATGAGAAGCACTCCGGCAACAAGCCACGCCCAATCGGGCTTCGTCACGCGCGGACGTCGTACGAAATGCCACAGCCGCGTGGGCCAATCGGGCTCGAAGAACATGAGCGTCGCCCAAAAGGCGATGGGCGCGACGATGGCGACATGTTGAACGAAAAAGAAATTGAATGTGTGAAAAAAAGTCGCCATCGCGAATGCAAGCCAGCGTGTGCGGCGGATGATCAACAGTGTTCCGATCGTCAGATCGAAAATGAGTCCTCCGTAAGAAAATGCGTATGTGAACAGATCGGTCGACAACCACTCCTGCAGTTGGGCTATGTTCTCCGGAGACACACGGTCACCAAGAACCCGGTACATTCCGTCGTCTGAAAACCACATCCGAATCGGCTGGCCGGCCAACCAATCTTCGTGCAGCTTCGTAACGCCGCCGTACAAATAGATCAGAAACGTCTGAAACCGCGTGGCAAAGACGGCCCAAAAACCTACGGTCGTCGGCCATTGCTTGCGCCACAGACCAACAGAGATCAGGCGATCGAGTGAGTAACGCCGGTGGGCTGGGATAACAGCCATCAGTACCGTAAATACGCCCACCAGTGGGAACTGATTGCCAAACAGCGTGGATTCCATCAGTACGATGTGCCAAAACGTAAGACACAATACGACGCTTGCCACACGGTAGATCAACCCGACGGCGACCAAGCACGCCGAGATGAAGCACACGGTGAACAACAACGTGGTCCAAGGCTCAGGATACGGTTGCAGCCAACCAAGCCAGGGATAGGGAAAAGTCCAGGTCGTTTCCGGGGGCGTAAACAGAATATCGACGCCATTGCGCCCGTCTGCTCCGACCTGTAGGAGCTCGTAGATGATCCACGCCGTGAGGGTCCCAAAGCCGATTCGAAAGATGGCCATGCTACCGCCATCGACGGGTGAACCAAAATACCCGCGAATGCGATTCATCATCGATTGTTGCATCGGAAGCCCTGCCGTATGGTCACCGACTCAAAGGGAGCGACAGACTTGCCTAGGGTAGCAGTTGCCCTGGCGTGGCGGAAGCGTCTGTTTTGGCTTGCCCCCTCCTCGGCTCGATACGCAGAATTGCGAATCGGTCTTCGGGCCCTTGTTCGTCACGGCTGTGCGCGCTGGCGGCCATTTCGGTTACGTCGCTTACATTTGCAAGTGTCCCGCACGCTCGTCGCCGAGTGATGACGTATGACGTTTGGTCGATCGATGGAAATTCGGCCGGACACCAAATCGGCACCACGTCACGCTCGATATAGAAGATATGACGGGCAATTTCGCGACCAAATTCTTCGCTAGTGCCACACACATACAGTTGCGCCTCGTCGGGAACTTCGCGTTGAACGGAATTCAAAAAGTCGCGATCGGCAGCCGATCGATCCCGGTCGGGGAGCACGCGGTGGTGGACGAAGACGATCGCCAAGATCACGGCAACCACCACCGACCCGTACGCGCCTGCGACATTTCGCCGCGTCGATGTCCAGCCCAACATGATTGCCGCCACGGCGACCAGCAACGACATACAGATCGCGTCGAGACGGTGATCGGCGGACCACATGGCGATCATACTGCCGATGACGATCGCCCCAGGCGCAAGCACGCGGATGTATGTCTTGGCCATCACCCGGGTCATGTGTGTCTGCACTCGAATCCTGCGGCCACATTCAGCCAGGCCCAAAGCAACGATCGACGAAAGGGCTGGCAGCGAGTAGATCAAATAATGATGGTGTTTTCCGTGTGAGAGCGAGAGCATCAATAGTGGCACCACCGCCCAACACCATATAAAACGATCGGGGTCGCGACCGCTACGCCATGCGCGCCGAAGAGAAGGCCATGCTGTGACCAGGAGCATGGGAGTCCATGGCAACAATTGCCACGGCCATGTGGTGAAGTAGTACCACAGGGGCTTGGTGTTAAAGTCGATTCGGCCCGTGACGCGCCCCATGAGATGGTCGTACCAAATCTGTAATGCCACGGGCTCGCGCGCCACGACCAAAGCCGGCCATGCCGTCCAAATGAGCAGTACGAAGGCCACGCCTGTCGCGGAGAATAACCTGCGCGAAAGGTACATGCGGCGGCTCCATGCGTCCCACACCACACAAGGCCCCGCGACGAGCACTGCTCCGAAAAAGAATCCTTTGAGCAGGCCGGTCAGGCCGATCAAGATCCAAAATGTTGTCCGCCACAATCGCATGGCAGCCGCGCGGTCCTCATCAACCGCGCAGCGAAACCGGTCGAATGCTCCGATGGCAGCGACCACCACAAGAGCCAACAACATGTCTGCTTCAGCCAGCCGGGCGTAGGTGACCATGTACACGCAGGTGGCCTGGGTGATTCCGGCCAGCAGGCCCACGTTCGCCCCGTACCAACGGGCATTCAAGCCCGCGACGATCAGTACAACGCCGATTCCCGCGAAGAGCGAAGGCAACCGCACACTTCGCTCGGTGAACTCACCCATCACGGCGCAAACCGCCGCGCTCAACCAATAGGGCAAGGGAGGTTTCTCTACCCAAAGATGATCGCCGATTCGGGGCAAGAGGTAGTCGCCGTCGGTCACCATCTGTTTCGCCGGAGCAGCGACGTAGGTTTCATGCTCGGTGAGCGATCGGGCAGGCCCCAGGTTGTACCCGAATGTCGTTACGCTCAATGCGACCAACAACAACCACGCCCAGGCCGGCATCGGTCCCCACAGCTTGGTGAACCAAGCGGTTGCGAGCTTTTTGGTCGGCGACAGTGGCACAGTGCGTTGCTCGCGAAGCTGACGGTCTCGAAGATACCGCTGCTGTAGTTCACCGCTGGCCTCGTCGCAATCTTCGAGTACGCGATTCGGCCCAGGGTGTGTGCGCACTTCACGAACGGGGTTCGGAACACTGCGACTGGCTACGTTCCGTTGAGAGCGCTGTTCGCTATTTGCCGCCATCGTTCGACTCGCTGTTATCGTGGCGGAATGGTCGACTGTTGCGGCCTGGCAACTCGGGCCGCTGGCAAACGAAGTTCGGCCCAATAGCAAGGATGGTCCGACGCGCCTCGATCGAGTACGCCAGCGTCGATGACTTCCAACCCACGGGCGATGATCCAGTCGATGCGCCGATCGTCGTCCACCGTGGAGTCGGCATTTCCCAGCACGTCGACGATGTCGGGTTCTTTCAACAGCGCGGCCCACATCGGATCATGGCGATCGGTATTCAGGTCACCCAATAAGATGGCCGGCGCTGGAAGGTCTCGATAGATCTGGATCACTTCTCGCAATTGTTCTTCACGATCGGTAACTCGATCGAGATGTGTTAGCAGGACATGCAGCGTGGCGTCGGCAAATGTTACCTGAGCCACAACCACATTGCGGAAGGCCTTCTCTTGCGTGCAAGCCAGCGGGATTCGCTGCCAGCTTGTAATGGGCAGTCGCGTGAGTAGCGCGTTGCCGAATGAGTCGCGCCACCAGCGGCGTTCGGTGGGGGCATAGAGCCAGGCCAGTTTCAGTTTCTCTGCCAAGATGGCAGCTTGGTCGGGAGAGCCCGTGAATGTAGAACCACGAACTTCTTGGGTGGCAATCAGATCGAAACCTTGTAGCACGTCGGCAACACGGTCCAAATCGCGACGATCGTCGGCGCCCCGTCCGCCGTGAATGTTAAACGTGGCGATGCGAAGTGAATCACGATTCAGAGTCGCTGTCGTGGAAAGCTGGCCCGCGATCGTTGTGCCGGTGGCTCCCGGCGCGGCGACGCGATCGTTGCCCCATGCTACAAACCCAACGACACTAATCGCTAGCAGCAGAGCGAACCAGAAACGACGGCGTTGTGATCGAACAGTTCGCAACATGCGTTGTTGGTTCGACGGTGAGGGTCAAAAACGGCTGTCAGGGAAAGTGCGTGGTGCGTCACACGATGTCGCTTGACGAATTGTCTACTGCCGATACAGCGGAACCGATTTAGTTTCGCCGTGGTGCATGCCCTGCGCCACGGGCCGTTCTCCGGCGGGGCCAATATCGATGGCATCTCCGAAGTAGTATTTCCGCGCGTCGGGATGATTCACCACATCGTGCGGCGAACCGTGACACAAAACCTGCCCTTCACGAATCACATAGCTACGGTCGGTGATTTGTAGTGTTTCGCGAACTTGGTGGTCGGTGATCAGAATGGCGATCCCACGATCGCGGAGTCCACGGACCAGGTCTTGAATGTTCGCAATGGTGACGGGATCGATCCCGGTGAAGGGTTCGTCGAACAGTAGAATCTTCGGATCGGAAACCAGACACCGGGCAATTTCCAAGCGGCGGCGTTCACCACCAGAGAGTGAATGTGCCATCGCCTTGCGTAACTTCGTGATCTTGAATTGCTCCAACAGCTCATCGCAGCGCCGCCGTCGCGTGCGGCGATCCATGCCTAACATTTCCATCATGCCAAGCAGGTTCTTTTCAACGGTGAGCTTTCGGAAGACACTCGCCTCTTGCGCCAGATAGCCCATGCCGCCGTTGCGAGCGCGAAGGTACATGGGCCAGTTGGTGACGTCTTGTCCGCCGAGATGTATGGTGCCGGCGTTGGCGGGAATCATGCCGCAGGTGATGCGGAAGCTGGTGGTCTTGCCGGCACCATTGGGGCCCAGCAATCCAACGATCTCACCCGATTCGACTTCAAAATCAACACCATCGACCACGCGACGGCGACCGTAGATTTTGACCAGCCCTTTTGCTTCGAGAAGCGCCATGACACCAAGCCCATCCTGAGCATGCGATTCGGGGAATCAGAATCGCGGCCTATTCCTTTCACCTGACGACAGCACCGCTAGCAAGCGGATGCCGTGCCAAGCACATTAACCGGCTGACTCTAGCTCTTTGTGCCAGAGCAGGTCAAGTGCGTGACACCCTGAGGCGAGCGCAGATAGAAAACTACCGTAGCCAAGTAGGGTCCGCTGTGCAGACCGATGGCGGCTGGCCACATTCCTCATCTCATCGTTGGGTTCGGGCGGGGGTCTATCCGAAGAACCGGGGATGTAGTGATCGCGAACCAACATCAGCCGTACGGGTGAAAGAAGCCGGAGA
>CAZNXE010000109.1:0-1542 GCA_964576465.1 uncultured Planctomycetaceae bacterium
GGCGTAGATCGTCGGATTTCTTGAACGTCACCATCCCCGCGAAACTGATGTGTAGGCCCAGCTCCAAACACTCGGCAGCCATCGCTTCATCGCCCGTGAAGGAGTGCATGATGCCCTGGAGCGGTCCACGTTTGGCCGCCTCGTGAAGCATCGCCAATACCTGATCTTCGCTGCTGCGAGTGTGGACAATGAACGGAAGACCAAGCTTCTGAGACAACCGCAAGTGCCGGTCGAAGTAGTCTGTTTGGACATCGCCCGGGGCGTAATCGCGGTAGAAATCGAGCCCCGTTTCCCCCAACGCCACGACCCGATCGTGCTTGGTCAAGTTGCAAACGCGATCCCAATCGCCGTCGTCAATCTCGGAACAGTAGTTGGGATGAATCCCCACCGCGGCGTAGATGTCGTCATAAGACCCGGCAAGCGCGACCACCGCATCGCTGGAGTCGGCGGTGACTGCAACCGTGAGCAGACGGCTTACTCCCGCGTCTCGGGCACGGTTGATGACTTCTGCTCGATCCGTATCGAACTCTTCAAGATCGAGATGGCAATGCGTGTCAAATAACTGCATGGTCAATGTTCAAGGCCGAAAGGCGACTAGGGTTCTGCGATCTCAGCCGAGGACGTTCTAGTCATCGTCGGAAAGCGAAATGGCTCCGCTGGCGTTTGGGTCGAAACCTTGCGGCCAACGGGTGAGCTTATCATATCGGGCATCCGACAGATTGGCATCTTCGAGTTTCGCATCCGTGAAATCGGCACCGTTGAGCTTGGCACCGTCGAGATTGGCACCTGTCAAGTTTGCCTGATAGAGGTTCGCATTTCGCAGATCGGCACTGCTCAATTCGGCTTGCGACAGATTCGCGCGGATGAGCGATGCCCCGTGCATCGAAGCACGGATGAGATTGGCTTCGTGCAGGTCCGTGCCCGAGAGGTTGGCGAACGATAGATCGGCCTCTTGCAGGTCGACCCCGGAGAGCTGTGCCCTTTCGATCGTTGTCCGGGCCAAGTTGGCTTCGCGCAGCGAGATACCGCCCAGATTAATGCCATTGAGCTTGGTGGCATCGACCTGATGAAGTACCTCACCGGTCGTCTTATGTCGGATCTCGATCAGGCTTACCACTCCCGCCACCTCATTGGGCATTTCGTCAACCACTAAGATATGTACCTCGTGGCTACGATTGTGGAAAGAGATGAGCGAATCTACACATGGATTGTCCCCGTTCCATCCACAATAATCGATGGAATCCAACCAGACTCCTCAGTTTCAGCGGAATCCCACGGAGTGCCGAAAGTGTTGTGGGGCTTTGATATGCGACAAATTATCGAAACCCATCAACCCCGAATGATTCACGAGCCATGCATCGAGAAACGGAGACGCATCAGTTTACCCCTGCGCTGCTGCCTGAGACCGAAAGTGTTCTCGCAGACGATCGGCCAGACGGACGCAGGGCCGCTCTACGAAATAGTACATCAGGTGAGCACCGACGAGACTGCCGACCAGGCCGATGAGCAGCAACATGACGGAGCCCCAAGCAGAGTCAAACC
>CAZNXE010000109.1:1570-16500 GCA_964576465.1 uncultured Planctomycetaceae bacterium
ACGTAGCCCGGTGATGATATGCATTAGATAGAGGCTATAGGAGATGCGGCCCAGGTGTTGCAGTAAGGAATGGTTGAGCCAACTTCCCATGCGATTGAGTTTGCCGGCTACGTAAATCAACGTCGCTGTGAAGAAGATGGCCCACAACACCGGTCCGCCTCGTGCCAGCCCCTGCGGTCCCAGCATCGCAACTGAGTTGGCAGGGAGCCAAAAAGTGTACGCCGCGGCAAGTGCCGCGATAATGCCGAGGAAGAGAATCAGCCACCGCTCTGCCCTGCGATCGGAAATAGCCCAGCAGGCAAACACTCCTGCCAAGAACATGAACCACTGTGGGAACCACAGGCCCTGATACAGGTTCTCCTTGAAAACATCCAGCGGCCAACAGAGTGCCAAAGCCATGGCCGGTACGAAAATCCACAGCGCGCGGGTTTTGGAGAATGTGCCGCCATTGGGATTCGATCTCTCGTCCGTGCGGGGCTGCCGCGCCGTCCAGAGAAGAAGAAAGAACACGAGGTAAAATTGGATTTCGAGACAAAGTGTCCAGCCCACTGGCACGACACTGACAGCACCCAAGATGTTGTCCAGATAGAACATATTGGCCACTAGACCAAGTGGACCAGGCACGTCGACATCCGTGCGATCGAATAGTGCGTTCCCCAGAATATTGATCGCGAAAATGCACCAGATGGCTAACCAGTAGGGCGGATCGAGCCGTATCGATCGCCGCAAGGCAAAGACGCCAAAGTTTCGCAGATCGAGCGGATAGCGACGCAGAGAATGCGCCATGACAAAGCCGCTGATGACGAAGAAGACCTGAACCCCAAGATAGCCATGCATCAGAACGACATCTGCAAGCCACGGAATTCGGTCCAATAGGCTCGAAGGTGCCTTTTGGGAGAAGGCGCCGTATAGGTGGTAGAACATCACCGCCGTGGCGGCGATTCCCCTCAGGCTGTCGACCAGAATAAAACGCTGTTTGATCGGGCGCATCGGCTAAGCGATTCCCTGAGGACTCGAATGGTTTGGATTTGTCCAACCGAACGGTGGGGGTTATCGCTTTTGCTACAAAATTGTGAGTCGAGTTCTAATGCGCTTGACCGGATTACGAAGTGACTCGCTGCAAGCTGAAGCATGGAAAGAGGCGGCCCCATACTGCATGTAACTTCCCATCATTTCAACAGCCAATGATACACTACAGCATCCTTCAGTCGAGTGAGATTCTATCCCAAGTCCAGCACCCCCCTCTGTGCTTATCGCGGGTACTTAATCGACAGGGAAGTGCCTTGTCGGGGTGCCGGCGACCTGAGTTGGATGCCCAACTCGGAACTCTCAGTTTCTACCACCAGAGGGGTGCATCGTTTGCGTTCACCGATTGTTCGTCCGGTTCCAGGTTGCTCAGTGAATCGACTGGCAGCGGTGAGCCCTCGAAGATCCCTTGCGTGGCAGCGTAGAAGAACCAATCGTCTTCCGTGCTGCCGACGAGCGTATCCGAGCTGTTGTCGCCGAAAACGGTGACCCCTGGCAACAAGAAATAAGGACCATTCTCGCTCGCGCCGACACCAACTCCACTGAGATTATCAATCCGCTGCTGGTAAGTCCGCGACGAGTTCCATTCGTTGTACACGGCCACGATTGCAATAACATCAAGCCCGGCAGGATCGTCCGTGAACAATGTCGTGTCCGCCAGCAACAAGTCTTCGCCCGCGCCGCCATTTAGATTGTCACTTCCTTCGCCTCCAATTAGGATATCACGCCCGGCGTCGCCGTTGAGGACGTCATCTCCAGCCTGACCGAATAGCAAATCGTTTCCCGGCCCGGAAAAAAGGAAGTCTTGACCATCACCGCCAAAAAGAACATCGTTTCCATCGCCGGAGACAAGGATGTCATCGCCTGGACCGCCGTCGAGAAAATCGTCTCCGCCATCTCCTACAAGCAAGTCGTTGCCTTGACCGCCAATGAGATCGACCGATCGGCTGGTTAATGTGGCAGCCAAAGTGTCGTTCCCATCAAATCCCGAGATGATCACTTCGCCAGTCACCCCGCTGAGAAAGAATGATTCCGAGGTCTGCTGTGAGTTGATCACATCTTCTAGAAACCAGACCGTGGTACCGTTGGGCACAAAATAAGCCTTGTCGTCACCCGGAGTTCCGTACCAAACAAAATCGGTCAAGGCGGGGTCTTCTTCGTTGGGGAGTAGCTCGTAGCCGATGACATTGACATCGAACGTAGCCTCGCCACTCATATCGCCAAAACTGTTTTCGGCAACCACACGAATCGTCGTCAGCCCATGCTTAATGAACTGATAATCCACGGTGATGCCACTGGGCCCAACAATCGTCTCGTCGAACAGACCATCGTTGTCCCAATCGATGTTAAATGTGAAGTCACCTTGGTCATACGAAGAGAAGTCGACTCCGATTAGCGTCAAAGTCAACGATTGATCGCGGCGGACGCTGGTGGCACCGGTGATAAAAGAAAAAATTGAGATATCAAACGCGTCGCCGTTGGTTTCAAAGGCGGTTGTGGCGTTCGAGCACGCGCCTCCGATGCAAGGTGAGACTGCCCCGCCAATGGCAAGGCCGAATTGATCCCACAGTTCGGCATTCGTAAGACCGGGCACTGGAGCACCGCCGACTCCCGGTGACGACACGGGGACGATGAAATCAGGGCGTTGTTCGGGATAGTACAGCCGGTAGTCGGCGTCTGGATCACCGTTCGCATCGAGCACACGGACAATGTCCTGTGCAAGGAGTTGTCCACTGGTAGGCGTGTATTCCAGATACACATGCGTGGGATCAAGGTCCGACAGTGGGGCAATTGCAAGCGTGTCCCATTCGACATTCTCCAGGCTAAGCCCTTTGCCAGTTGAGCTTTTTGGGGTTTCAATACGGACATTCGCATAGTTCTGCAGTCGCGTATCACGAACGATCGTCATCTCTCCGCCAGGAATTGCGCCCTCATCCGCCGGAGGAGTGAAGATGCCGAACTTCATGCCTTCGATCCTGGAGTTCTGAATCACAAGGTTTAGATTCCCGTGGTCTTTCAGGGTGATTCCCATCGCGGGACGAGTCGGATCGTTTTGCTCAAGTAGATTAAGATCGCCTAGAATCTTGGCGCCGGAAATGAGGATGTTGTTGGTAAACTCGAGTGAAATCGCACTTCCTTGGGTGTTCCAAATCAACGAGTTCTTGATTTCCAGCACCTGATCCATCTTTTCCATCACGTACGCGGTGGGCCATGCGATCCAAATTCCGAACCGCGTGCGACCGTAGACCTCGTTTCGCAAGAACTCGCCCGGGGTTGAGTTGGTGACCGTAATTCCTTCACCCGGTTGGGTTACGTCGGCCCCTGGTCCAATCGGGATGACCACCGATTCCAAGAGCTTTCCTGCCACAACGATTCCACCGAACAGAGCATTGGCAACGACATTGTCACGGTAATCGTTTCCGGCCCGACGTGCCCAAAAGCCGACGCCGCCCCGACCAAAGTCGCCTTCTTCGATACCCGACTCGCCGTCGATGCCCGTGCCGATGATCCGCATCGCGAAATTGCGGACAAACTCGTTGCCGGTTTCGCTGCCGTTCTCGGTCACAAACGCCGCACCGTCGATATCATAGGCCACGTTGTCTTTGATCAGCCCAAAGCTCGTGCCATGAATGGTAACGCCCCACTTGCGACCGCCGTCGATGGTGTTGCCGATGAATTGAAATTGATATCCGGACGCAGGTGTATCGACTGGACCGATCAGGCGGTGCGTGTGAAATGAGTAGCGCGCAATCTGGTTCGTGCCAACGTAGGTCGCATTGCCCTGTTCGTCGAATACGGTGCTGTCCAAAGGAACGAAGGCGTCGGTACGACCAAGATCCTTGAAGCGGGCATAGCGAATGTCGATCTCCGCCCGAAGCGACGCGAGAACGTGTCCGCGCGTTCCGTCGGGGTTTTCAGATCGAATGACGATATTGCGAGTCAACAGGGCCACATGGGGCAAAACTTCTAGAATGCCGTCACCGTTGCGGGCGCCAATATGGTCGTATTGAAGTGGCGCCGTGAGCGTGATCGTGTCGCCATCGATGCTCTGGATGACGGCTTTTTCCCACTGCCCTTCAAACACGCCGGGAACCTTGTTTTTTACATCGTCGGCCAGTGTGCTGGGAACCTGCCGCGTATCGGGCAAAATGATCGTGTCGCCAACTTTCCACCCGGCAGGAACTTGTGGATAAAATTTCAACTGGGTGTCGCCAGCGCGAGCTTGGTTCAAGAGCCGAAACCAAGTGCGGTCGACGGCATTGCCAAAGATGTCCACCTTGCCAAAGAAGAGAAGGCCGTTGCCGTACTGCCCCGGATCGTTCACGAGATCGAGCGGCACATCGGCTACAACAATCTCCGCCGTGTAGTCTACCGGTAGAGGATTGCTTTGGGTGCCGATCTGAAAAGTTCCGCCTTCAAACACGATCATCGTGGTCAGCGTCAATCGCGTATTGCGATCAATGGCGAACTCGAGTTTACCGCCCGGATTCACACCCAGGGCATTGATATTCGCGTCGCTAATGGTGTCGTAGACGACCGTCGTTCCTGAAACAACCTGAACGATGGCTCCCTCGCCAGGGACTTGGCCCCCCGACCAAGTTTGCGGATCGGACCAATTGCCCGACTGCACGCTCGTGTTCGTCGGGTTGAGCACGAAGTTGGGAATCGCATCATTTTGCAGAATGATCTTCGGCGCGGTGGGGTCGTCGGCGACGTATGGCGAACTACTGGCCGCCGAGGTCGACAATTCACCGAGACCGAGTAGCACATCGTGCTTGCTTGTGCCCGACTCAGAAGCCGAACTGTGGACCGTCGAGAGTAACTGTCGAACTTCCAGAGGTTCTAGCCGACAGTGATGAGCGTGAAGAAAAGAGCGACGAACTCCGCGATGCGATGCGCGCATGAAATACATACCGCGTAACTCCCACCAAATTTCCGAGAGCCCCCGGATGAATCGCTTCCCCCACAGCTAGCCTAAAACGGTATCTAACTAGGCTGAAGGATAGCGGAGTTTGCGCTGCAATCACAGGCGGATTCATTAAGTTCTTGGAAAATGGATCGACTAATTCTAGACCCGTTGGGTGCCCGATTCAGAGACCGAAGACCATTGGTGCTACTCCGCACACTATGTGAAGCAATGCGCGCTGAATTGTCTCCTCCCGATGAATGTGTGGAGTTGCATATGTCCTTTACGTGTCCTATTGGATCCTCACTTGCTGTAAGCATATCGGTGTCTGTTTGATCGAACGATGCACAAGGGTGCTGTCATCAACGATGCAACCGTCGTCGCGACCAATGGGTTGGCAGCACTCCTAAGAAGAGGGGTGCTTGAGGCGACCCGATAGAAAATACGCGGCAACTGAGAACGTGTCTTGGTTCACCGTGAATTGGAATTCTGATCGCTCGCCGCTGTGGTCAACTCGCGGTTGCCCTGAACTTAAAACGCGAAGTGGATACCTAGAAGTTTGCTTTATTCATCGTCAGCTTCCGTGTCACGCTGACCGTCGGCGCCAACATTGGCTGTCAGTGGTTGACGCCCGGCGAATCCTGCATCGAGTTCGTGCCAATGCAGTACTTCCGATTCACCTAGTTTCCAGCATAGATAGACAAGCCGACCATCGATCATCGCTGGAAAGTCGACGAGGCCTTCAGGACCGTTTTTTGTTTCCACACCTAACTGTTGCAACTCGTCAACATATTCCTGGAGGCGGCGACTGTCTTTGTCGAGATCCTCTTCGATCTGAACCAACTCTTCACTGTAGGGATCGGTTGAATCTCGATCACGTTCGTCACGAAGCATCCAGATTCGTTCACGACGTTCGACGACATCGCGTGACAGGACCGATAGGTCTTCGACGATTGCCCGCACCAATGGCAACATCGCGTTGGCTTGTTCTATGGTAAATAGCTTGCGATCGTTGGTCTGCTTTTCGCTCATCTCACGAACTCCGTTGCGGATTGAAGGCAACGTCGCCGTTGGAACTCACGGCCAACGACCGTTGCCACATCGCGATTGTTCATGGTGCCGCTGACCGCAACACCACATCGCCGCGGAACTGCGGCAGCGAACTGCCTCTACTATATACGAAATCCTCGTCGAGCCTACTGATCTGCCGGCAGGTATTTCGGAGACAAATTTTCCGAGGAGACAACGTTCAGAAAAGCAGCGATGTTTCCTTCGTCTGAGGTGCCGTATGCGCGAACTGCCGTGGTCGATCACAAGAGGGAGCCATGAACAGTCCCGGGGTGCTTCATCACGCGGTACTTCGGGAATCTCCAGTGGTCGCAATAGCACAAGGCGAAGGAAAGGTAACTTCCGCTATCCATTTCATCCGACAGTCGTTTGTTGGCCCTGTTTGGCGGTTCGCCGGATGCCTTCGGGAAGCGAATCTCAAAACAAGAGCCAAGGGGCTCGTTTGCGGACCCTCCCTGCAGCGGCGGTCTCTTTCCCGCAAAGATCGCCCTTGATGCGTGTAGGCGAATTCAGACCGGTCTCGTTCTTCGGGAAACCGTTAGAGAAGGGAAGAGAATCATGGATACATCCATGCGTCGAGCCGTGGATCGTAGGGATGCCTCGTATTAGTTATCCTGATAATGTGGGTTGACAGTAGGTTCCGACGATTCGAAATGCTTCGATTTTCCCCAATTGGCGGTTCTTCGACAGGCTAGTCGCCTTCACGATGATATGCCGTCGGAATCTAGGTATTGGTCCGTTTGTGAAGATTTTCACGCCTTTAACAATATGCCATAACATGTTTTAGGAAAACAGATTATGACGTTATGGTTGGCGTATTAGTCCGCCGTGGAAAACTATGCCGAGCGTAGAAGCAACAACGAGCCTTACGAATTTGGTGCCAAAGGCCATCAGAAAACCTTCTGATCCGGCTGCTAGCGGACGACTTCTGCTTGACTCTGTTACATCAGCACGTAGAGTGAATGATGAAGAAAGTGCCTACTTTCACCCTTCTGGATGGAGGGGGACCGTTACGCCGATGCGCGTAGGGTTGACCAGGCAAGTATTGCCGGGAATCCGTGCGTGCGCTAGTCGGATAACAAGGGGCGCAAAGGTGAAGGAAAAGCCATGCTGGTTCTATCGCGAAAAAAGAACGAGAGTATCGTCATCAACGATAACATCACCATCGTAGTTGTCGAAATCCGCGGTGACAAGGTGCGGCTGGGCGTCGAGGCTCCGAAAGAGGTGCCTGTGCATCGACATGAGGTTTTTGAAGCCATCCGTCGAAATGAAGCCCGCAAGGAAGAAAACGTGGATCCGGCAGAAACCGGTACGGCTGGTGAACCCGGTTGATTTCAACCCCACTTGTCGCCCGTATTCATCTGCCCTTCTCAAGCTGTCACTGCCACGGATCGATGTAATTCGATCAGCGCATGCGCGCTTGGTGGTAAGCAACGGTTCTTGACGTCTCGGGCCATCCTCGTATAAACATTTGAGTGTGTTCCGTCCCAATTCGGAACCACACCATTAGGCCCCATCGTCTAGTTGGTTAGGACACAGGCTTTTCACGCCTGCAACAGGGGTTCGAGTCCCCTTGGGGTCACTCGCACAAGTGGGCCATCGGGCGGCCAGATTGTGCGGCTTACGAAGATCTTTGGAGAATTCTCCTCCACCGGTCGACTTGAGAGCGCCTGCTGGCGCTGCCTTGACTGCCGCCTTGGCGGTGTCGGCGGGGCCTTGGACGATAGCACTTGGGCTATCCAGAGACTTCGCGAAGATTGATTCGCGAATACGTGGCGGTCGATGAACGAACTAAGCCATTTCGATGAGCGTGGCGGCAGCCGTATGGTTGACGTTGGGGCCAAGGCGGTCACCCTCCGCACTGCCCGTGCGTATGGCTGCGTACGCATGTCCGAGGCTACGCTGCGTCTCATTCGCGATAAAGATCTGGCCAAAGGCGACGTTCTCGAGGTCGCTCGTCTGGCGGGCATCATGGCGGCGAAAAAGACGGCCGATTTGATCCCTCTTTGCCACCCGCTAGGGTTGGACTCGGTCACCATTTCGTTTGACTTCCCCGACGCAACCAGTGTGGGGATCGAAGCCTTGGCGAACGTAACCGCGAAAACGGGTGTTGAAATGGAAGCCCTCGTTGCGGTTAGTGTGGCAGGTCTCACGATTTACGACATGTGCAAGTCGGTCGACCGTGAGATGACGATCGAGATGGTTCGCCTGGAAGAAAAAACCGGCGGTCGCAGCGGCCACTATATCCGCGGCGGCGAGCGGTAAACGCCGATGGTTCCCCCCTCTGTGGAGCGGGGGCTGTTCTTGCCTGGGCAGGGCTCATCCGTGATCGGACGGATTCGTGACGGCTTTGTCCATGGTGTGGCGTCCGCCATCGATGTTGCCAATCTTCCAGATGATGAGAGCCTTGCCATGGGTCCGGTGTTAAGTCCGAGCGATGACATTCGCCGACAGTTGGGGCAGCTCTACGCACCCGTGCAAGATGAACTGCCCCGGGTAGAGGAAATTCTCCGCCGTGAACTGCGGAGCCGCGATCCGTGTGTCGACGAGATGGTCAAGCACGGGTTCCGTCTTGGCGGCAAGCGGCTGCGACCGGCACTCGTGTTGCTGGCAGCCAAGGCGACTGGAGAAATCACTCAAGATCACCTCATCTTGGGCGCGGTCGTCGAGATGATCCACACGGCGACGCTCGTTCATGACGACGTCTTGGACGAAGCGGAAATCCGCCGCCATCTAGAGACCGCCAACGCCCGTTGGGACAACGAGGCGAGCGTCCTGCTGGGCGATTTCTTGTTCACGCACGCTTTCTTCTTAGCCAGCGGCACGGGCAGCACCTTCGCCTGTCGAACATTAGGGCGAGCAACCAACATCATGTGCGAAGGTGAGATGCGTCAGGTTGCCAATCGTGGTCGGTATGAGATGACCGAGAGCGAGTATCTGTCGATCATCGAAGCCAAGACCGCCGAGTTATGCGCATGCTGCTGCCGGCTTGGTGCGCACCGTGAGGACACTGAGAACGAACTGGAAGAAAGCTTGGATCGCTTCGGACGCAACATCGGCATCGCGTTTCAGATCACCGACGACTTACTCGACCTGTGCGGCGACGAAAACCTGACCGGAAAGTCGTTGGGAACCGACCTGGAAAAGCAAAAGCCAACCCTGCCAATCATTCGCCTGCTTGAAAGTACAAACCAACCGCGGCGCGAAGAACTTCTTGCACTGCTAAACCGCCCCCACGCCGACGTCCACGCAGAACTTCTAGAGGAGTTACGCCAAAGCGAGGCATTGGACTACGCACTCGCCAAAGCCGAAAGCTACGCCGAACAGGCCCGCCGCGAACTAGATCGCGTGCCCAAGTCGCCCGCCCGCGACACACTCGAACAAATGACGCACTTCGTCGTCAATCGGCCAACCTAGCGGCTGAGTCGAATAGGGCAGCAGCGTAGGTCAGGCTGTGCCTGACGAGCTCAAAGGAGTTCGCGCTATGACCGAGTTTTGTGCGCCGCTTTTGTATCCTCACATTTCTTTTTCTGTTCGTCGTGCCGTTGTGTCGTTGTGGTTCCTTTCTACGGCGTGGCTCTAAGTCTACCACGACGACACAGCGACACGACGAACAAGAACCACCTACATCACCAACCCCAACTTCCCACGCAAAACAACAATAGATTGATCAGCCCAGGCTGTGTCTGACCTACTGGACTGACCGACTCTTGGTCGCATCATTGGTGCCTGTGCGCATTCAATCGAGCCTGTCTCCTTCGCACTAGGAAACGCGTCAAGAAGAAATACTGCAAGCCACCGAGTACGCCGAAAGCCAGAGGAAAACAGACTAGATCCCTGACCCTGTCACCAAAGGGCCACAGTTGCCACGCATCCGTAAACATGATTGCAACACTGCTTGGAAAATCGATGGCGATGAACAAGAACCAAACTGGCATAATTTCACCAGGCCCATGGTCGTAGGCCGCGCGAACCACTGTCGCAACATAGACCACGGCGGCAGTGTGAATCGCGACAACGAAGAACGGCAGGGCAAGTGGTACCAAACGTGTCGCATCACTCCGCATCATGGACAACTCCGGTGACGCATCCTATGCCCTAACAACGCTATTCGTCGCCGGGTCGTCGTGGAAACTGCGGTTCGGCTAGCATGGATTTTAGCAGCGTAAGTCAGGCTGTGCCTGACAACGGAGTGCCCAACGATATCCCACGTCAGGCACAGCCTGGACTCCCGGGCTTGATGTTGGGACTAAAGCACAATCGAATTACTCCTTGTCGCCTGTACCGCCTGCTTCTAGGCGTTCCAGCGCTCCCGTAAAAAGATTCTCTGCAAATGGAGCCAAATGGCATCCAAACGTTATTCGACTATCGCGACGCCATCGGCTCTGAAGAGCGACAATATAGAACCTCCAACGTCCCTCATCATCTCGTCGAAAACCACAGATCGGTCCACCACTCATGCCTGATATGTCTTTGATATTTACATCATTCGGAATCTGGCCCACGAACCAATCTCCGGGGAGAGGATTCTTTACGTCTTGTGGTTTGAGCCGATCTATCGAGAAACAGGACGGGGCGAGTTTTACCAACGAGACGTCCGCTAGGATCCTTTTGAACGAACACCTGCTCGACGGGGATGCCAAGCATTTTGTAATGCTCGAAATCGAGGCCGACCTGTTCTGTCCAGTGATTGCGCCTTATTGGCTGTATGCCATTGGCTGCCATTTGTTGGCGGAATAGATCCGTAAGTGGGATAATACCAAAATCCAGTCCCAAATCGGGCTCCTCAATGTACTCCCGTTCGCTCGGATCATAGGTATAAGGAATTGCATGGGTAGACTTAGGGTTTCGCCCAAAGCAATCGAGAAATCCGCCGTTTCTCAGCGTTAATGTGTTGTTTTCTTCGCCGTCTAGCATCTTGAGACAATGGCCAGCGGTCACCCACAACCAACGATCGAATATCTCGATAATCACGCCCGATAACGCAACAATGGTTTCGTCGAGTACCTTGCCATCCTCGTATGACGTAACCTCAACGGCATACACAACAAGGTGCTCGCTCATGAACTGGACGAACTCTTTCGATTTGTCGGCCGACTCCTCTTCCATCTCTTCTCTCTCATCCATGCTCAGTGACATCTCCGGCCTTGTTAGGTGTAACTACAAACGCTTTCCTCTTCCGAACTACCAGTTACAGCGTCTATTCGCTTACGATTAGCCGGACTATTGTCCCATCGTTTGAGGCTGTAATCCACGCCTCATCTGTTCCGCCCATGTCCGTTATGGATGGACTCTCGTAGGTCGTATTGATGGCCCCTTCTAGTTTGTCGACTCCCTCCAACTCGTCCCTGGATTCAGGACGACGAGCCGCTGATTCAGACGGTCTTTCTACAACCCCGTTGACGCAGCCCTCACATCCTATTCATCGCCAGGTCGTCGTGGAAATTGCGGTTCGGCTAGCATGGGTTCTAGCTCTTGGACGAAGTCGCGGGCATCTTTGAACTCGCGATAGACGCTGGCGAAGCGGACGTAGGCTACTTGATCGAGTTTCATTAGCCTCTGAATGACTTGCTCGCCAAGGTATCGGCTATCGACTTCGCCTTCAAAGTTCGTGAAGATGTCAGCCTCGATGGCGGCGACCACTTCTTCGATGTGTGCGTCGCTGACCGGGCGTTTCCAGCAGGCTTTTTCGAGCCCGTGCTTGATCTTGTCACGGTCGAATGGAACCCGAACTCCATCTTTCTTCACGACCTTGATGACCGCCCCTTCGATCCGCTCATACGTCGTGTAGCGTCGGGAGCACGAACCGCACTCGCGTCGGCGACGAATGGCATACCCGTCGTCGCTGGCGCGGGAGTCGATCACGCGATCGTTATCGCCACGGCAATAGGGACACTTCATGATCGCTCACATTCGCGGGACGACGTACCAGACTCTCTTTGACAACTCTCATGCGATGGCTCAAGCCTCAACCGCATACTATAACCCACCACCTGGACTGCTGCACACCACGACAATACGGGGGGTTATCCCAGCGGCGAAATTACGAGTCGAACCGCAGTGGCGGACCCTCGAAACCAATGCCCAGAGTGTGCAAATCTCGAAGTCCTGTCGACAAACCCCGAGACAATGGCGATGATATTCGATTGAGAATGCCCGTTTTCGTGGCGATATTGGATCGTCGACGGCGAATACTCCATGAACCGATAACTGATTTCTCTAGGAACGGTTTCCACAACCCAGGGCTCCACCAATGAGCAGTTCGACTCCTTCCAACGATATGCCGAATGATCAACCGCAGCCGACGGCAACCGATCGCCTTCGCAATGAGTTTCAGTCGCGGCAAAACGTCGATGACGATATCGAACATGAAATTTGGACGGGTGGGTATTCGCCGAAGGCGATGATCGGCACTTGGGTCGTTTGCGGGATGATTACGTTGGTGGCCCTCTCCGCCGCCATCGCAATGCTTCGCGATGGAATGTGGTGGGCAATCCTCGTAGGCGGAATCATCGTGTTGTGGGCGATTCCGCTGGCAACGCTTGTGTTCCGGCGAATGTCGATCCGTTACCGACTCACCTCGCAACGCTTGTTCCACGAGAGTGGCATCCTCAAGCGGCGCGTCGATCGCATCGAGGCAATTGATATGGACGATGTTACCTACGAACAACGTTTGTTCGAGCGGGCAGTTGGCTGCGGAACGATTCGCATTGTCTCCAGCGACCGCAGCCACCCGAATTTTGTCATGCCTGGCATCGAGAACGTGAGTAAGATTTCCGCCGACATCGATCAGGCCCGTCGCACCGAGCGCGTGCGCCGCGGGATTCACATCATCTCCAACTCATAACCGTGATGTGCCCGATGCCGCGCATCCTGGCGGGCTCTACTTTTCAGTCACATGAGATTTATCATCGACCGTGGAAGCCGTCTTCTGCTTCTCGCTGCCGCCGGAGAGTGTCCAATCGCGGCGCTGTCGTGAGCTGGGGATATTCATTGCCTTGCGATACTTTGTGACCGTGCGGCGAGCGACTTTTACGCCATGCTTGGCGAGTTGCTTGACAAGTTCATCGTCGCTGTAGGGACGTTCCTTGTCTTCTTCATCGATGATCTCTTGTAACTTCAAGCGGACCGTATCCCAGGCGATCTCCTCTCCGTCGGCGCTGATGGTGCCGCCCACGAAGAATCGCTTGAGTGGAAAAATACCCCGCGCGGTTTGAATCCACTTGTCGTCGACGGCACGGCTCACGGTTGTCACATGCACCCCGACCCGATCGGCAATTTGCTGCATCTTCAAAGGCTCGATCGCTTCGGGCCCCTCTTCGAGGAACTTTCTTTGATGGTCGACGATCGCTTGCGATACTCGGGTCAACGTGCTGCGGCGTTGTTCGATCGATTCGATGAGCCACTGTGCGGAGTTGATCTTGCGCTTGATGTATTCTTTTGCTTCCTCGGTGGCTTTTCCCTGCATGACCAGCTTGCGATAGAACGAGCTGATGAAAAGCGTTGGCGTGTGGCCCTCTTCCAACCGCACTTGGTAGGTGCCGTCTTCCAAGACATCGAGAAAAACGTCTGGCACCACGTTGGGAACCGTCTTGTCGACGAATACTGAGCCGGGACGCAGCTTTAACTTCTGAAGTTCGTGGATGGCCGTGCGAATGACCTCGGCTGAAAAACCGGTCTTTCGCTCAATCAGCGGCCAGCGATTGTGGATCAAATCGTCCAAGTGCGAATCGAGCAGGGTTCGCAACTCGTCGTAGTAATCCATGCCAGGCTTCAATTGCAGCAGCAAGCACTCACGCTCGTTTCGCGCGCCGATTCCAGGTGGGTCGAGCTTCTGCACCAGCTCCAAGGCCTCACGGGCGGCTTCAAGTTGCTCGGGCGTGGTATTCGCGTCGAGTAGATCTTCTAGCGGCGCCGGCAAATATCCATTGGAGTCCAGCGCGTAGATAATCCGCTCGGCCAAACTCCGCACTTCTTCCGATACGTCGAACCAGGCCAGTTGATCGCGAAGATAATCTTGCATCGACGGCGGTCGGTCGGCCAAGTTGGCAATCGCATCGTGTCGCCGTTCGGAGTCCTCGTCCATTCGCGAAGCCGAGGGTCGGGAGCGGTCCTCGAAATAGTCGGGCCACTGCTCGTCCATTTTCATCAGTCGCTCGAAGTCGTCGACGTTGTCCTTGCTTTCGTCAAGGACGAGTTCTTTTTCTTCCTCCGAAGGGGCGTCGGGATTTTCGGCTTCCGCTTGAGGTTCTTCCGGCAAATCGGAATCTTCATCCTCGCTCACTTCGAGGCAAGGGTTTTCTTGAATCTCCTGTTCGATGCGTTCTTGCAGTGCCATGATTGGCAATTGCAAAATTTCCATCGATTGGATCATCCGCGGAGCAAGCACCTGCTTCTGCTGCATCCGCATTTCTTGGCCGAAGGAAAGTCGCATCGTCGATCAACCGCCTTGTTGTTAGTTCTTCACAAGATCAAAAACGCTGCCGGCCGGTTAGGGCGTCTGCCACCATCTCTCTATTAGCGAATTCTAGCACACTACCGGTCGTTAACCCCCGCGCCAGTCGCGTGATTTCCACATTCGTTTCTCCCAGGAGACTGCTGATGTGTAGGGCCGTGCCATCTCCTTCAATAGTAGGGTTGGTCGCCATGATTATCTCGCTAAAGCTACCCGACTGCACCCGCTGCACGAGCGCTTCGATCGTCAGATCCTCGGGTCCAATGCCTTCCAGCGGTGCAATTCTTCCGAGCAAAACGTGATAAAGCCCGCGATAGGCACTGGCCTGTTCGATGGACATCAAATCACGCGGCTGTTCGACAACGCACAACAGCGTGCGATCGCTCTGAGGGTTCTGGCAGATTTCGCACAGATCACCCTCGGCCAAATTATAACAGTCGCGGCAGTGACGTACATTTTCTTTTACTTGGCGAA
>CAZNXE010000110.1:0-11584 GCA_964576465.1 uncultured Planctomycetaceae bacterium
TTTTGTCGATGACGATGCCGTCGACTGGCGAGCGGATTTTCGTATACCCGAGATTTGCCTCGGAGTTACTCAAGTTCGCCTGAGCCTGGGCAATGGTCGCTCGTGCCACCATGAGTTGTGCTTCAAGCGACAGCCGGCTGAAGTGAAAACGATCCATCTCGGTCTTCGAGATGAAGTCCGCATTCTCTTCCAGAAGTGCAATGGAGCGTTTTTCGTCGTTGATGGCTTGCTGCAATTGTGCTTTTACACGCTCTACGTCTGCCTGCCGGGTAATCAGCGTCGCCCTGTCACGTTCGACGGCAGCTGAATAGATGCGAGGGTCGATCACGGCCAGGAGCTGGTCCTTCTCCACGTGGTCGTTGAAATCAGCATGCAGCTCTTCGATTGGACCGGAAACGAACGAACCGACCAAGACCGACAGCACCGGCTTCACCTTGCCCGAGGAATTGACCACCGAGGTAATCGTGCGTCGGGTCACCTCATCGGTGCGAAAGGTCGGCCGATTCCGCTCCTTCCAATAGCTCATCGCTGGCGAGTAGGCGGCCCATCCGGCACCGCTGGCAATGGCCACAACAAGCAGTAGTTTGACGACGAATCGCATGCGGTCGGCTAGCGTTTCACGAGGAGCGTAGCGAGGTACAAGGAATCATTGTAACGCATCTGGCGAGTAAGCTGCGTCAACTTAGCAACGTTTCGAGCGGCGGCGTTTCGACACCCACCACAGCAGCGGCAGGCCAGTGGCAATGAGAACCACCGTGGCGGGCTCTGGAACGAACGTGATAAGCAGTGAGCCGGACGAGGGCAGGACAAGGACGCTATGGTTCGACAGGTTTTGAAACGCTAGCGGGACGCCGTTGAGCCAGGCGGCTGCGATTGGCTGCTGGTCGTATAGAAACAATTCGGTGCCTACGAGGAAGTCGTCGGCGGAAAGAGTGCCGCGGATCTCGGTTTCCGCGAATAACAGCGACATCGTTACCGCAGCAGAGGTCTCGAAGATCGTCTGGCCGCTGAGGGCAAGTTGCGTACCCTCGGCCAGCATCAGCGACTCGAGTTGGCCATCGACCTGCCGAACATAGGCGTACTCAGCATCGCTCTCCACGGAACCGGCTGCAAACAGTTGGCCGCCGTCCTGCTGAACGAGGATCGTGTCGACCCAGTTCTCCGTGGCGTTCGCCACCTGCGCCGCGAGTTGCTGATCAGACGCGAACAGCCGAGTAATCGACAGTTGCGAGGCCGTACCAGCATCGGCGGTTTCCAGCACACTAATAAACAGCCCGTCCTGGGCCGTCATCGTGGCGGTCATCCGCTGCGTTACCTCAAAGTTGTTGAACGTATCGTGCATCCATAGGCTGCCGGTGGTCAACGTAAGATCCGCGCTACCGATCAGGTGTTCGATCACCTGGGCACCGTCGTATTCCCATCGCACGGCGACGTAGTTCTGCTCCGAAGTTAGCACGGTCTGTGTACCACGACCGACGAGGTTAAAACCGTACGCACGCTGCGTGTCACTTTGCATGCGGTCAGCAACAACAAAGTAGTCTTCATTCGGAAAGGCGGTGCTCCTCCGGACAAGTGTGTCAGCATAGTTCATTTCCAAGGTCGCGAAATCGCTCACGCCTGTGAAATTGCCTAGTTCGGTGCTATCGAGTCGATTCGTTTGCACGAAATCCTCGGGCCGCATCTTGCGACCTTCGTTGTCGGCACCAACCGCGCCGTCGACCAACACAACGTTGTGCCAGTTGGCCCACTTAGTGGTAAGACCCGACGGAGAATTGGAAAGGTCGCCTCGTTCATATCCTGGGGCTACGAGGATGTATTTTCCGCGGGCGGAAAGCAGAATCTCCCCGGTGTCATTTTGAGTATGAAACGCTGGAATGCTGAGATCGATCGGCGGGTCGTCGCTTTGAAACTCAAACGAAGGGCTGTCGATGCCCGGCGATATCAATAGGTAGTCGCTCGTTGGTCCCCAATCGTTGCGGAACACCGTGACCTTGCTTTGCCCTGGGGCGAAGAACGTGGGCGAGCTCGTTGGCGCGGCCGCTGTCACGCTGTTGACGTCTGCCAGCGCGAAGGCCGATGCATAGGTGTTGTCGTTATTGGCAAGATTCGTGTTAAGCCACCCATAGGGAGACGGAGTGGTCGACTCGATATACCACCGGGTGTTGGCCGCGGTTTCGGGATCGGCGGTCGACATCAAGTAGTGCAGCCCCACGGCAGAGTTAAGACCATTGGAGACATTGGGGGCCGTACCGTCTGGTTTTCGCAGCCCAATCGTCATGTCGATGTACGGCTTTAGATTCGACGAAAGATCGACGCCGGAACCTTGCTGATAAACTCGGGCGAACAGTGCGACATGGCGTAGTGTGTAGTTGAGGTAGTGACCTTGGCTGTCGGTGAACCAACCATCGTCGGTCGTGCTGTAGTCGAAATGTCCCTGCAAGTCGCTGAGCCCTTGGTCCAACAGCGCTTGATCGCGAAGCAACACACCCGCCATAGCGCGGGTGGCGCCATGTTTTGCCCTGGCATTGCTAAACGTGTTGTTACCGTTGCCCAAGCTCTGTGTCTCGGTCAGCAGTCGACTCTCGATCGTTTGTCTTGTGGCAGCCGGCAGATCGGCAGTCGATGCGCCACGGATGAAGTCGTATGCGGAAAGATAGCTTGTCAAGACTTCTGGGCGCGTGATGAATGTTCCACCCGGTACGTCGAGCACTTCTAGCGCCGCGACGGCTTTGTTCAGATCCGCCACATTCCCGGTCATTGCGTAACGCAACCCGGCTGCTTGCGCGATACTGGAATCTGTTCTGGCCGTTCCAAAGTCCGCCGGCACGGCCCCACTCGTATTCGCATTGGCACGCGACGCGATGTTCGTCACCCATACTTGCTGATCCGCCGTGCCGCCACCTTGCCATGCCGTTTGCAGTGAAGTGAGATTGTCCCCAAGAATCAGCGAACTCGTGGGGGTCGTTGCAGGCAGCACGCCCGAGAGGGAACCAATCGACATCTGCGCGCGCGATGTGGCACAGCAAGCGGCCGCGCAGAGCACAAACCCATACGTGCCGACGAGTCGACCGCGTGACAGGAATCGGACAGCCTCTTTTTGCATCAGCCTTCCTGTGCTATCTAGCGACCGGAACCACGACAAGAACAACTCCAATGTACACGTTCTTGCCGGCTAGGGCCACGATTTCCCCTCAATGGTGGGTCGTTGGGTGACCAAGGCGTGCAGCAAATAAGAACGAACCTATCACAACCCGACGCGTAAGCGAGGGAACGCAGTGTATTACCGGTTGGTCCCTCGCTCACGCGTCGGGTTTGGTATATTCTCATTCGCCGCTCGCCCAACAGCGATTGTCGTGGGTCGAATTACGGAGCACTGACCAATTTGTTGGGCGATGACCACAAGATGCGGGCGCAGTAAATGCGGTTTTCACTGCCGTATTGCTCGACCCCTGCCGGCTGCATCCACTCGGTAACAGTAACCCAAGTTTCGTCGGAGTTCACATCGACAACGCCGAAGTTGCCCAAGCGGGCACCATGCTCGGGGACCAGAACTTGTTCAGTCTCACGTAGTACGCAGAGCCGCTCGGGATCAACTCGAGCGATGAACAGTGGGGCCCGATGTCGGAACACATGATCGTTGCCAGCTCCTCGTCGGGTGTAGATGAGAAACAACCCTTCGCTGTGGGTAACCCAATGCTGTTGCGTGTTGTAATTACCTAGATCCTCGCCGTCGTCGAACTTCCAGACGATTGGCTCGTTGAAGTGCAGTCCATCGGTGCCGCTGGTCACATAGCCGGCAAGATCGTTGCGAAGCGTGAGAAAGAATCGATTGCCGTACTTCGTCAGCGAAGGTTCGTACAAACCGCGTTTGATGGGAATGGTGTGCTCGCTGCCATGCTCGACGTAGGAGAGTTTCTCGCCGTCGAACCGGCAACGAGCAACGGTCGACGCGTATTGCGTGGCATTCGGGCGTTTGAAATAGATCGGCACAAGCAGATCGCCGTTGGGTAAATCAAAACGTTGCCCCGAGCCAGATCCCGCACTCTGAAAGTCTGCGCGGTCTTCGGGCAGTGTGAGTGTTGCCCAAGTGCTCCATGTCCGCTGTTTCAGATCGTATACGGCATACGCAACTTCGCGTCGTCCCATCTGCAGGACTCGATTCTCGCCGTAGCGAACGCTCTGCCCGGTGCCAAGCAGCTTGCCGCTTGCAGCGTGCCACTTTGGTGTGAAATCGCAAATGCAGACCTCGACCCCGTTCGGTTCGTCTCGTCGACCAAGCGTCGCATGCTCCGTGGGCTCCGTCCAGGTATGGCCCAAGTCTTGGGTTCGCAACTCGTTCAGTGCATAGAATACATCCGAACCAGATAGCAGCAACTTCTGCATGGTCATCACAACTTCAAGCTGCCGATCGCCTCGCGGCGGCACAACGCCCGCCCTTGCATGAACCCAGCACGTTTTCTTGTCGAAACCTTGACCGGCGATTTCGAGCTGGATGCGATAGCTGAGGGGGGAAATGACCTCATCGGCCATCGTTGCAGGCCCGATAGCTGTCATGCAACATGCCGCAGCCAGCGCGAATGCCAACGTTGCTACATGATCGAGAATCGGCCTGATATCCATCATGCGTTTACCTTCGACGAAGTTGAGTTAAACCAATCGGAAAGCGAGCAACTTGCCGCTGCTTCATTGCTGATTGAAGCAATCGACGTGAGCGACTCGACAGGCACTTTGCGCGAGTCGACCACCATGCGCTCGTAACCGTCCATCAACCGTAAAGCCGATTGGCCTCGCCATAGCTAATACGTCGGGCGCGGATTAAGCCATCGTTGAGCTGCTCACCAGCCGGATCGACATAGACCCGACCGGTCTTTCGGTCGCTGTCAGGGCGAACATTCAAGACGTGGATATTAAAGAGAAAGCTAGGTTCGTGCGACGCCCTAAACCAATGCACGTTGTCTTTGTAGTCGGAGACGGTCGAGCACTCGCCCTGCTTGAAGTCGCGATCGATCGTCGGCTTGATGATGATGTGCTCTTCTTCATCTTCCAGGCGGTCGTAATGTCGCCCTTCAAACTTGCCGTCCAAGACGAGAAACGCGGTCGCCATATTGTTGTGGCCATGCGGCACGACGGAGCGGCCCTTCTTGACCGCGAAGATTTGCTTGCCGAAGACTAAGTTGGTCGGCAAGCCTTCAACTTGCGGAAAATTGCACCGCAGACTTCGGGCACCCTTGTGAACCAGCTTGGCGTCGGTAGCGAGACGATCGAAGTCGACGAACGCCAGCAGCCTAGGAAGGTCGACCTGAGCGAACAGCTCCTCAATTTTGTCTTGCCACACTACTTGTGTCAGGGTTTCGTTTCGCAAGTCTTGGCTCAGGTTATTCAACTCGTCCAGCCATTTCGCAGTGATGGGCTGAATGGCTTTGCCGAACGCATCGCATGCGAATAACGTCTCAAGCAGCGAGAAGGTCAATAAGGAACCGAGCGAGTGCCCCGCGAAGCCTCGACGTGAAATACCGGGCATGCTTCTCTTCCGATCATTGGAGAACTTGAGTTGAATCCACTGGCGTATCGTATCAGTCAACTTCGATCGTTGCAAAAAACGCGACTGCGGCGAACAACGTGACACACGTGTCTCGCAAGTTTTACTTCTTCTTGATCTTGGTGATACCGCCGAAGACCTGATGCTTCTTGGCGGCAAGCTCAGTGGCTTGTCCTTCGTCACCTTGCTCGTTCATCCACCTGTCCAGTTCGGCCTTCAGCCTACTGAGATCTTCCGTATACCGCGGGTCGTCGGCCAAATTGTTCCGTTCATACGGATCGCGAACAATGTCATACAGTTCAGTCCCAGGGCGGTGTCGATAACCGTGTACCAACACAGCGGCGGCAGGATCGGTCTTCGCCCGTACTTCCCACGACGCGAAGATGTCGGACAACGTCATGTTATTTTGGAACGCCGCCTCCGGCGTGAGATTGACGATGCACTTGAACCGGTCGGATCGCACCATCCGAATCCCATAGTATTCCGAGCCGTTGGTGATGCCGCGTGTCGTCTGAATTCCAAAGACGTATTGCTTATGTTCGGTCGTGTCACCCGTAAGCACCGGTAGGTAACTGCGGCCATCGAGACCATCTGGCACTTCGCCCCCCGCGGCATCGATGAATGTGGGGACCACGTCAACGTACTCGATCAACGCATCGCTCACCGTGGCAGGTGCAATCTTGCCCGGCCATTTTGCGATGAGACCGTTTTGCAACCCTGAGTCGTAGCAGGTCCACTTTGCGAAGGGCAAGCTGGAACCTTGTTCCGTTGTGACAATCACGAACGTCGAATCGTCCAAGCCATACTTTGAGAGCAGTGATAGACAACGCCCCACTTGACCATCGTAGTAAGTGACTTCCGCCAGGTATCGGGAGAAGGCATCTCGCGTTTCGGGGGTATCGACGAAATAGGGCGGAAGTTCCACGGTCGCGGGATCGTATCGGCTGGCGTCCCCCTTGTTCCATGGCGAGTGCGGCTCCGTTGAACAGACGAACAGACAAAACGGACTGGCAGCCTCTTTCGATTCAGCAAATAGCGATTCGATCGCGTTCCAGTCGAGCTGTTTCTTCCTCTTTCCTTGGCCGGAGTATTCGAATTGAAAAATCGATCGCGGCGCGACGTGCGACTTGCCGTTGAGTGCAACGCGATATCCAAGCGGCTGTAAGTAATGCACGATGCTGCGCGTTCCCTCCTTGGCAAACGTCCGCTGTGGATAGGCGCCGCTCTTCACCGGATACAGGCCGGTATAAATGCAGTGCCGCGTTGGCGAACACATCGGCGCCGCTTGAAAGCTTTGGGTAAACCGCATGCCTTGGCTAGCAAGTCGATCGATATGGGGCGTATGCGCCTGACCGCCATAACAACCGACGTCGCGATACGTGCAGTCGTCGGCAATGATGAACAGCAGATTCGGCCGCGATGCAACCGTGCCGCCACAAGCAGAGCCCGCGGAGATGAACACTGCAAACATTGCGATGCAATAACAACACAATGGATAAGTGATATGTCGAAGGGACATGATTGAATCTTACCTTCCAGCGAGCAACGACTCTGAGAGGACTCCGAAAACCAATTACATCGAGGGGTCGAGAAGAAGTCAAATTTGTCGCGCGCCGGCGTTCTCTCCCAGCGGACACATTCATTGGGGGTCTTCGACGACACGCATCTCGGATATAGTAGTGTCTTGCTTGATGACGAACCGGTGCTGTGCGAGGTCATACCGTAATGCGGACCATGTGGATGTGCTGCTGGCTCTGTCTCCCGCTGCTAGGTTCGGGATGCCAAGATCAGGATACTGATCCAGCTTCGTCCGATTCTACATCGCATGTCGAACAGCCCGATGTCGGACCCACTGCGGCAACCGAGCAAGTTGCCTTCGCGCGCCCCCTGAAGCAAGACGTGCCCAACCTTTGGACGCGAAACAAGGGTGTCGATTGGCCCGGCTTCTTGGGTCCTACCGGCGATGGCAAGTCGCCGGAGAAGGGGATCCTGACCGATTGGCCCGAGGAAGGTCCTCCGCTGCTGTGGCAGATGCAAGTTGGTACGAGCTACGCAATGCCAGCGGTTAGCCGTGGCCGGTTATTCATGTTCGACCGCCATGACCCACGACCCGGGGCCGCCGGCAAGGCGCGGCTCACGTGCTACGAAGCCGAAACGGCCAACGAACTGTGGCGGTTTGAATACCCAACGGCCTACGAAGACATGTATGGCTACAACAACGGTCCACGCTGTGGGCCGGTCGTGGATGACGACCGCGTCTACATTCGCGGCGGCGAAGGCATGTTGCACTGCGTGAGTGTTCTTGATGGGCAACTGTGGTGGAAGATCGATCTCGTCAAGCGGTTCGGTATCGTGCAGAATTTTTTTGGTGAAGGTTCCTCGCCGATCGTCGAAGGCGATCTGCTCATCGTGCAAGTCGGCGGAAGTCCCAAAGACAGCCGGCCTCATGACATGATGCGGCTCCAAGGCAACGGCACCGGTGTGGTCGCCTTCGACAAGTACACCGGCGAAGTGCGTTACGCGATTACCAACGAACTCTGCAGTTACACAAGCCCGGTGCTGGCGACGATTGACGATCGTCGCTGGTGCTTCGTCTTCTCCCGCGGCGGGTTGATCGGCTTCGATCCGGCCGACGGCGCCGTCGATCTGTTCTTTCCCTGGCGAGCCAGCATTCTGGAGAGCGTCAACGCCAGCAACCCGGTTGTCGTGGGCAATCGCGTTCTGATTTCCGAAACGTATGGGCCCGGCAGCGCGTTGCTCGAAGTTCGGCCTGGCACGTTCGATGTTGTGTGGAGCGACGAAGACCGTGGGCGGAACAAGAGTCTGCAAACACATTGGAACACGCCCATCTACCACGAGGGCTATGTTTATGGTTCCAGCGGGCGACACACCAATAATGCCGAACTACGCTGCGTGAAATTCGACACGGGCGAAGTAATGTGGAGCGAGCCAAAATTAGGCCGTGCTTCGTTGATGTACGTCGATGACCATTTCGTCTGCCTGTGTGAGTACGGCGATCTCCTGCTGATGAAAGTGAATCCCGAGAAATTCGACGTCGTTGCCAACGTCGTGCCTCGTGGCGAAAAAGACGGCCGCGACATACCCGGATTAGGGCCATCCCGTCTACTAGAACATCCCGCCTGGGCCGCACCAATCCTCTCCCACGGCCTACTCTATCTCCGCGGAAACACCCGACTGGTGTGCCTGGAACTGATCGCGGAGTGAACGCTCTTCGTTGCGGTTCGATCGCACCGGGATCATCGGATCTTATCCAAATGTGATGGGCGATCGCAGTTCCTGCCGCTCTTCGAGCTCGACCATGTAATGCGACATGCCTGTCTGTCGCTGTTTCAAATGATCCTGCGAATGCCGCATTCTGGCGTCAATACGATCGGCAAAAGAATCGCTCGTTGGACGGAATCTGTAGGTCGTTCGTTCTGTATAAGTACACCGACGTCTTACGCCGACTTGGGTACTCCGGCGTCTTTGGCGAAGAGCGAGTCTTGCATGCCGGATTTCAGCTTGATTTCTTTCACCAGGCAGTACAACACGGGGACGACGAGCATCGTCATGATTGCGATGGTCATGCCGCCGAAGCTGGGGATGGCCATGGGGACCATGATGTCGGAACCACGTCCTGTGGAAGTTAGTACAGGGATTAGTGCCAGGATGGTGGTTGCCGTGGTCATCAAACAGGGGCGCACGCGTCGGGCACCCGCTTCGACGGTTGATTCGCGCGCATCTTGGATCGTCGTGATCTCACGCTTGGCGAAGCTCTGATCGAGATACGTGGCAATCACCACGCCATCATCGCTGGCGATACCGAATAGCGCCAAAAAGCCAACCCAAATGGCGACACTCAGGTTGATTGGATGAACCCGGAATAGGTCACGCATATTGGTGTCAAAGATGTCGAAATCGAGAAACCACGGCTGCCCGTAGAGCCAGATCATCAGGAATCCGCCGGACCAAGCGACGATGATTCCGCTGAAGACGAGCGAGGTGGTGATCACCGAATTGAATTGGAAGTAGAGAATGATAAAGATGACGAACAATGCGAGTGGGAGGACGATGGCGAGTGTCTTCTGCGAGCGAATTTGGTTCTCGTAGTTGCCAGCGAAGGTATAGCTGACCCCAGGTGGCAGCGTAAACTCGCCAGAGGCCAGCTTGGCATCAAGATATGCCTGACACTCCTCGACTACGTCGACCTCGGCTTGTCCCAACTTCATGTCGAACAGCACGTAGCCAATCAGAAAGGTGTCTTCGCTTTTGATCGCTTGGGGACCGCGGACGTAACGAAACTCGGCCAATTGAACGAGCGGGATCTGCGCGCCATCGGGAGCTGGCACGAGAATGCGACCGAGCGTTTCGATTTGATCGCGCAGTTCGCGCACGTAGCGAACGCGCACCGGGTAGCGCTCGCGCCCTTCGACAGTCATCGTAATGCGGCGCCCGCCAATCGCCACTTCGATCACGTCTTGTACTTGACGAATCATGAGTCCGTAGCGGGCAATGGCGTCGCGATCGATGTCGATTTCAATGTAGGGCTTCCCCACGATTCGGTCGGCGATCACCGCCGAGGCTTCGACGCTGGGAACCTCCTTCAGAAACCGTTCGATCTGCAAGCCTACTTGCTCGATCGTTTCCAAGTCGGGCCCCTTGACCTTAACACCCATCGGAGCACGCATGCCGCTTTGCAGCATCACAATTCGGGCCGCGATTGGCTGTAGTTTCGGTGCCGAAGTTGTGCCGGGTATTTCCGCTGCTTTGGTGATCTCTTTCCAGATATCGTCGGGCGAGCGAATCTCATCTCGCCATTGGCGAAAGGGTTTACCGTTGGGGTCTTCAATCAGATCGCCGTCTTTGTCTCGGACATAGACACCTTTGTCCCAGTCGTAGCGGAAGCGAAGTTGGTGACCGTCAGCGTTGGAGAGGTATTCCGACTTGTAGTTGATCACTGTTTCGATCATGGAGATCGGTGCCGGGTCCAACGGGCTATCGACGCGGCCGATTTTTCCCACCACGCTATCGATCTCGGGAATCGAGGCCAACCGTCGGTCTTGAAATTGCAGCACGTCGAGGGCCTCTCCGATCGAGGCGTGCGGCATCGTGGTTGGCATGTAGAGAAAGGCCCCTTCGTCCAACGGGGGCATGAACTCTTTGCCCAAGCCAGGAAGGGCTTCGCTAGCGGATAGCCAGATTGTCCGCTCTTCAACGAAGGATCGATCCAGCCCAACTTGCTCGGCCGACCAAGGAATCCAGCCGAATGTTGTTCCAAAACCTAACCAGACCGAGGCGCCAAGAAAGACGAGAACGGTTGGGATGGAAAGAAACAAAGCCTTGTTGGCCAAACACCAGCGGAGGATCGGCACGTAGAGAAAACGCTGAAAAATCTGAAAGAACAGCAGCAGGCTGCCAATCAATACGGCAACGAACAGTAGGTTTCGCGATAGTCCTTTATCCGGACCCAACGGCAGCCATTCTTCTGTCAGCAACATTCCCACGGCCAACACGGCCGCGCCGCTTGCAAGCCAGGGAGCGTACCCACGCAACCACTTGGGAAGGTGATCTTCGGCCACTTGGTACGCGCCCAACAGCACAAGCATCAACCCTGCCCACCAGGCTAACCAGACGCCAATAATAATGCCCGCGACAATCAGCCCCACATGAAACGCCTGTTTCAGCATTCGTGATGTCAGCCGACCAGCAAATAGCACGTGGGCAACCGGCGGGATGATCGTGAGTGCTACAATCACCGACGCAATGAGAGCAAACGTCTTCGTGAAAGCCAACGGCTGGAACAGCTTCCCCTCGGCACCGGTCATCGTGAAGACCGGCAAGAAGCTGATCACCGTGGTAGCCACGGCCGTAAGCACTGCTGAACCGACTTCGCTGGTGGCGCGGAAGATAACCTCCAGACGGTCTTCTTCAGGATCGGCCTCATCGAGATTTCTGAGAATATTTTCACAGAGGATGATGCCCATATCGACCATCGTGCCGATCGCAATGGCGATGCCCGACAGTGCGACGACGTTGGCATCCACC
>CAZNXE010000110.1:11615-16354 GCA_964576465.1 uncultured Planctomycetaceae bacterium
ACATCAGCACGGCCATCGGCAACAGCGCACCGATGAGAATCGAGCTTCGCAGGTGCATCACCGAGACAAGCACCACAATGATCGTGACCATAATCTCTTCGGTTAGCGCCGTGTTCAGGGTACCCAGGGTCTCGTGGATTAACCCGCTCCGGTCGTAGAAGGGAACAATGGTCACCTGGCTCGTCGTCATCCCCTCGGGCCACTGCTCCCGGGGAGTGGACCGCAGCCAGTCGAGCCATTTTTCTTGATTGAGTTCCGCCCCATCGAAGGCGTTGAAACCCAAGCCTGCGGCGATGGAGCGCAGCTGATCTTGAGAAAGGCGACTGTCATCAACCACCACTTTCGTGGGCAAGCCGGGGGAAATCTCCTTGATTTTTTTCTTGATACTCTTGATGGCCGCCAAGGGGTTGAATCCGAATCGCACAACCGCGACCCCGCCTACCGCCTCGGCACCACCCTTGTCGAGCGCCCCACGGCGCAGCGCGGGTCCCAGGCTAACCTTTCCGATGTCCTTGATGTAAACGGGAACATTGTCGTTGACCTTGATGACGGATTGTTCGATGTCGGAAATCTGTTCAATGAAGCCGAGGCCACGAATGATGTACTCTGCCTTATTCACCTCGATTGTACGGGCGCCAACATCGACGTTGCTCATTCGCACGGCCGCAAAGATGTCGTCGAGGCCGACACCGTAGGCTCGCATCGCGTCGGGATCGACGTCGACCTGATACTCTTGTACAAAGCCGCCAATCGAGGCCACCTCACTGATCCCGTCGGCCGAGAGCAGCGAGTATCGCACGTACCAATCTTGGATCGTGCGCAGTTCGTGCAAATCCCACCGGCCGGCCGGCTGCCCATCGGGGTCGCGACCTTCGAGGGTGTACCAATAGATCTGGCCCAGCGCCGTCGCGTCGGGGCCCAAGGCAGGCTGTACTCCTTCGGGCAGCGTGCCGGAGGGCAGGCTGTTGAGCTTCTCCAGCACACGGCTGCGTGACCAATAGAAGTCGATTTCTTCTTTGAAGATGATGTAGATCGACGAGAAGCCAAAGAACGAGTAGCTACGAACCGTCTTCACTCCAGGGGTGCCCAGCAGCGAGACGGTCAGCGGGTAAGTGATTTGATCTTCAATGTCTTGCGGCGAGCGGCCCTTCCACTCGGTAAAGACGATCTGCTGGTTCTCGCCGATGTCTGGGATTGCATCGACAGCCACCGGGTCGCGCGGCAGCGAGGCAATCTCCCAGTCGAAGGGCGCGACAAGAATCCCCCACACCACGATGGCGATGACCATCAAGGCGACAACGAGTTTCCGTTCGAGACCGAAGCGGATGACGCGATCGAGCATTGACGGTCGCTGCGGAAGGGTTGGCTGTGGTCCATCACTCATCGTGCTGATGCGCCTCCTGCTCGTTCACATCACGACCCGCGATTACTTCCACTTGGTCGGCACACTTGAGCATACGGGCGCCAAAGTATGGGTTGCGAACTTTGTCGCTGGCTTGCAGCCAGCCCGCCCCGCGATTGTCGAACGCCATGGGGCAGTGTAACTGGTAGACGGTCTGAGACGGTCCGACGCCCAATGCCAGAATCACGGAAGTCATCTGATTTGAAAACGGCTGAAAGTGTGCTCTTAGCGTCGCGAGGTCTTCCGCCGCCTTGAGTTCACCGAGCACGAAATCTAGCTCTTTGGAATATGCCATCCACGCATCATGGGCTTCACCTTCCAAGAGCCCCATGTCGATCGAACCCACTGCTTGCGATGCAAATTCGATGGCCCCTTGGGCTGCGGGCAGATCATCGGAGGCAAGCGCGGCGGAGATCTGTTGGTAGGCGTCCCACAGCTTCGCGAGTTGGCCTTGAAACTCCTCGGGCGTGTCGATTTGCTGAGGTCGCTGATTCTCTGGAGCGTGTTCGCCGTGAAGCAATTGCAGACGGAGGCGGCGCATGTGTTGGGCGGTCCCGTTGAACACACGGTAGGCGTCCTCCGACCGCCGCACGCCGCTCCCTTCAACGGCGTCGTTTGCCAAAAGCATCGACAGTTCTTTCCAGAGCATGGCGGTGTGCCCTGTTAACGCATCCGCGTTGACCGTTTGTAAGTCCGTCTCCATTGCGAAGAAAGCTGCCCGCACTTGCTCCAGGCTGCCGGTCTGGATCGCGTCACTGATCGGTTTGAACGCCTCAACGAGTTCCTTGAGTTCTTTTTGGAACGCAAGTGGAACTTGGGCGCGATTCTTCGTCGGTTGTGATGACTCTTTGTCGGACGTCCCACCATGGTCGTGCTGGCCACCTCCGCCACCACCTTCGGGTGTCATCATGCTCGGCTTAGCCTGAATTTGAAGGGCGCTGTCGATCTTGAAATTTCCGTTGGTGACAACGACATCGCCTTCACTTAGTCCATTGTGGACGATGTAGAATTTACCTGCCCTCGGGCCCAGCACAATCTCCCGGCCCTCGTAGGTCGGCTTCTCGCTGTCGGGCACTTCGATATAGACAATTGCGCGCGTCCCGGTCACTAGTGCCGCGGAGACCGGAATCACCAGCGGCTTTGTCAGGGCACCCGCATCCGCTGGTACATAACCATATTCCTCGACCGACACGAGCGGCATGCCACAGATGTCGCATGTGCCTGGGCCGTCTTTGATAATCTCGGGGTGCATCGGGCTGATCCACTTGCCGGCCAATTGTGGGTCCATCACGCGCTCATCAGTGGCTACTTGGGCGCGCACGATCCCGCGAACAAACATCTCCGGCTTGAGCTTCAAGCCGGCATTCGGAACGTTCACGCGAACCTTCACCGTCCGCGTCTTTGGGTTGAGCACAGGGTCGATAAAGACAATTTGCCCTTCAAACGTCTGGCCTGGATAGGCCTCGGTCGAGAAGGTTACCCGTTGGCCATAGTGCAGCCAGGGCAGATCAGATTCGTAGGCGTCCAAACGAACCCACACGTGGCTCAGGTCGGCAAGGGTGTAGATTCGCTCACCAACCTTCACGTAGTCCCCCTCCTGAAGGTTCTTCTGAATGACGATACCGCCCATCGGCGCATAGATGGTGATGTGGTCCGAAGGACGTTTTTGCTTTTCGATTTGCAGAATCTGTTCGGGAGTCATTCCCCACAGCCGCAGCTTTTCGCGTGCCGATTCAAGCAGGATGGTGCCGCTGCCTGAGAGCGACCCAGAGGCCCTGCGCTGGGCAGCTTGGGTGGCCAGAATGAGTTCTTCTTGGGCCGCGTATACCGCCGGGCTATACATTTCGACCATGTGGTCGCCCTTGCGGATTTCCACGCCCGTGTAGTCGACGAACAGTCGATCAAGCCGACCAGGAACCCAAGCCGTAATGTAGCTCAAGCGAGTCTCGTCGAATTCGACCTTGCCAACCATGCGAATTTCGGCAGTGACGAATCGGCGCTCGACCCTGGCCGTTTGGATTTTCATCAGTGACTTCGACGCCGCGCTGATCGTAATCTGTCGCAGGCTTGTCGGTTCCTCTCCATCAAATTTAGCAACCGGTATTAAATCCATCCCGCACAGGGGACACTGTCCAGGACGGGGTTGCTGGATCTGCGGATGCATCGAGCAGGTCCATGTCGTTGGAGCGTCATCTTGTTGAGCCTGAGAGTCGCCAGATTCCGTGGTGTTTGCGGAGGACGTTCCTTTCAGGCTCCATGCGATCACAAATCCGATGAATAGAAGCGCGAATGTCTGCACGAGCAACAACTTGCCCCAATGCTTGCTAAAGACATTGCGGAACCATTTATCGCGAGAAGCGTTTTGCATGTTCTGCCTCATTTTGTTTCATCCAACCATGCAACCATGTGGCTGACTTCGGCAACGTCGCGCACGCCAATCAAGGTCACGTGCCGCGTGCCACGCTTCCAACTTGCGGCAATCTGGTCATCCAATTCGACGAGACAGCACTGTATATCGTGGCAACGGGCCGTAATTTCTGGCCGGTCACCAAACCAATCCGTCGTTTCTTCGTCATCGTGCTCAAAGATTGCCAGCGTGGTGCCATCGCTTCGTTTGCAGATCGATTGCACACAAGTGCAGCAAGGCATCTTCATGACATGCGTCGATTCGAGGGTATAGCCTTCAGGCAAACCATCCGCGACGGATGGCCGATACCCAACCCGTTGAATCGCGTGCTCGGGGTCAACAAGGTGGTGTTCGTATTTCGCAAGCAGAATCTGCTGAGCGGCATTAGGGTCGTTGCGAAACTCGTCAAGATACTGCCCAAACTCAGCTGTAAACTGATTCTGTCCGCCGTCCGCAGGCCACGACTGGTAGGTGAGCCAACTGATCCCGGCAGCAACGAGAACGGTTGCCGCCAATGCAAACTGCCTTCGCACAGGAAAGAACCAACTTCGAGACTGATCTACCGATTGAGTTATCGGTCGTTCATCGTTCGACTGCCGGTCTAGCTGCTCTTCGAGTTGGCTCCAGATATGTTCCGGTGGCACCGGCGTGCTGAGCGCAGTGGCCATGTTTGAGAGATTCTTGAACTCCGCAAGTTCCTTGGCGCAGTCCGAACACTTATCGAGGTGATCCGACAAGCGAGATTCTCGATCGCCGGCTAACTCCCCGTCGTAGTATGCGGAAAGTAATGCTTGGACATCGGGGCAATTCATATCACGGCTCCCATCCCAGCTCGACAAGGTGCTGCTGCAATTCGCGTCGTGCTCGATTCAACCGCGACCCCACGGTTCCTTCAGGGATTTCAATCGTCTCGGCAATTTCTCGGTATGA
>CAZNXE010000111.1:0-1653 GCA_964576465.1 uncultured Planctomycetaceae bacterium
CCACAACCATCCCGAAGTGAAAGCACTTGCATAATGTTGGTAAGCGAGGGAACGCAGTGTATTACCGGTTGGTCCCTCGCAGGGTGGCACCGGTTCTCTGAACCGGTGGGGCGAAGCCCCAGGAGGTGAGCGCGGCACCAATTCACGCGTCGCTCGCCTGATTGCAGCTTAACCAGCCTCCTGTGACTTCGTCACACCGGTTCAGAGAACCAGTGCTACCCAGAGGTCATTCGTCTCAGTTGTTTCGATCCGATCTCCTCATTGGAAGTGAGAAAATGTGGTTCCGGAACCACGGTCGTGGTTGGGATTATCGTGACGGCTGCGCGGTGATGCTTGGCTGATGGAGTAACGCTGCTTCACGTTCGGTGCCGTCTGTCGATCGCCTGGTCATCGACTCGGGCATCCACCTGCGAAAGTGCCGCGGATGTCGTCGCCGCGATCGCGACGAGGCAGTATGAACAAGTGCAGGAACACCTCGCCCGTCGCACCTCAGAGCACGTAAAGCCACTCCACAGCAAACCACACCACACCAAGGTTGGCCCCGCGGGTTCAACGACCCATCGCAGCCAACCCCACCATCCCGACCCCACGTCCCCAGGCAAAACGCAGGACCCGCGAGTATGATGCCAAAGGCCCTGCGCAATCGCAACGTTCGTTTTCGGCCACCCGATGAAGGTGAAGGGCGCTTCGCACAGCGAAGCATGGGGGTGCGTATTCGGTTTCTGGAACCTTTGTTTCTCCCAATGCTCCCTCGCGAACTCCCAACAGAGATTTCTTCACTCGACTGGCGGATTGTGTCGATAGCAACGATTAAGAGGGGGATAAGGGGAAGGTGTGCCTCGATGTGGCACACGAGCCTGACCAGACCGGGAATCAGTGGATGGATCCAAGTCAGCAAGCGACTCAGAAAAAGCAGGCGAGTACAAGAGATGCGGATCTTTTACAAGCTAAGAATCGTTCTTCTCTGCTTGATTGCATCCGGCTGCTCGGTTTCGCCTAAGCGGACCGATGCAGTCCGAATTCAGCCGCAGTTCGAATTAGCTAGACGTGACATCAGTGCCGTCTCACCGAGCCAAGCCCTTCAAATTGAGCCAAATTACGGTTCACACTCTGCGATGAACCATGCCGCCGAATCCTCATTGGCTCCCGTCAGGCTAGCAGTCGAGAGGCGGCAACACACCTCGTTGACGCCTTCGGGCGAGCAGCAAACAATCACTTCTGTCACAAGAACGTCCCTCGTTACGGAACGAAATCGCGAGACATCTCCGATCGTCATCTTCCATGACACGAGCAGCGAAAAGCGATCCAGTTATGAGCCCTCGGTCTGGCCAGTGGAACAGATCCCGAGCCCCGAGCCAGCTCCTGTACTTCGGCTGCAGAATGTGATTGATTCGGTGTACGCGTCCTATCCACTGTTGGAGGCTGCGTTTCTATCACGAGCCATTGCCGACGGAGAAATGCTTTCCGCCCGGGGCGCGTTTGATCTTAAGCTCACGGGCGGCGGTACGAGCGGACCTCTCGGGTTCTATAAAACCAATCGCTTCGGTACAGGTGCGAGCCAACCGCTTTTCTCTGGCGGAGAGATCTTTGGAGGTTACAAAATCGGACGCGGTAATTTCCAGCCCTGGTTTGGCGAACGGGAAACCAACAACG
>CAZNXE010000111.1:1669-4901 GCA_964576465.1 uncultured Planctomycetaceae bacterium
TCGCCGTTCCCTTGGCGCAAAATCGCCAAACCGATGCACGTCGAGCCGCGTTTTTCCGAGCGACCTATGGCCGCAACGCAGTGGAGCCGGGCATTCAAACGCAGATCATTGCATTTGTTTGGGAGGCGTCGTATTCCTACTGGCAGTGGGTCGCCGCGGGCCAGAATCATCAAATCGCTAGGTCGCTCTTAGAAATTGCTCAGCAACGTAATGACGGCTTAAGAAAACGAGTCAATGCGGGAGACTTGGCACCGATTGAGTTGACAGACAACCGGCGGTTGATCGTCTCGCGACAAGCGGCTCTCATCGACGCCCGACGAAAACTGCAACAGTCCGCCATCAAACTGTCGCTGTTTCTGAGAACTCCCGAAGGCCGTCCGACCATCCCCTCCGAGGACCAACTACCGGCAGTGTTTCCCGAAGCCGCGTCGGTCGATTTTGAACGAATGGATGGCGACATCCAGCGGGCAATGTCAAACCGTCCCGAACTACGGTTTCTGGACTTTTCGCGGAGACAGTTTGAAGTCGATCTGGCTCAGGCTCGAAACCTGTACTTGCCCGAAGTGGACGCGGTGTTGTTCACTTCACAAGACACAGGTGCCGCGGCCAGTTCCATAAGAGACAAGACACCGTTTGAACTTGAAGCGTCTTTGCAGGTCAGCGTTCCTCTTCAACGTCGAAAGGCGCTCGGCAAGATTCAGTCCATCGAAGGCAAGATCGCACAACTGTCGGCTAAAGTCGGTTTCACGCAGGACAAGATTGCCACAGATGTTCAAGAAGTTTACGCGGCGCTGCTGGCTGCCATTCAGCGTATTGCCAGGGCCCGCGAGAGCCTGGAACTCGCCCGCACCATGGAGCAGGCCGAACGGCGCAAGTTCGATCTCGGCGACAGCAATCTATTAGTGGTCAACTTGCGAGAAAAGGCAACGGCCGATGCCGCAAGAACCGTCTTGCAGGCGATGCTGGACTACTTTCAGGCTCAGGCTGACTATCGCGCAGCGATGGCATTGGACGCCAACCCGGAAGGTGTACCTTAGTCATGGATGAACAGACGACTACAACTGCTCATCAACTCGCCGACTTGTTGGAATGGCTGGCAGCGGAGTGTGATGTCGCGTTCGACCGTGTCATTGCCAAGCGTGCGGTTCAGGAAGCACAGCGAGGCTGGCCGGGAAGCGAGCAGGACCGCTGGTGGAAATGGCTTATCGAGGCTGGCGACAGCATGGGCTTGCGAGTCCGAGTAGTCGAGTTCACCATCGAGCAAGCCCTACAAGCGGTTCGTGAGAAGACCCTGGCGGTCCATTTATCTGATTCCTCGCAGCCTTGGCTGTTGATCCATCGACAGCGCGGCCACAAGTTTCACACGATTACTGCCGAGACGGGACGTATCGGACGCTGGGTTTCGCGCTCACAACTGGCCGCATTGATGGACAACCCCCATCGAGATGAGTTGTTAGTTTGGGTTGTTGTCGAGCGGGCCATGACTTGTCAGAAAGCAGATGTGGGAGAGATCGGTTTGCCGCGAAAACCGCTGTCCCGTCTGTGGATGATGTTGGCTCCGGAACGACCGGACATGCGCGTCGTGTTCGTATTCGCCTTGTTCGTCGGAGTGTTATCACTGGCGACGCCTTTAGCAATCGAGATATTGGTGTCCACGGTCGCCTTTGGTCGCTCATTGCAACCGATTGTAGTGTTGGCGGTGATCCTATTTGCATTCCTGACTTTTTCCGCCATCGTTCAAGCCGTGGAAAAGTATGTCGTCGAATTCATTCAGCAGCGGCTATTCGTGCGCATCGCCGGAGATTTGGCCTATCGGTTGCCGCGTGTTCGTCGCGACGCGTTAGACGGGCAATTTGCTCCAGAATTGGCGAACCGCTTCTTCGACGTGGTCACCGTTCAGAAAGTCGTTGCAACGCTTCTCGTGGATGGTCTGGATCTGGTGATCGTGACGGTGGCCGGTATGGTGGTGCTAGCGTTGTTCCACCCGCTGCTGCTGGGGCTGGAATTGATTGTGATGGCACTTATCTTGTTTCTGTTGTTCGTGCTGGGACGAGGTGGCATTGCGAGCAGCATCAAGGAGTCGAAGATTAAATATTCGATGGCGGCCTGGCTGGAGGGTTTGGCACGCTGTAGTAACACTCTCAAGCACGAAGGAGGCAATGAATTCGCCATCGAGCACGCCGACCGCATCTCGCGAATATACTTAACGGCGCGTCAGGCTCATTTCCGAGTCCTGTTCCGCCAGGTCATCTTCAGCCTAGGGCTGTATGCAATTGCCAGCGCCATCTTGTTCGGTGCCGGAGGCTTTCTGGTCATCCAAGGTCAGTTGTCATTGGGACAACTGGTGGCCGCCGAACTAATTGTCACAATCACTCTTGGGTCCGTGCTAAAGATGGGGAAGCACCTTGAAGGATTCTATGATCTCATGGCATCCGTCGACAAATTGGGCACACTATTTGACTTACCCCTGGAGCGACAAGATGGTTTGCTGTCGCTACCGGGTAGCGGCGGCATCATGCTAAACCTCCGCGACGTCAGTTACGAGTACCGTGAAGGCCAAGCCGTATTTGAGAATATCAACTTGGCAGTCGAGTCTGGGTCAAGCGTGGGCATCTGCGGACCTCCAGGTTGCGGTAAGACTACGCTGTCCGAGTTACTCTTTGGCCTCAGGAAAGCGACACTCGGAAATATCGAGATGGACGGAGTGGATAGCGATAATCTAAGGCCGGACGTGTTGCGGCGGCACGTGTCGCTGGTGGGACCGATCGAGGTGATCGAGGGCACGATTGCCGAAAACGTTCATCTCGATCGAGTTGAAGTCGATTCTACCGACGTCCACGGATCTCTACGGCAAGTCGATTTATTGGATGACGTATTTCTGTTGCCCAGCGGTTTGGAAACTCCGTTGACCGCTACCGGCTCTCCACTCTCGGAAACCCAGCTGCGCAGGTTGATGCTCGCACGGGCAATTGCCGGGAGTCCCAGACTGCTGGTCATCGATACCCTGCTGGATGCCCTGCCTGACGATCAAGCCCTGCACCTGATGTCAAATCTTTTCGGGAAAGATGTCTCCTGGACACTGCTTGTTTTCAGTGGTCGACTCCAGATATTGAAGTGTTGCGATCGCATTGTCGACATGAGAGGGAGCACGTTGGAACCGAAAGATTGGAACCGTGAAAGGACCGGGCAATGATTGAGAACAACAGGTCTTCAGCGACTGCCAGCCAGCTTC
>CAZNXE010000111.1:4911-16349 GCA_964576465.1 uncultured Planctomycetaceae bacterium
TGAATTTGAAGATCTCTTCCCATCACTGCGACTGGCGAAGTCGTCTCGTTGGGCGCACAGCATGGCCAAGTGGTTGGGGTTGTTGTTACTGGTGATTGTCTGTTTCATTGCCTTCGCGCCCTGGCAGCAATTCGTCCGTGGCAGCGGGCGCGTGGTGGCTTACGCGCCGTTGCAACGTCGGCAAATTGTGCAGTCGCCGATCTCGGGTCGAGTCGCGAATTGGGCCGCCGATATTCGCGAAGGACTCCGGGTGGAACAGGGCCAGATGATCGTCGAGATCCAAGACCTGGATCCCAACTTGCTCTCACGTCTGCAGGAGCAAGTCGCTGCGACTGATCGCGAGCTGGAGTCGTTGAAACAGGTTTCCGATGCATACGAATCGCAGGTCGAAGCGTTTCACGTCGTGCGCGTGCAGACGGTTGCCGCCGCTGAAGAGTACATCAAGATGGCTCAACAGAAGCTAAAGGCGGAGGAACAGAACCTCGAAGCCGTAAAGGCCGCACTGCTGCAGGTCGAAGCGGACTACGAGCGACAACAAAGACTGGCGAAAGAGGGATTGGCCTCGACATTTAAGCAACAGGTCGCCGAACGCAAGAAACAAGAAGCTTTGGCCAAGGTGGAACAGGCCAAAGCCTACATTGCTTCGGCTCAGAACGGCGTCGACGCCAAAAACAATGAACGCAGCGCGAAAGAGCGTGAAGCGGAAGCCAAAATCAACTCCGCGACCGCTCAACTCCGAAAGGCCCAGGGGGACGTGGCCAAGACGGAAAAGGCTTTGGTGGCCTTGAACGTAAAACTGACCCAACAGCGAAGCCAAGTTGTGGTCGCGCCCTGGGATGGCTTTATTTTCAAGTTGGAAACATTCCAACAAGGGGCGATCGTCAAGCAAGGGGATCCACTCTTCACGCTGGTTCCCGATACGACGGACCGGGCCGTCGAAATCTGGTTGAAAGGCAACGACGCATCGTGGGTCGCGACGGGGCGCCACGTGCGACTGCAATTTGAAGGCTGGCCCGGAATTCAGCTTGCCGGCTGGCCATCTATCGCGGTGAACACTTTCGGCGGCCAAGTCGCCGTGGTGGACTCAACCGACGATGGCCAGGGCCAATTTCGGATCTTAATCCGCCCCGATCCGAACTCCAATCCTTGGCCATCCGATCGCTTTCTGCGGCAGGGTGTCCGAACCAACGGCCTGGTAATGCTGGAACGGGTTCCGCTGTGGTTTGAACTCTGGCGGCAGTTGAACGGTTTCCCTCCGGTCGTGGAAACGCAACCGTCTAAGAAGGTGTTTTAGGATCGCGATCGCCGTGAGTTGTTTTCGCAGCTTATCATGATGGTCGTGGAATTCATGTTTCGTGACGTGGCTCGGAGGGCGAACGGATGGACAAGCTTGCTCGCAGGTACCCCAGTGACGTGACGGATGCCGAGTGGGAGAAAATTCGACACTTGATCCCACCGAGCCTGCCCGTGGGCGATGATCGGAGAACTCCATGAAAACCATGCAACTAGTGCACGGCATCGAGAGCAGAAAATCCTAGTTTCTACGTAACTGCCGTCGATTCGACAGGTGAGTTTCTGGCTACGCAAGCCGGGGGTTGGCGGTTCGAGCCCGCTCGTCTCCACGAAGCTCCTTGTATGGCTCTTTGACGTGCGCATCGCACCCTTGTTAAGCTGGTAGCAAGGAGTATGCAGCACCATGAGTACTGAAGTTCCCAGCGAATTGGATGCCTTTCGCCACTTTGTCGATCAGCAAGTGGTCGGTGGCACAGTCTCGTCTGTCGATGAGTTGTGGGCCAACTATCAACAGTACCGGGAGGAGCTACAGCGGCTGCGTGCAGAGATTTTGGAGTCCGCTGCCCAGGCGGATGCGGGCCAGGCACAACCGCTCGATCTGGACGCGCTCGACGAACGGGTGCTTCGCAGGCTTTCTGACCGAGGCACGACCGACTGATGGCCTCAGCGACCTGGACGCCACGGGCAGCAACTGATCTTGAAGCGATTGTTTTCTACGTCGCAGATCGCGAATCGCGGCCACGGACAGCACTGCAATTGAGTCGTGACATCGTTGCCAAGTGCGAAGCCTATGCGAGTAATCCCGAGCTTGGGACACGCCGCGACGACCTGCTTCCTGGAGTCCGCATCATGCGACACAAGCGTTACGTGATCATCTACCGAGCTACGAAAGACGGCATCGAGGTGTTACGCGTAATCGACGGCGCTCGAGACTTTCCTGCCCTCCTGGGCCAATGAACTCCTGAACCGCTCACACGCGCGTGACGCAGCGCCATTGGGTGCAAGGTTAGCGGTTCGAGCCCGCTCGTCTCCACTTCTTCAATTCCTGGGGAACACTTCATGTCTCCCGGCCAGATGGGGACGGTGTGAGTCGATTAACCCATCTTTTCCAATCAGGCAACAATGCACACCGGTTTGCTGCACAATTCGACCGCACGCTGAACGCATCCCGCGACATGCCTAGCGTGATCGATCGCGAGTAGAATCCACGGGTCTCGGCTGGGAAACTGGATTTGCAGCACTTCGACTGTTGGGTAGAATAATAAGTCACCCCTTGGGTTGGTTACCTCCATGTCGGTACTCGACCCGCTTCCCTCCCCAAGACATGTCAGTGAGAGCAACGATCATGCGTCGCACATTGCTCGTTTGTACTTCGGTGTTGGTTTCCTTGCTGCCGGTATCGACTGCCGTGGCTGAAGAGCCTCCGGTCTCTGATCCAAAGGCTAGTGGCATCGAGCTGTTCGAGAAACAGATTAAGCCGGTGCTGATCGAGCAATGTTACGAGTGTCACTCGAACAACGGAAACGATATCGAAGGCGGTTTGGAACTCGACTCGCCATCGGGCATGGCTCGCGGCGGCGACTCGGGGCCGATGCTGCTGGCGCACGAAGCCCAAAAGAGCATGCTGCTGCGGATGCTTCGCCATGAAGAGGATGTCTCGGGAATGCCGCCTGAGCATCAGCTTTCCGAAGAAGTTGTTCAGGCCTTTGAAGAGTGGATCCGCCTCGGCGCGCCCGACACTCGCGAAGAGACCGGACCGACGGCAAAAGAGCAACGCCTGGAAGACTCTCGCGGGCATTGGGCATTTCAACCGCCTCGTGCAGTCGTGCCGCCCGCGGTGCAATTGGCCGATTGGCCGCGTGACGCAACGATCGACACATTCTTGTTGGCCCGAATGGAAGCCGAGGGTGTGAAGCCGGTGGTCGACGCCAATCGTCGCACGCTCATTCGGCGCGTTTCCTTTGACCTGATCGGACTGCCACCCTCGCCTGAGGATGTCGAAGCGTTCGTCGCGAACGAGGCTCCCGAAGCACTAGCAAATCTGATCGACCGCCTGCTGGCCTCGCCTCAGTTCGGAGAGCGTTGGGGACGTCACTGGCTCGATGTGGTTCGCTACGCGGAATCGAGCGGCATGGAGTTCAACTTCACGTACCCCCATGCGTGGCCCTATCGCAACTATGTGATCGACGCGTTCAACGTGGATAAGCCTTTCGACGTATTTCTCCGCGAGCAAATCGCCGGTGATCTGCTGCCGGCCACCGAAGGTGAGTCGCCTGAAGCGTTCGAGTCTCGGCGGATTGCCCCCAGCATGTTGGCGTTCGGCCCCAAACGACACAACTCCGGCGGCGTTGAATACCAGATGGATGTGGTGGACGATCAGATCAACACCGTCTGCGGTGCGACCCTAGCGCTGACGGTTTCCTGTGCCCGTTGCCACGACCACAAATTCGACCCGATCCCCACGACGGACTACTACGCCCTGGCAGGAATCTTTCTCAGCACCGAGCCTCTTTACGGCACGATCAAACAGAAGTACAGCAACAATCCCACCGACCTGCTACCGATTGGTCCCGGCGCGTTGGAAATGCACGCGGCTGCCGAAGGACATGAGAAGCAGATCCAAGAGGTCGAAACGCCGCTTGTCGCCAGTCGCGAGGAACTGAAGAAGGCGACTGAGGCTGAATTGCAGGCAACTGCGGCAAAGGTTGATACCGAATCTCGGCTGGCTGCCGCCACGGCAATGCTTGAAGTGGAGGTTTCCGCTGAAGAAGTCCCCGCCGAGTCGAGCAATCCGGAAGAGGGTGAAACCAGCGAGGAGAATGAGGTGGCCCAAGCCGCGGACGAGGCTACCCCAGAAGAACCTGCCGCCGAGCAAAAGCCGGTCACACAAGAGGAACTTGACCAGACGATCGCGTTGTTAGCCGAGGCGACGGCGCGTGTGACCACACTCAAGGATGAGATCGCCACATTCGAAGCAAAGGCCGAAGCGTTGAAGAAGAGTCGACCGGCGCGACCGTCCTACGCAATGACCGCTCGCGATCGAGCCAAACCGGCCGATACGACGGTGGCCGTTCGTGGGAATTTCCGCGAGCGTGGCGATGTCGTGCCACGCGGATTCCTAGGTGCGGTAGGAGTGGTCAATCCGCCACCGATTGAGGAAGGTCACAGCGGTCGCCTGGAGCTGGCCGATTGGATTACCCGCGCCGACAACCCCCTCACGGCTCGCGTGATGGTCAATCGTATCTGGCACCATCTGTTCGGTCGTGGGTTGGTCTCGACGGTGGACAACTTTGGCATGATCGGCAAGGCGCCGACCCATCCCGAGTTACTCGATGCGCTGGCGCTGCATTTTGTCAGCGAGGGCTGGTCGGTGAAGAAAACGATCCGCACAATCATGCTCAGTCGTGCCTACCAACTCAGTAGCGCACCGGACGCCGATAATAGCACGATCGATCCCGACAATCGGCTGTTGTGGCGGGCCACACCCCGACGGCTCGAAGCCGAAACCATCCGAGATGCTGTTCTGGCGGTCAGCGGGCAGCTCGACCTTGAACGGCCCGAGGGCTCTACGGTCACGTCGCTGGGCGACCAATTGGTCCGCGGCATCGCGATGGAGAAACTTCAACCACCCAGCACACACCGCAGTGTCTACCTACCGGTGGTGCGAGACTATGTGCCCGAGTTGTTCGATCTGTTCGACTTCCCCTCGCCGAGTTTGGTCAGTGGGCGGCGCTCGGTCACAAATGTGCCATCGCAGGCACTCTATTTGCGAAATTCAACGTTCATTGCCGAACAGGCGAAACATGCGGCCCGGCGACTCTTGGCCTCACAGCAGGTAAGCGACGATGCCGCTCGTGTCGATCTGGCGACGCTATGGACACTGAGTCGAGGGGCCTCGGATGCTGAACGGACAGGCGCATTGAAGTTGATTGAACAAGTGCGTCAAACCGAGGTCGAGGGCACCGACCGCAACGTCGCCGCCTGGAGCGCCTGGTTCCTCACTTTATACACGACTGCCGAATTTCGATATCTGGTGGATATTAACTAGCCCCGTCGCGCATCATAGCGCCGCAACGAAATGCCTGGGAGCATCGCTGCCATGAGCAACCCTTTAACGCAACCGACTTTGTCTCGCCGCCAATGGCTGAAAGTGGGCGCCTGCGGGCTGGGCTCACTTACGCTGACAGGCCTGATCCCCAACCGAAGTGAGGCCGGCTTGCTTACGCCCAAGGCCCCGCACTTCGAGCCCCGGGCGAAACGGGTCATTTTCTTGTTCATCAATGGCGGCCCGTCGCAGTTCGAGTCGTTCGACCACAAGCCGCAGCTCAAGGCTGCCGGTGGCAAGAAGGGCATGAAGAAGGGAACGTTGCTCGCCCCGCTCTACGAGTTTGCCCAACATGGCGCGAGCGGCATGTGGATCTCGGAAGTCTTTCCGCACTTGGCCAAACAAGCCGACCACCTATGCATGCTCAACGGCATGACAGGGCCCAGCCGCGCCCATCCGATTGCGATTCCGATGCTGCACACCGGCGAGTTTCAGTTCGTCCGACCTTCGCTGGGGGCATGGGTGTTGTATGGCCTGGGAACCGAAAATCAGGATCTTCCAGGCTTCTTCACGGTCAAGCCAACCCGCACCTTCGGTGGACCGTCGAACTACGGCAGTGCGTTCTTGCCCAGCACGTTCCAGGCGACACGCTTGGGCTGGGAAGGTCAGCCTGTTAAGGACGCCGCGATCAGAAATCTCGCTTCGCACCATGGCCTTCCCCCCGACGCTGCCCGAGGTGCGTTGGAGTTGGCCCAAACGATGAACCAACAGCTTCTCGGTCAGACCGAAGATGTGCAGGGCGTGATCGACTCGCTCGATCTCAGCGAGCGGATGCAGCAGGCCGTTCCCGAGGTGATGAACCTAGAAAGCGAAACGAAGGCCACGCTTGAGATGTACGGAATTGGCGGTGGTCCGACCGATGACTTCGGACGGCAATGCCTCCTCGCAAGGCGGCTCGTTGAATCGGGGGTTCGCTTCGTCGAGCTCCACTCCAGCGGCTGGGACCATCACAGCAACCTCGACAAGTTCAACGCCAAAGCAGAACTAATCGATCAACCGATTGCGGCCCTGCTGGCCGATCTCGCGCAGCGCGGTCTGTTGGACGACACACTGGTGTTGTGGACAGGCGAATTCGGTCGCGAACCGGAAACACAAGTGCTCGATGGCAAGGAGACCATCGGACGCGACCACAACGCCTCGGGCTATACCGCCTGGTTGGCAGGTGGTGGTGTTCGGGCCGGTCTAACACACGGCACGACCGACGAGCTTGGCTATAAGACCGTCGAGGGCGAGGTCCACCTTCACGATCTGCATGCAACGATGCTTCATTTGCTCGGTCTCGACCATACGAAGCTTGTCTATCGATACGGTGGACGTGACTTCCGTCTCACGAACATCCACGGCAACGTGGTTCACGACATCATCGCTTAGAATATGTTTTAGGCTTCCGGCAAATAAGAACGTACCAATCACAACCCGACGCGTAAGCGAGGCAGCGCAGGGTATTATCGGTTGGTCCCTCGCTCACGCGTCGGGTTGATATATTCTCATTCGCCGCTCGCCTAAGACGGCGACACGGTCGATGTGAAAACAAAGGAACGATGCCATGAAATGGATCGCCCTCCTGCCGCTGCTACTGTCGAGCGTTGTGTCCCTCGCTTGCGCCCAAGAGACGAACCTCTGGCAGCCGGGGCTATCAGACCGCCAACTTGCCATGCAGCGGTGGTTTTCAGAAATCACCGATCAAAGCGATCGCACGGCCCAACCGTGGCAGTCCTTCATCGACGACGGAAAGCAATTCAACCTGAAGAGCTTGCGATATCAACTGGCGTTTGGTGGCTATGGCTGTGCCGTGATGGCTGCCCAGACACCGGCCTATCGCGAAGTGGTTCATCGCCAGCTCGACGACATCTGCCAGCGTATGATTGACCGCCGTGTCTGGCAATTCGTCACGCACTATTGGGATTACGGCGACGCCCCGACCGATCCGTGTTTCTTTGACAACGTCATGTACACCGGTCATTTGACGCAGCTCATGTGTCTTCAAGAACTGCTCACGGGCGACCGCCGCTACTCGACCGAGGGATGGGATTTTGTCTCCGGTGATGGCCGCCGTGTGCATTACGATCTCGAGCAGGCCATCCAACGGATGCACAAGCAGAGTGTGGAGAATAGCTCGGGAGGAATTTGTTGCGAGCCAGGCTTGGTGTTCGCCGTTTGCAACAATCACAGTTCGAATTCCTACACACTCTTCGATTTGCTCCATGGAACGAACTACTCGGAAGTGAACCAGAAATGGTTCGACTGGATGCGCAAGAACTTCCGTAATCCACATCCCAAGGCGCGGGAGCTTCTCTATGTTATCTACCAGAACGATGCCGAAAAGTTCTTGAAAATGGGCGACGTGGGAGCCGACTGCTGGGCACTCGGCTGGGGATATCCTTGGCATCCGACGACCGATTTCGCGAAAGCCGGCTGGAAGCACATTGTCGAAAAAGCACGCTGGAACAACCCTTGGCCCAACCAGCGATTCGTCAAGAGTAATCCGCTTTTTCAGGCCCAGGGTGCTACGCTCGGCTCGGCGAACTCGTTTCTGGTGCTGTTGGCCAAGCAAATGGAAGAACCTGACAGCAAGATTGCCCAAGACGTGATCCGCTGGTTCGATGAGAACTATGGCAAGTACGTCGATCTCGACGGCGATGGCCACGCGGAGAGCTACTTCTACGATACCGACGACGGCTACCACATCCCAGCGACCGGCAACATTGCAGCAGCGCTCGCCACCGAGGGCGATTCGCTACGAAAGCTGTTCAATACCTCGCGAGAGAATATCTTGAACGCACCATCGCTCACGCACGTCGACTACCCCAACGTTTACGTACGTCAGGCCGAGTTCACATTGCCGGTGCTGCGATTCACGGTGCTAAAAGGAGTTCCCGGTTTTACAGGCACAACCAAGCTGGAGTGCAGCCAAATCGACGGCCAAGTGACCGTAACGCGCGACGGCAAGCCCTATACCAACTTCCGACAGCGCGGAACCAACCTAGTCATTCGCTCCACAGTCGACCGCGAGCATGTTTTTGAGGTGCGGTTGAAACGCCCGGTGGTTGGCGGCTAGGCTAGGTTTTGTCATTTCTTAGAACCAAGAGCTGTCTCCATAGACGTTCTGGGGCAGGCACTTCGACGAGAGGTCTAATAGCGTTATGCATCGTTTCCTGCGACAGCTTGTTGTCTTGAGCGTGCTGGTCGCGCCGCTAGCCGGGCTTGCTGGTGCTGCGGCGGCGGCCGAATTCGGGTTTGCCAAGGTCGACGTTACGCCCACCGAACCGGTGCGGCTTTCCGGATATAGCAACCGTGAGACAGCTTTCGAGGGCGTCGATCAACCGCTCTATGCGCGGGCGATGGCGTTTCGTTATGACGAGGGCACCGTGCATGTCCTGGTGGCAGTCGACTCGCTTGGCATTGCGGCTCCCATGACCCGGAGAATTCACGAGCAGCTTAAGCAACGGCATGGCATTTCGCGGGCTGATTTTGTCCTCTGCAACACGCACACGCATACGGCGCCCTATCTACTGGAATGCGCAACCAATCTGTTTGCCAAGCCTTTGAGCAAGGCAGAACGGGCGGCATCCGCGCGGTATGGCGACAAGCTTGTGGAGCAGATTGTCGCGGTGGTCGGGCAGGCGATCGACGACTTCGAGCCGGGACGAATGTTCTTTGCGGAGGGAAAAGCGACGTTCGCCACGAATCGTCGCTTGATCGAAAATGGCCGTTGCGTCGGCATGGGGCCGAACCCCAAGGGATCGGTCGACCATGCGTTGCCGATTCTAAAGATCACCGATGAAAGTGGGAGCGTGGTGCGCGGCATCGTGTTCAATTATGCCTGCCATTGCGTGACTTTTGCCAACCACAACCGCGTCAACGGCGATTGGGCCGGCTACGCGGTTGCCCTGACCGAAGCGGCGCAACCCGGGACCATTGCGCTTTGCACGGTTGGTTGTGGTGCCGATGCGAACTGTGGGCGGACCGGCGATACCATGCAGGCGCTCGCGCTTGCCGAGGCCCAAGGTCGAGAGATCGCCGATGAGGTCGGGCGGAAAGTAAAGGGCGAAATGGCCGAAGTGACCTCGCCCATGCAAAGTGCCTTTGGCTATGCCGAGCTATCATTTGATCGACCGTCGGTAGAACATCTTCGGGAAAAGCTGAACGACCGCGCGTCAACGGTCCGCCGCCATGCGAGCAACATGCTGGCCCTCTATCAGCAGGACGGGCATTTGCCACAGAGCTATCCGATGCCGCTGCAAGTGTGGCGATTTGGCGAGCAGTTGACGATGGTGTTCTTGGGTGGCGAAGTCGTGTCGCGGTACGCGCTGCGGATCAAGCACGAACTGCCGCAAGACCGAGTATGGGTATCGGCTTATTCCAACGATGTATTTGGCTATGTGGCCACCGAGCAAATGCGTGATGAAGGTGGTTACGAGGTCGACTTCTCGATGGTCTTCTACAACCAGCCCGGTCGTTGGGCAAGTGGTACCGAAGAGCTCATCTTCGACCGACTTCACGAGCTACTGCGTGCCGTGAAGGAAGAGTAGCACTCGCCTTCAAACAAGGGCAGGGCCGATCCTGTCTGAATGCGGGGGAATTCCTTTCGCAGGTATCTCTCGCGGGATTCCTTTTCGCCATTTACCTGGCTGAGCATCTCCTCGCAATCGAAACCGCGGCGGAGGTCACGCGCCTTGCCGGCTGTTTCTTCCTTCGGAATCCGATACATTCTTTGTTGGGTTCGACTTTCGTGGTGCGGTGGGTGTCATGGCGGTAGCCGATTCTTGGGCCGATGTGATGGTGGTTGGCGGTGGGATTGCTGGGGTTGTCGTCGCATTGAAGTTGTGGGAGGCGATCGATCACGTGCAGCTCTGTTTGTGCATTGTGTTGCGCGTTCTTAGCGTCTGTGTGGTAAGCAGCGTCCTTCCGCTTTGCTCGGGCGCCACCGCGGATGATCCTGACGTGTCGCGGCTGCCCGTTGACCGCTTGGGGGCCCCGCTGCCGTTGGACGAGATACCGCTGGGGCTTGGGGAGCGGCCGGCGCAACCGATCGACAATCGCCTTACTCCGCAACGCGTGGCACTGGGGAGGCGGCTGTTTTTCGATCCGGTGCTTTCGGTGGACGGTACGAGAAGTTGCGCTAGCTGCCACGATCCGCGGCATGGTTTCGCCGATCCGCAGCCAATCTCGGTTGGCGTTCATGGCGCCCGTGGTCGACGGAATTCACCCTCACTGCTCAATCTAGCTTATGGCACAACGTTCTTTTGGGACGGCCGCGCCGCCACGCTCGAAGCGCAGGCACTTCAGCCGATCAGCAACCCCAAGGAGATGGGCAGTGATCTCTCCGAGGTGCTCCGGCGGCTGAACAAGGATACGCACTATCGCGAGGCATTCGCCGCCGCGTACAAGGGCGGCATCACGGCTGATAACCTGGCGCGGGCGGTGGCAAGTTTTCAGCGAACCCTGCTCTCGGGCAACAGCCTCGTCGATCGTTTCATCGCGGGTAACGCCGCGGTTCTTACGACGGCGCAGCGGCAAGGGCTGTGGCTGTTCGAGAGCCGTGGAGGCTGCTGGAAATGCCACTCCGGCAACCGTTACACCGACGAATCGTTCCATAACACCGGCGTGAGCTGGGGCAAGCAGCCGCCTGACCTGGGAAGGTACGAGGTTACTGATCTCGAGGCTGACCGGGGGAGGTTCAAAACACCATCGCTGCGAAATGTGGCGCTGACCGCACCCTATATGCACGACGGCACTTTGCCGACGCTAAAGGCGGTCGTCGAATTCTATAATCGCGGTGGCTCAAAAAATCCGAACCTCGATCCGGTGATGCAGCCACTGGATCTCTCTGCCCAACAGGTCGATGCGCTGGTGGCGCTGCTCGAAGCGCTGACCGGCACGCCGCTGGGCAAACGCGACGACTAGCAGGCCGTTGAAAAAAGGTGCCACTGGCAAAAGCTCATAGGTATCTACACAAGTTTGCTAGCATGCAACAAGAAAACACGACGGGTGGCCCAGCCGCGCAGCCGGCTGGGTCGCGAAGCGACAAGATGCCTTG
>CAZNXE010000112.1:0-16235 GCA_964576465.1 uncultured Planctomycetaceae bacterium
TCTGGACCGGTTCGTTCACCAGATCCAGTCTGGAGAATCGCCGAATCGCGGTTCGCTGCTCGCGGATCACCCAGAACTTGAAGATCTGCTCGATTGTCTGGAAGGCCTGGAGCGGCTCGCCCCCGAGAAATCGCAGCGAACGATTGATTCGGGCAGCAACGAACTCACGAGCCCGTTTCCAATCGCTCCTGGCGATGAGGGTGGCTCTTCCTCGTCGATCTCGGGAATCGACGCCGATCTTGGCGATTATGAGCTCGTCGAGTTGATCGGTCGCGGTGGGATGGGCGTTGTGTTTCGGGCCCGTCAAAAAAGCCTGGATCGCACGGTGGCCGTGAAAATGATTCTGGCCCCTCACGGAGCCACGAAGGAACAGTTGCGACGGTTTCGCAACGAGACGAAGGCTGCTGCCGCCTTGTCACACCCCAACATTGTTCGGGTATTCGACGCCGGAGAGCAAAACGGGCAACTGTATTTTGTTATGCAGTTGGTCGAAGGTGAGAGCCTCTCGGAGCGACTTCGAGCGAAGCCACTCGATGAAGCCGCGGCGGTACGTCTTGTCTGCACCGTCGCGCGCGCCGTGCAGCATTTGCACGACCATGGAATTATTCACCGCGACTTGAAGCCTTCCAATATCCTGCTCGATCACGAGAACAGACCCTATGTGACCGACTTTGGGCTCGCGAAGCTCACTGAGATCGATGGCGAACGGACACAGACGGGAGTCATCGCCGGCACGCCAAGTTACATGGCGCCCGAGCAAGCATCGCCCGCCCGCCATCCCGTAAGCCCGGCGGCTGATGTCTACAGTTTGGGGGCGATTCTTTACGAGCTTCTTACAGGTCGTCCCCCGTTTCGCGAAGAGAGCCCACTGGACACGATCCTTCGCGTGCTCGATGGAGACCCGACCCCGCCCAGGCGTATTCGACCGCAAACCTCTGCCGTGTTGGAAGATATCTGCCTGCGATGTTTAGAAAAATCACCCCGCGATCGCTATGCATCGGCCGCGGATTTGGCCGACGATATGGAGCGGCATCTCAAGGGAGAACCGATCGACACGCATTCCCTGGGGGCGGTCGGACGCATTTGGCGTTGGGTACGACGCGAGCCCGCGTTGGCCATGCGGGTGTTCGCCCTGTTCTGTTTTTTCTTTGTGCAGCAATTCAACTACCAGGTCTTTCAATCGTCTGACGCGACGTTCAATATGCGTGCGACAGTCATTCTTTCGATCTGGGTGCTGTTGTCGTTTGCCGCACAGCGTCTAACACGTATCGAGCGATGGCGAATGGTCGCCGGTTTTGTTTGGGGCACGGTCGACACGGTCTTGCTGACACTGGTGTTGTGGTTCGCCAACTCGGTTGCCAGCCCCCTCATCGTGGGCTATCCGCTGTTGATCGCCGGTTCGGGGCTGTGGTTTCGTGTTCGGCTGGTGTGGTACATGACGGGACTCTGTATCGCGTCGTACCTGCTACTCGTAGCCGATTACCATCTCCATCGGGGCGACTTGCAACCGATGTTCGACATCGGTTTCGACCACCACCTGATCTACGCCGTGGGCTATTTCGTTATCGGAGCGGTCACCGCGTACCAAGTCTTCCGGGTTCGCTCGCTGAGCCATTTCTCAAGTGCGCCAGGCGCAAGCTGATGTCGCTGCCTGCTTCGCTGGCTTAGCAGTCTGCTGGCTTCCAAGTTCGTAGGATGGGGTGCTTGCACCCATCTCAAAGGGTTGTCCTCGCTATGTGCGATCTCAATTGAGATTGTCGCCGAACTGCGGAAAGATGGGTGCCAGCACAGTCGGTCTTGCCCGTTGGTTGCAGCCCGAATTCCCGGCACAACCGACCTCTTCCAAAAAAACGAAAAAATCGATTCAACCTGACCGCGGGAAGTGGCCGATAACTGCGTCCAATCGACGGCCACATGCTTGTCTCAGGGAATAGACATGGTGCGTACAACGCTAGCTTCGCTTATTCTTGTCGTTTTGGTTCTCAGCGGTGCGGCCATGGCTTGGGGCCAGTCGACCGACGAACGTCCAACAATCGGCGGGGTGCTGGCCGAACGACTCGGCTTGCGGTCGCCTCGCAAGAAAGAGCAGCCGGCACGTTCCGGCAACCCGTCCACGCGTTCCGGGAGCCCATCCACGGGCCGCTTCCAACCGCGATCGCTGTTTTCCCGCTCGTCAGGGCCAAGAGAAACCGAGCGTGTCGCGCAGCAGGGTTCCACGGCACCACGTACCGGATCTCCCTCTCGCTTCGGATCAACGAATGTTCCCACCGAAGCACCGCCACGGTCGAGTCGTCGCCGCGTGGGTTCTGGCACACAAGCCGGAGCCGGACAGACCGACCCTTTGCCACGCGGAATTGATGCACTGCGAAGTCTGCCGAACAGCAGTAGCCCGCCGGCAAATACGGCACAAGTAACGCCAAATATCAAACGAGAAACTCCAGCGGCAGCAACGCCCGTGGAAGTTTCCGAAACTCATGTGTCCGACATCCCGGCAGTTGCAGACCGGCGGAATTCGTGGCGCAGTAGCTCGATTCAAGAACGTCTTTCTGCCGCCCGAGATATGAATCTCGATACCCCCGCGGTGTCCGTCGATTCCGACGACGAGCAAACCACAACGACTCGATCCGCGACACCGGATCCAGCACCCGTGGTGGTAAACCGCAAGCCTCAAGACGATCAAGCTACCCAGAGCCCGGCACCGCGCGTTGCCGACCGCCGGTCGACGCCCGTGGCGGTGGCTTCCCGCAATGTGTTGATCTCACGCAAGAGCCCCGTGCTCTCCGTGGAAACCATCGGCCCCAGCCGTGTCTTGATTGGTCGTGAAGCCAAGTACACGGTGGTTTTGAACAATTCAGGCAGCGTCGACGCCAGCGGAGTCCGGGTTACGGTTTCGGTACCCGAGGGTTGTGACGTGGTTGGGTTTGAGCCATCGATTGGCACGACGCGCGACCCGCAAGTGCCGCAACAACGTGGGGTCGTCTGGCAACTCGATCAACTTCCTGCCGGCCAATCGGCGGAGATTGACGTAACGATCGTGCCCCGCGACAGCCGGCCATTCGATCTGGGTGTGCAATGGACCTACACCTCCCAGGCCACACAGGCATTGGTCGAGGTGCAAGAGCCCAAGCTGACGATGAGCCTCTCTGGACCAGATGAGGTCGCCTATGGTCGTCCGGCATCTTACAAACTAACGCTTTCCAATCCCGGCACCGGCATCACGGAGAACGTCGTGGTGCGGCTGTTGCCCACCATGGTGGGTGCCGAAGCAATGCCCAGTCATCGGGTTGGCGACCTGAAGCCGGGTGAGACGACCTCGATCGAATTGGAATTAACGGCCCGTGAGTCGGGGCAACTATCCATTAAGGCCGAGGCCACCGGCGACGGCGGGCTTCAGGCGACCATCAACGAAGAAGTGCTCGTCCGCAAGCCGGAGGTGGCTCTTGAATTGGTGGGGCCCCGGTTCCTGTATGCAGGCACCGCCGCCAACTACACGGTTCGCGTGACCAATCCGGGCAACGCTCCGGCGAAGAATGTGATGATCGCGGCGATCGTCCCTGGTTCTGGCGAGTTCGTTTCGAGCACGCAAGGCGGGGAGTTCGATCAGGCATCTCGAAAAATTACTTGGATGCTTCCGACCTTGCCAGCCGGCAGCCATCGCGATTTCGAGTTTAAGTGCCTGCTGAAGAACGGCGGCGTCATCAAGCAGCAAGTCACCGTCACCGGCGACGACGATGTACGCGATCAGCAACTCGTAACCACGCAGGTCGAAGCACTTGCCGATCTGGTGCTGGATGTCGTTGACCCTCACGGACCGATACCCCTGGCCGAGGAAACCGTCTACGAAATTCATGTTCGCAATCGCGGAACCGACGCCGCCCGAGGCATTGAGATTGTCGCGTTCTTCTCCGAAGGGCTCGAAGCCATCACGGTCGATGGCGGTGGACACGAAATTGGTCCCGGTCAGGTGTTGATGCACCCCATCGAGATGTTAGGAGCGGGCCGCGAGGTCGTGTTCAAGGTTCGGGCGCGTGCCGACTTGGCCGGGAATCACATCTTTCGGGCCGAGGTGCGATGCGAATCCCTCGACACGCGGCTAGCCGTGGAAGAGACCACTCGCTTCTACGGTCAGCCCGTCACGGCGGCGGTCAATCAGCCAAACCAGCCAGCCCGATTGATCGAGCAACCGACCGAAGCGGAACCGCGTGTGGCAGAGCCACCATCGAGCAGCCGCTTCGAGTGATGGTCGCACGGGTGTGGAGCGTTCAATCCCTTGTGCAGCCGTTGTAGTCGAATCCTTCGACATCAAGCTTAAGCCGAAACACGGCTTCCTTGGCAGCCACGGTTGTGTACAAGTACCCACCGCTAAAGTGGACATTCGTGGTCTGAGAACCGCCGGCGTCGTACTGCCGGATGAGTTTTCCGTTGGCCACATCAACCACATTGACCACACCGCCGGTCCACATGCCGACGTAAAGACGCCCCTGTTTGTCGAAGATCAAACCGTCGGGGTCGTGGTCTCCGCCGATGATCGGCCCCTTTGTTTCACGAGGGAAGTCGATCAGCACCCGTTGATTGGTTACGGTTCCGTCATCTTCAAGATCGAAAATGAGTATGCGGAAACGTTGGCTTTCCGAGAGACACAGGTGTCGCTGGTCGGGAGTAACCCCCAGCCCATTGGGAAAGGCAAGCCCGTCGGCTAGGAGCGCGACTTCGGCCGTCTTGATGTCGTAGCGGTAGATGGACCCAACGAGATGGTCGGCATCCGATCCTCCCGGATCGCTGAAGAAGATGTTGCCCTGTAGATCCAGCGCGACATCGTTGACGCTATTGAAGCGTTTGCCATTGCAACGGTCGGCAAGCACCTCGGCACTCTGCCCGTCGGCGGTGATTCTCAGGAGTCGACCTGCGCCAGAGTCGCTGGCGATCAGCCGTCCCTCCCGATCGACCTTCAGCCCGTTGGCTTGGGGCATACGACCTTCGACGGGCACCAACGCTCGTAAATTGCAGAACACGCTTGCGGTGCCATCGGGAGCAATGCGACCGATGTTTCCGTTGCCGCGATAGTTGACAACATACAGGTTGCCATCGCAATCGAACGTGGGCCCTTCGGCAAACTCGAAGCCGGTGGCATAAAGTTCGGGTTCCACGGAATGAGTCGGTGGAAGTTCGTCGGCGGCAAACGCAGACGATGGACCACAGCAACCGATCAAGCACAACAGCGCGGTAACGTATCGATGAGCCCTCAGCGGAGCACCTCCCCTGGTTTGGCAACTTCAAACAGGCCTGTTTGATCGGTTGCCAATCGACGGAAACGAGTTTCTGTTCACAAATTAGATAATAAGCAGACACGAGCCTACGTGCTGTCGATGTGTGCTGGCAAGCCTTGGCCGGGTGATTCTTTGAGCACCATTGCGGCGCGTGGTGGATTCGTGGATATCGCGTAAATGAATACAATGACAGCAGTTAAGCCACTGCTGTCCGACCCTGTGTCGATGGAAAAAGTCGCATTCAGCCTGCCGCGACTTCGCCCTATAATCTTCGCCCGCCCCATGGCCGGTGATTCCGCCGGCCGTTGGCGTCGGAACTGGAACGAATCCTGTTGAAGATGGGGCCTGATGGCAATGGACGCTTCACGACACAATCGACGAGCGACCCTGTTCGGTGGTCTGCCGCGTTGGCAGCTAGGTTGGTTTCTTTGTTCCTTGATGTTCTTGGCGTCCACGGGATGTGGCACCACGCGTTGGACTGACAGCACGCGAACCGCGACGGAACAATTGTTAATCACCGACGCGATTGACGAAGCGGTCGGGCAATTGAATCTCGAAGTGCTCGCCGATCGAGAAGTCTTTTTCGATCCGCAATACCTCAACGGCACCGTGGACGAAAACTACATGATCAGTTCGCTACGACAACACTTGTTGGCAAGTGGATGTATCCTAAAAGAGATTCGCGAGGATGCCACGATTGTCGTCGAAGCACGTTCAGGCGCGGTAGGAACCGATCGTCATGATGTGATGATCGGCGTGCCAAGTGTCAACGTGCCGAGCTTCTTGCCGACGCCCGTCGCCTTGCCGTCTACCATTCCCGAGATTCCACTGGCGAAGAACACGAAACAACGTGGCGTCGTAAAGTTGGCGGTCTTTGCCTACAACCGCAAAACAGGGCGTCGCGTGTGGCAGTCGGGAATCGAGCCCGTCACGAGCTTTGCCAAAGATAGTTGGGTGTTGGGCGCCGGGCCGTTTCGCAAGAGCACAATCAAAGACGGATCATCGTTCGTTGGTGATGTCATTCCGCTTATCGGAAACAAAGACGGCGATGGCAAGAAGGATGACCACGAAGACGCCCGCGTGGCCCTTACGAAGGAGAGGATTTTTCAAGAGAGGCTCGCACCACCGGAAGCGGTGTCCGACGCTCAACTCGCGACGCATACCTCCGACGTACCAGCGGTAAGCCAATCGCCACCTGCGGTAAACGAAACCTCGCCCGTTGCGGAACTTGCCACGGCACCGAGCGACACACCAGCCATGCTGCCGCACAACGAGGTAATCGCTCCGATCGCCTCGGTCGACCTGTTGCGTCAGACCGTGGCACCATCGATGGCTGCCAACGCATCAGCCGTTCCCCGGTTTGCTCCGCGTCCGAACGTGCAGAACAACGTTCCTGATGAGGTACCAGCGATTGTCGATGTACCGGCGGCAAAGCACGATCGTGAAGTTGCCGAGACAAAAAGCCCACTGCAACGGTTATGGCCGACCAACTGGTTCAAGAGAAACGGTGGTCAAGGGGCAGACTAATCGGGTTACTTCTGCTTGCCGTCCACCACGGGCTCGAAAACCAAGGGGCGTTCCGAGCGGGGATCGACGATTCGAATTGATGTCTTCCCGCTTAGGATATCGTCGAGCACCTGTCCCACGACCTCGGAGCGCCAACCCTGTGTTAACGAGGGTGGACCCTCATTGCGGCGCCGCTCGCCAAGTCGCTCGGCGATCAGATCGCGGACATCTTCAGCCGTTCCAACGAGACTCGGTGCAACTTGGGCTTGGCGACTGATACTGCCCAGCGCGGTGGACAAAAACTGGCCCAGGGTAGCCGACTGTAGATTCGTCTCGCGGCGTTGCGGGCGGGGATAGTCTTTCTCGGGCAGGTCCAGCGCCTTTTGAATGCTCGCCGAGATGCCGGGCAGCATCGATTGCAAACCGCCGCGGTCCAATCCGCGAATGGCCTTGATATGTTTCACTTCGGCGTCACGCCGTCGAGCCAGTTCGACAATCAAATCGTCGCGCAAGACACGCCGCACCGGTCGATTGAGTCGGCACGCTTCCGCGTTACGCCATCGCCACAATTCTCGGACGATGGCCAGGTTCTTCGGTGCCAGCCCCGCACTTCCCGAAACGCGGCGCCAACGACCGTCGCCGCGAGACTCTTCGACCGAATGTTCCCATCGCTGGATCTCGGCCGTCAACCAATCCGTGCGGCCCATTTGTTCGAGGCGATCAGCTAATTTGTCGCGAATTGTCTCCAGGTAACGCACGTCGTCAAGCGCGTAATCAATCTGACGATCCGACAGTGGGCGGCGGCGCCAATCCGTGCGGGTCTCGGCCTTGTGAGGTTTCTTGCCGATGACACGTTCGGTGAGATTGCCATAGCCGGCCGGATATTCATATCCCACCAATCCCGCGGCCAACTGCACATCGAACAGATTCGCCGGCCCACATCCTTGGGAGTCGAGACAAAAACAGAGCTCTTCACGACCGGCGTGTACGATCGTTTCATGGCCCGGCTCTACAATCGTCTTCCAAAAAAGATCGACGTTCTCCATGTCGATGGGATCGATGACGACGAGCTTATCGTCCACGGCGATCTGAATCAGACATAGCTCGGGACGGTAGGTGTTTTCGGAGACGAACTCGGTATCGAATGCAATTGTCGATGCATCGGCCAGTTCCTCGCAGTACCGCTGCAACTGAGCGTCGGTCTTGATTAGTTCGTAATTCACGCGGTCCACTGTGTCTGGTAGTCGGCGCCAAGAGGAAGCGATAGTTTATCGCAGGGGGCCCGCAGAGGCCAGCATATGAGCCCCAGTCGCCGCTTAACCGCCAGTTGAGCACGCCTTCGCATCTCGCGTCATGCAAGATTTGAGCCCGCTGTGCTACACTTCGCCATCTCCAAAGTGATCAACGCGATGGATTTCACGTTTTTTTTGCATGATGCGTCGAGATGGGCGTCAGGGTTCGTTAGGAAGGGACAACGGGTGACGAAACTGTTGGTCAGTGTGCGAGACGCCGCCGAGGCCCAAACGGCGCTCGACTCGGGGGTTGATCTGATCGATGTCAAAGAGCCTCGCAAGGGCTCGCTGGGTGCTGCGACAAGCGATGTGATTGCCGAAATTGCCGCCGTGGTGAGTGACCGCGCGCCGCTTAGCATTGCTTGCGGCGAGTTGCTGGAAACGAATCACACGGCGGAATACTGGTCGACCGACACGCGCCACACGATCAACTTCGCCAAATTGGGCCTTGCCGACTGTGGTCCTCTGAATGACTGGCCCCAGCGCTGGCGTCGGGTACTTGCCACTTGGCCCTCGTCCGTGGCTCCGGTTGCCGTCGTCTATGCCGACTGGCGCACGTGCCAGGCACCCTCTCCGGAACTTGTCTTGAAACATGGCTTGTCGCTAGGCTGCCGCGCCGTGCTTGTCGATACGTTCGACAAAGCTGCCGGGAACCTGCTGACACAGATGACAATCGAGGAACTGGAAACACTCGCAAGCCAAGTCCGAAATCACCGGCTGCTATACGTACTAGCTGGATCGCTTGACGAAGCGACCATCGAGACCGTTACACCCCTCAAGCCCGACTACATCGCCGTTCGCGGCGCTGTGTGTCGTGGTGGGCGAGAGGGATCGGTGGACGGCAACAAAATACGGAAGATCAAGTCGCTCTTGTCGCCGCCAAGCAACGTCGAAGCGAACACCTCACTTCATCTGCCTGCCGAACGTTGACCGGCAATGAATCGGGCGGCACGGGACTCCAGTTCCTGCTCGCGGTGGCGGCTACTTCTTTGGCAGCGGGTGCAGTTCGAGTCGGCGGATAATGACTTCGGCGCCTTCGCTTTGGATGAGAATCTTGCCGTGTGAGGGGAACGCGGCGAAGCCCTCATTGACGATTTTACCGTTGACTTTGGCCACAATGTGGTCACCGTCGCAGATCACGTCGGCACGGGTCCACTCGCCGAGCGGGCTTTCGACATCGTCGCGTCCGCGGAACCCGATCGTGTCGGTCCAGTCGGGATCACGACCATACCAGTTGATGCGACCGCTGCTGAAGGTTTGACGCTCGCCACCTTTGTGCCACACGGTTTCGCCGTCGCGGTCTTTGGTCACTTCGCAGGTTAGCGACATCGGAACGGGTGAATCATCGGCATATTTTCCACCGACCACCAACAGATCGCCGATCCCGCCCTCGATGATTTGGTATTCAATCGACGCCATCCAAGTTCCCTGGTTCCCGTCGGGTCCGGCACAGTGCAGGAGAATGCCCGAATCGCGGGCGCGGTCGATGCGCGGCTCCCAAGTTTTTTCGCCGAGCTTGAACTCCGCGACCAAATGATAGTCGCGATAGGCTTCCTTGGTGGCGATGTAGCCGTACTTCTCGCCCGAGATTCGCAACATGCCGTCGACGACGGTGAATACTTTCTTGGGGTCTTCGTATTTCGTTTCTGTTAGATAGACGTAGAGTCCGTCGAGATTCTTGCCATTGAACAGCTCGATCACCTTGTCACCAGGCTGCCGAACCGTCGGAGAGACCTGTTCCACGACCAATTTACGCGGTTCTTCGGCGCATGCCTGACCGACGAGACATGCAACGATGACCATTCCGTAGGTCAGGCTGTGCCTGACGAGCCGCACGGTTCGCCATGACTTTCGTCCGTCGTCAGGCACAGCCTGACCTACAGCGGTTGGAATGGTAACGGGCTTTATGGGCAGGATTCTCAGAAGGTTCATGCAATCGTCTCCGGTGTCAATAATAATCAGAGTGAGACGCCGATCATCGTACTTGGTACGAAGGGGCGCCTGTCATTCATTGCCAAAAGTATCAGCCCGATCTTCGGTTCCGTCGTCAAAGGGGCCACGTCGAACTTCCATCGGCCGCCCACCGGGCCATTCCTCCGAGCTTTGCTGAAGCGTCATCAGATACAGCGTGACTTCGCTCACGAACAGCCCGATCTTTTGCAGCTCTTCGGGTGTCGATCGCTCTTGCCACTTGGCGAACTGATCCTGCCAACGGAACAGCACTCCCAGTTGCTCTCGATTGCCCTCGCCATCTCCTTCAATCCCCTCGGCTCGGGCTTCAGCACTTTGAATTTCTTCGATGACTTCTTCGTAGGGGATTTTCCAATTGAAGATATTGACCATCTCGTCACGCAAGAACTGTCGCTGCTGGTTTTCTTCAGACAGCTCGAAGTAGGCGTCGACCTTGCCAAGGAACCAGATCCGCATCAACTCGGAGAAGTTCTCCGCGAACCGCTCTTGTTGCTCGTCGTCGAGCGAGTCGATCAATTTCGGCCAATCGATATCGCGGTTGAAGTCCTCTTCCATGCGCCGGGCCAATCGCCGCTGGAGTGGCAGATCGGCCGCGACGAAGTCGTTTTCGGCCAGCCACAGCAGCACGTCATCCGATGTCCGAAATGGACGTTCCGGCAGACCAATTCGCAGCACTTTGACCACCGCTGCCGCCGTGACCGACGTCAGCGCGACCAAAACCACGATTGTGAGAATGCTGCGAATTCGGCCCATCGTGACGATGCACTCGCTCTTGGTAAGAGATAGTCGTGGAATTCGTCATTCTAACTGCGGGGATGGCCCCGTCGACCCGATCACCCGATGGGCCCCGCGAAAGGCGACCCGAAGGTGCCCGATGCATGCAAACGCCGCTTCCTCTTGACGGTTTTTGTCGTTCGGGTCACGCTGTAGGCCGTTTTAACCCTGGGGGCAATGGCCCTGGGCAACACGCCGACGATCGAGGGGTGCCAAGGATGGTTCCGTCAGGCCTTCTACTTGCGACTTTACTGATCGCGCAAACACAGCCCTCTGGGGCGCCCGCCGATCCCACCGCTCTACAGACCGCTCCGTTGGTCTCGGTTCAAGAGAGTTTGGCCGAGGATGCTCCGGAGAAACTAATCGCCGAAGCCATTGAGCCAACCGATCACGAGGCGCTGACCGGTCAGCCTGAATCGCTGGTGTCGGTTCTGGCCCGAATGGGCAACGATCGCGGTCGTCAACTTCGGGCGATTGTCGCCTACTGGCAACTAGTTTCCGCGGTGGCCGACTATCACTTCCGTCAACATGAGGTTGATTACCTACGTCAACTCGAAGGGTTTGAACCGTCGGCCACGGCCGATGCCGCCGAAGATCAAACGGCCGGAGATCCTCTTCGGGTTGCGGGGGCCGACGCACGACGTGGGCAGGCTCAGCTTGATGCCATCGTGGCGCAGCATGCCTTGGCCGCGTGGCTGGGTGCGCCCCCGACGACACCACTCCCGCTGCCCGTCGACCGCCCACATGTAAATGCGTACCGCACCTATTACCAGCAGTTGTTTCCCAATGGCGGTTCCTTAACACTGCGACGGATCGACGCAACGTTGCCGATACGCCGCCAGGAGATCGCCGTTCGTGCCCGTTGTGTGCGCCGCGCGGAGGAGGCCCTTCAGTTCGCGGAAACGGCATATGTTTCCGGACGCGGCGCACGAAGACAACTGCTGGAATCGTTGCATCGGCTTAGCAGCGAGAGGGAAATGTTCGTCGAGGCGGTACGAAAATACAACATCGATATCGGTGAGTATGCCGTGACCGTGGCACGCCCTGGTGCGGCGGCCAGCAACTTGGTCGCCATGATGTTGATCAATCCCGCGATGCCGCCACAAGCTTCACCAACGCCGGGGTTCAATCCGTCGAGTTCGACCCCCGGCATGGTCCCACAGCCGGGTACGGTTTTCCCAGGCGGATTCAATCAGCCCGCCACCTACAATGTCCCCCTGGTGCCGGCACGGGGCCGCTTGCCCAACGGCACGCCAGCTCGTTTTGGTGAACCAACCCTAGCGCCTCCACAAGCGGCTGCTGAGGTGCCGCAAGCTCTTGAAAACACGACAGCCACCGACTCATCTGGCGACGCACAAGGTTGGCATTCCACGGGCGACGATCCATCGGCAGGCGATTCAGAAACAGAACCGGGCACGATCCGGATTCCAGACGGGGCCTCGCCAATTCCCACGGGTGAACCAGCAGACCAAGACAATCCGTCGGCCGCTGGATCGACACCTTCAACCGATACACAGCGAGTGGTCTACTCGCCAGAAAACAGTTCCGCTGAGCCAATCATCGCGCGAACCATGGCGCTCGACACCAGTCGATATCGCGAGTTAGCACGTCTCTCGCCAAAGGTTCGTGCCCAACGGTTGGCGGAATGGATTGAAGAGGAAACCCCGACAATCAGTTCCGAATCGACTCCATCGGCGGAGGACTTGCGCCGTGTGACACTCGCGGATTGCCTTGATGGAAATATGACAGTACGCCGATCCGACGCGGTGGCGTTCTATTGGCACATGTGGCGTGCGGCCCGCGGCGTGGCAATTCGCACATGGCAAGTCGAGCAGTTGGAAGCACTCACAGCTTCCGCGAAGCCCAACCACGGCTCATCCGATCTCGCCCAGCGGCACTTACAGACGGCCCTTGAATCGGCCGAGGCCTCTCGTCTCGGAGGAATTGCCGATCTCAAAAGGGCTCGCCTGGAACTGGTGTCCCGGCTGGCGAATTGGCCACCGAATCTCTTGCCCGCGGGGGCCACGGCACCTCATGCCGGCGGCTACAACCTGAAAGCCTCGACGCAGAGCACTGGGATCTCGAACACGCGAGAGTTTCATCAACTTATCGACACGATCCCCCGTCGACATGAAATCGTAGTCGATTGCTCGACGGCTGTGATCGACGCCGACGCGGAACGAACTCAGGCCCTCGCCGCCAACTCAACCAAGCGCGATGTCATTGTGAAGCTCGTCGAGCAACAAGCCGCGGAGGAACTCCGCTTCACCGAAGCAGTGGCCGCATACAACACGGAAATCGCCCGATACGTTGACTTGGTGGTGCCAGCAACCGTGCCAACCGACGTGTTTCTCAAGGCCTCGGTGTTGCGCTAGGGGCGAGAGTTGTGTTCGTGGGATAAAGTCAGCGGTTCAGCTTCTTCTTAAACCGTTCCATGTCGATCACCGCGCGGACGTGTGTGCCTTTGCCGATGAGTTGTTGATCGTCTCGGGCTTCGATCGCAAGGGTGATCTGACGACCATCGACCGCGGTGATTTTCGCCGAGGCAGTGACCGTGCTACCGGCGGGGGTGGGAGCCAAATGCTCGAATTGGAAGCCCACGCCGACGGATTGTTCGCCGTCGTCGAGATGCGGCTGAATCGCGTTATAGGCGGCGTGCTCCATGAAACTCAGCATCCAAGGGCTGGCAAGCACCGGCACGAGCCGTGAATCTTGATAGCTGACCAGATGCTGCGAAACGACACGCTGTTTCACGACCGCCGAAATACCTTCGATCAGTGTCTCTTTCATTTGTTTACTACACCGCTAAGTATTTGAAGAAACCGTGATATGTCCGAATTCGCGGGGGCCAATCTCACTTCCCTTTGCTGCGCCGAGACTCGGTGAATGCTCGCAGTGCGGCTTGGGCTTCGGGCGTGACAAGACAACGCGCGAAGCCTGTCACCGCGGCCCTGTCCCAGGGATCGCCGCGATGGCCAAGCAATTCTCTAAACATGCGACGCGCTTCGGCGACCATCGTTGGGCTGGCCTCCGCGAGACGTTCGGCGAGCGATTCGGTCGCCGACTGAAGTTGTTCTGGCTGTTCCAGTTGATCGACAAGCCCAAGCCGTTGTGCTTCGTCGGCTCCAATACCGCCCGGGTTCAGCACCAACTGCTGCGCACGTAACGGTCCGACCCAATCGGCCAGTCGCGCGAGTCCTGCTGCCGGAAGCCAATGTGCGGCGCTGCGGGGGAAACCGATCTGGGTGCCAACGGCAGCGATACGAAAATCGCAGTAGATCGCCAGTAGGAAACCGCCCCCCAATGCGTATCCATGCAACGAGGCGACCGTGGGTTTACTCATGTGCTCTAGCCGTGCGAGCACATCGGACAAGGGCCCTTCGACATCGGCCACGCCGGCAGTGTCTTGCTTGGCCAACTCGTTGAGATCGGCTCCCGCGCAAAACCCACTGCCAGCGCCACGAAGCACGACCGCCCGAACATCAGTCCGAGAATCTACATCGGCGAGCAGCTCGGCAAACTCCGCCATCATCGCCGCGCTCAAGGCATTACTGGCCTTCGGGCGGTTCAACAGCAGCGTTGCCACGCGATCGGTGACGTCACACTCAATCAATTTAGAATCGCTCATCGTAGGGGAGATTCTAGTAGTCGTGCCATCGATGAGGCAACTGCCCGTGGGCATGCGGTATCTGACGATTGCCTAATTTGCGCGGCACAAAATCCGACGCGGCACGCGATCGACCTTGGCGCTGCGGGGGTGTTGGTCTCCAATAGCTCGTGCCATGAGCGTTCCCACGACCAATATTTCTGAAGAGCCTTCGACTGCGGTTGCGCCACTGCGGATCGGGTCGGTTGTCGTCGATCCGCCCGTGCTGCAAGCCCCGATGGCCGGCTTCACGAACTACGCGTTTCGGCAGATCGTGCGTGAGTTTGGCGGAGCGGGGCTTCAGGCCACCGAAATGGTTAGCGCGAAGGGGTTCCTCGAGATTGGCCGGCGAGACCAGGAGCTTCCCGATCGCCTGTGGGGAGTGGTCGACGAACCGCGTCCGTTGGCCGTGCAGATTTGGGATAACGATCCCGAAACGCTGGCCGCCGTGGGGGCCCACTTGGCCCATGAGCTGCGCGTCTCGGTCGTCGACATCAACTTCGGGTGCCCCGTTCGACAGGTCACCGAGAAGGCCCACAGCGGGTCGTATCTATTGCGCGATCCGCAGCGAGTGGGAGCCATCGTCGAATGCGTCGCCAAGGCGTGTGCCCCGGTGCCGGTCACGGCAAAGATCCGGCTTGGCTGCACCCGCGACCGATTGACCGCGATCGAAGTAGCACAAGCGGTGGAACAAGCCGGGGGCGCCGCGCTAACGGTCCACGGTCGTACGGCCCAGGACTTTTTCAAAGGCGCGGCTAACTGGGATCGCATTGCCGAAATCAAGGAGCACCTCAAACGAATTCCGCTGATCGGCAACGGAGACCTCGATACGCCGGAGAAGGTCGTCCAGCGGCTCACGCAGTATCCGGTCGACGGAGTGATGATCGCCCGGGCGGCGCTCGGCAAGCCATGGCTGTTCCGTCAGGTGGCCGCATTGCTGCGGGGCGAAGAGATGCCCGGCGACCCAACCCCCGACGAGGAGCGACGGCTTCTCGAACATCACTACGACTTAGTCGTACGGCGTTTCGGCGTGAGTAAGGGGACACTGCTCATGCGCAAGTATGCCTGTTGCTATGCCCAGGGTAGGGCAGGGGCGCGGCAGTTCCGCACGCATGTCGCCCGAGTGTCGAGCGTGGAGGAATTCCGCATGGTGGTCGAAAAATATTTTCCACGCACCCCCCGTGGCCAGCGGAAGGTTGAGCCGGACAGTGATCGAACAAGGCAAGACACCTAGTCGCGAAGCACCAGCACGGGGCAGTGGGCCATGCGTACGATTCGCTCGGCGACCGACCCGATGAGCAATCGCTTGATGCCCGTGCGACCGTGCGACGGGAGAACGATCAATTCGGCCGAAACGCTCTTCGCGTATTTCGCGACTTCATGGCCAGGGTCACCGATTTCGACGGCAAAATTGACGCCCTGATACGTTGCGTCGGCCAGCTTTGCCTTCATCGCCTCCTCGGCATGATGAATGCGACCGGCATTGTCGATCGTGCTCCAGATGACCCCCGGCTCGGTTGGCTCGAGCGTGGGCAACACATGAATCACATGAATGCCCGAGGGTTGATCGACCATCTCGAGGGCCGTATCGACGGAAGGGATCGATTTCTCTGAAAAATCGAACGGAACAACGACTGTTTTCTTCGGCAACCAACTCATGGCATGTTCCCCGCTGCGGTTTGGAAAAAGTCAATCGCCCGGTCGATCGGCTGCTAATCTCTCATTCTAAGGCGAGCGGCGAATGAGAATATACCAACCCGACGCGTGAGCGAGGGACCA
>CAZNXE010000113.1:0-16233 GCA_964576465.1 uncultured Planctomycetaceae bacterium
GACACCAGCCGATAGCAACCGCCGCATAAAAAAAACGAGCCCGTTCCTGCACCCACGCGTGAGCGAGGGACCAACCGGTAATACACTGCGGTCCCTCGCTCACGCGTCGGGTTGTGATTGGTACGTTCTTATTTGCCGCACGCCTTACGAACATTGCGTGATACGCGGGAGGGCAGGGGTGTAGAATTTGTCCTCGCGTGCTAACTTTCAATCGCCGTGAGCATCTCACGTAGCAGCTCCATCGGAAGACCGACCACGTTCGATTCGCTTCCCTCCACGATCTTCACCCAACCGAGTCGATCTTGATACCCGAACGCTCCCGCCTTGCCTTCCCACGCGCCGGTCGACAGGTATTCGTCGAGTTGCTCATCACTCAGATGCTCCATCTCCAACACCGTCTTCGCCACGCGGACCTGGGGTTGACCACCTGTCGTATTCCAAACACACAGCCCGCTGTAGACGCGATGCGTTTGACCGCGAAGTGTTTGCAGCATGCGTCGCGCATGGTCTTCGTTCGCTGGTTTTCCGAGCGATTGACCTGCCCATTCAGCCACAGTATCACAGGCGACGATCAGCCCGCCGACGCCCCTTTGGGCCACGTTCTCAGCCTTTTTCAAGGCCAAACGCGCGACCATCTCAGGAGGCGATTCTCCGCTGCACAGTCCGCATTCCACGGACTCCTCCGGCGGGTACACCTCGAACACGTACCCAGCCTCGCGCAATAGCTCGAAACGCTGAGGGGAACTGCTAGCCAGGACCAATGTTCGAGAGCGTGGCGTATTCATCCGTTGAGTTTCACCGTGGAACTTGTTGCTTGGGTCTCATCCGCGATTGAAGCCATCGTCGAAGTCCATGTTGATCGGTTAGGATGCATCAAGACGATTTCGTCGGGGCACTCGCATTCTATTCCGACCACCCCTGGCTGCAACGCAACCTTGGATACGACGCCCGTGAAACTTGACGTCCTTTACGAGGACAATCATCTACTGATCGTGAACAAGCCGGTGGGGTTGCCCACGATGGGCGTTGCCGCAAACAAGCCCAGCTTGCTCACACTGGCAAAAGACTATGTCCGCGAAAAATACAACAAGCCGGGCAACGTCTACCTGGGTATTGTCAGCCGGCTCGACGCACCCGTCTCTGGGGTCGTGTTGCTGGCGCGAACCTCGAAAGCCGCGGCGCGTTTGACCAAACAATTCAAAGAGCGAAGCGTGGATAAAGTTTATTGGGCCCTGGTCGAACCAGGATTTTACCCGGAACAAGGCGCCCGTATCGACTGGGTACGCCACGACGAACGGCATCGACGAGTGCACCTGACCGAACCCAACACTCCGGGGGGGAAGGAGGCACGCCTTGAGTTTCGTCGCATTCGCACCGTGCCGCGCGCGGCGTTAGTCGAAGTGCGATTGCTAACAGGTCGGAAGCACCAAATTCGGGTACAGCTTGCGGGAATGGAGTTTCCGGTCTTGGGCGACCGCAAGTATGGCAGCCGTCGAGCATTCACCGCGGGCATCGCACTGCACGGGAAACGCCTTACGTTCGACCATCCCGTGGGAGGTCGTCGCGTCGAAATATCGGCACCCCTACCCCCAGCGTGGCTAGCGTTTGGCGTCGGATAGAACAGCTCGCAGCAATCCATCAAAACATGCTAATGCGTACGACCATTAGGTTCATTTTGAGTGGAACTTCAAAACAAACGCTATATTGTGATAGGTTTCTCCCGCTGTACCGATACGGTGGCAATCGGTGACCGCTCGGCGGTCCAGAGCGTCGCGAAATAGATCAGGGGTTCCTTCGCGTGTCGACCGACGGACAAAACGATTTTGAAAGCTGCGCCTTGACCAGCGGTCTGGTGACGGCTGAAGATTTGCGACGGGCCACGTCCACGCTCGGTCGACGGAACCCCGATCTCTCAGACATCGAACTCGACCAACAGTTGGCCACCACGCTCGTTGAGCAAGGGGCCATCAATCGCTGGCAGGCCGAACAATTGTTGGCCGGACGAATCAAGTTCACGCTTGGTCCCTATCGCATGTTGGATTCGATCGGGCAGGGGGGGATGGGCCAGGTCTTTAAGGCAGAGCATGAGGTGATGGGCCGCACCGTGGCCGTAAAAGTGTTGCCACGTCACAAGTCGACCCCAGAAGCCATTGCCAGTTTCACCCGCGAAGTTCGCGCCCAGGCAAGTTTGGACCATCCGAATCTCGTGCGGGCGTTCGACGCGGGGCACGACGGCAACGTTCACTTCCTGGTGACGGAGTATGTGCCAGGGTCTGATTTGAGGCGGCTGCTAAGAAGGCATGGACCGCTTTCGATGCCCTTGGCGGCGTCGATCATTTCGCAAGTTGCCCTGGGGCTTGAGCATGCCCATGCTCAAGGACTGATTCATCGCGACGTCAAGCCTGGCAACGTGCTGGTAACGCCCTCGGGCTGCGCGAAGCTTTCCGATTTGGGATTAGTGGAAATCACCGTTGAGAACGAAGAGGGCAAACGCGGCAACAACAAGATTGTGGGCACAGCCGACTACCTATCGCCAGAACAGATCAAGTCGCCCCGGGAGGTTACTCCGACCAGTGACATCTACGCTTTGGGATGCACGTTGTACTACTCGGTGACCGGGAAAGTGCCCTTTCCCGGGGGTACGATCCGCGATAAGGCTCGTGCTCACTGTAATTTGCAACCCATCGATCCACGTCGTCTGAACAGCGAGTTGACTCAAGAGTTCGCTGATGTCATCGCGAAGCTAATGCACAAAGACCCCTCGCAGCGCGTCGGCACGGCCGTGGAAGCTGTAGCCCTGTTGGCCTCTTGGGTCGAACAACTGCAACCAGCAGCGATCTCGATTCCGGTGGCCCCTCCGCCCGTGGGAGGAGGATCGGGGGGAATTCCCGATACGGATCCAAGAATTGGCGTCTTGATTGGCGATCGATTCGCCGATTCAGACAGCGACGATCATGCGTCGCAGCCGACCCATCCCATCTCTGCCGCAAGTGAGGAAACGGCTGAAACGCTGCATGAAATCGTGGACGCTCCATCTCGAAAGTGGCGAACGTCGCTGTCGCCGCTCTACCTGCGTCAAAGGGTTTCACAGTGGCGAATGCCAGCTAGCATCGCGGGGTTTCACCCGTTTGTCTTTGCGATGCTCGTCGCCGGTGCCACCATCGCCCTGACCGTGCTCGGCTCGATCATCGTGTCACTCATGTGACCTGCAAAGTGAGCTACTTTGCTGGCGATGCTTCGTTCTCGTTTGTTGATGGCGACGCGGAGGTTGATGCCGGCTCTTGGGGAACTTCCTCCGCTTCGAGCTCTTGCGGCTCTTCGCTGGCAGGCTCTGTCGATCGCCGTGTCTGCGCCAACTCGGCTTCCAGCTCCATCATGGGACGTGGATCAAAATAGTTGGCCATCAACTTCGAGGTATCGCCAAACATCTTGTCGATTCTTCGTTGCACATACGGATCGTCTGAAACGATTGCCTGCCGTCGTTGGCGCAAGCGGACGCGGAACTGATCCTCATCAAGCCGGACGCCGTGCAGGCGCCCGACGACCTTGTCGGCCCGCTCGAAATCTCGTTTTTCGATGGCGTCTCGCAATTGCAGCATTTGCATTTCGCGACGCACGACCAGATCAACCAGTGTTTCCTGCATCCCAGTGATGACGCCGACCACCTGGAGCCGCTCATCATCGTTGGAAATTTCGGCAACCGCGGTCGTTACCAAACCGGGCATCAGTGGTAAACGGGCGAGAAAGTCACCGCCGTGTTTTACCAACAAAATGCGTAACGCCTGGGTGTCGGAAGATGTGACGACGACGTTTCCGTTGGCGTCGGATTGTCCCAACAGGGTCGTGGTCTTCGATTGGGCCGGATGGGCGTAGACTTCGTAGCCCTCTAACGGATCGTCGCGATTGCCACGGGTGACTAGCTGCAAGTTGGTTGCACCGTCCCGAGGACGTATGAGCAAGGCAAGCCGGTCGATGCGGCCTCGTGTACGAGCGCTGAGCGGACTGCGGAGACCACTGTAGATATGGCATTGGGCAATCGAGGCGTCAATCGTTTCAACCATCAGGTAGGTCCATTCGATCGGCAAAACCTTGCGTGGTGTGCCATCGCGTTGATTGAACCGCATCAACGGGCGGAACAAATCGCCCGGCTGCACAAGGCTCCAGGAATCATCTGGATGTGGCAATGCTCCGCCGCGGAGACGCAGCGTGGCCGTCTTCTTTTCCGCATTTTCGATCTTCGCCAAGGGAGCAAATGCGGCAAGCATCGCCTCAAACGTGGTCTCGACCAGCCGGGCGGCTTGCGTGGCCGTGGCGTGGATTGTTGGCGACCAGGTCCGTGTCCGCGCGTCGAACTCGCGGCAAGCGATGCCATATCCGAGCGGGGCCTTCTTCACGTCTATGATGAACAGCTTGTCGAACCGCTCATCGCTACCCTCGGGGACGAATTCCGTAACAGGCTCGTAGGGCGGTACGGTAAACCATTTCTTGTGATTGCGGCGCGTTGTGTCTTTCGACTCGATGATTTCTACATTCCAGGTTGCACCAACCACGGAGTCGCATCGATCGACAAGACGGCTGGCAAGCCGTTGCTGAAAGCGTCCTTCGGAATTCAGAACGGGATCCACCGTAACGTGCAACTGCACGCGATAGGGCGTGAGTTCCCAAATCGATTGCCCTCGGGACGGTTGCAACGAGGCGCAGCACAACACGGCGGCTAGGCCGAGAGCGACCCAACCGAAGCGCGACATGTCGCGGCGGCTCATTCGACGTCGGCCGGATACCAAGGGGCAACCTTCCATTGATTGATCTGTTGATAGAGGGCAACCGGGTCGCTGCCGATCCCCTGGACGCGGTTGTGATACGCAAAGTAGTCGGTCAACTGCCATAGCGGGATGACTGAAACGTCGTCGTGAATGAGTCGGTGCAGTTCAAACAGCCGGCCTCTGGCGGCAGGCCAGTTGTCCGCATCTTCAAGCTGCCGAAGCGCAAGGGCCACATACGAGCTGGCTCCCGAGGCAATTCCTCTGGGCCCCAGCAGCCGCCACAAGTCGGAGATAGGCTCCCAGAGGGCCAGCTCGGCATAGAGAAAGTCATAATTCCGCAAGGCTTCGCGGTCGATTTCTGATTCGAGCACATGCAACTCAACGTCGACGCCTAGCAACTGCACGTATCGGGCGATCTCTTCACAAGCCGCCGTGGCAACGTCGGTGGGGGCATGTGCGATGCTCAGCGTGAACCGCTCAGGGGGCTCTTGCCCTTTCTTAGCCATGGCGGCCGAGACCTCGGTTGTGCCAACCGTGGCCAGCGTCAGCGCCATCCGTGGATCAAACTCTCGTGGTTCGATCCGAGGGTTGTAAGCGTATCCGCGAGGGTCGTCTGATGCCGCGCCGCGCACGAAAGGGCCCGAGATCACCATGCTGCCGGGTACCTCTCGCTGGCGGAGGAGACGCTGCCGGAGAATTCGCTGGCGGTCGATTCCGTAAGTCAGCGCGCGACGAAAAGAACGGCTCGACGGCAGCGGGCGGTTCGGGTTGGGAATCAAACAATGAATCGTGGGAACCGCGTAGGGCTGAACCTTCAACTGATCGAGGGCCGCGACACGGCCAACATCCCAGGGATTGATGCGATCGAGGATGGCGACCTCTCCACGTTCCAGCGCCGCGATGGCTGTGGGAGCGTTTGTGAAGAGACGTTCGACCAGCTTACTGGGGCCCGACGTCGATTCGCCGGTGGCGGCGTAGGTGGTCAGGTTTTCCTCGACACCGACCACCGCGAAAGGGCCGGCGAGGAGTTTGGTATCAGAGGAATCCGCCGACCAATGCGTAAGCGAAGCCGAGGTGAGTAGCGACTCTGGCCGAACGTGCGCGCGGCGCAGTCGAATGTCGACATCGTAAACGTTGCGCACGGAAATCGATTCGACCAGCCGACTCCACTGTGGCTCGAACGCCGTGCTTTCGCGCGTGGCCATGGCGCGTAGCACACGAACCACGTCGTAACCCGTCAGAGGTGTCTTCCCGTCGGACCAGAAGGTTCCCGGACGCAGACCAAGGGAGAGCAACAGCCCCAGATCACCCTGAGCGAATTCGCCGAACCCCGATGCGTAACGGCCACCTTCGGCGCCAAAGCCCTGCAATTCGGCCAGAGGGCGTGAGACAAGGTGTCGCGTTCGCCGCGCGGCCCAGTTGTACAGCCACGCCGTGGAGGGGGCTGCGTGCGACGTGGCGTTGACGCCAACCGGAACGAACGGATACCGGGCATGAACCTCTTCATAGAAGGTTCGCGTTTCTTCGTCGTTCGGCCAAATCTCGATGGCGCGACGCACCGCTTCTTGGGCCGATGACAAGTCGCCGCCAGCCATATGTTGGCGAGCGACGGCGACAAGTTCCGCGGACTGATCGGCTAACTGTTTTCTCCAAGTGGCAATCGTTGGCTGTTCGGGGAACCTCGAGGCTAATTCATTCAACAGCCGCCGCGCTGCCGGATAGTTTTCTTTCGCGACAAATTGTTCCACCAGCTTCCCAGTGGCGGAACCCAAAGCCCCCGGCAGCTTCGGATTCTGAGCGCTGCGGCTCTCCAGTTGCAGCAGCAAAACAAATGCTCGTTCGTAGTCTTGCTTTGCCTGGTACTCTTGTGCCTCTTCGTAAAGAAACTCTTGTAGAGAGTCTTCCAGACCGTCGAGGCGGGGATACCGCTTCTTGAGACGAAGCAAATAATCGAACGCCGCGTTGAATTCCTGAGTGGCGATCAACTGCCGGGCTTCTTCAAGCAACATCTGCTCAAAGAGGGTGATCTCCTCAATATCGCGCCAGCGAACTTTGTATTTTTCGTCCGGTTGGTCGAAGAGCCGAACGGTGATTTGATCCGTGGGCTTGGGAGTGAGCGGAACCTTACGGTCGGGGATATCCAGCAACTCAACTTTCAACACGGTCTTTTCCGCATCGTTCAGTAAGATGTGGTCGAACGGACGCTGGTCGAGGAGCCGATCGGTTCCGGCGTTCTCTTGTGCCTGAGAGTGGTGAACCAAGCACAGTACCCCGGCGCACATGATGCCGATTCTCCATGCGCGCATCACTTCATTCCAACGCGGTGGCGTTGGGCAATGGTGACGATCGAAACAAGCGTGATAGCGATTCACCGCACGGCATCTACGGTTGAGAAATGATGTGTAACGAACCGTCGTCTCCAACGAGTAGCAGGCGATCTCGCCACAAGACGGGCCCTCCGATCACCGGAAGACCGCTTTCGGCGATCGACACTTGTTCGCCGGTCTGTGGATTGAGTGTCACGACCGCGCCCGTCCGCGTGGCAATCACCAAGCCCTGGGATCCACGAATGGGAGGCCCAATCGGCGGCCCATGTTCGAGTGTTGTTTTCCAGAGAAGTTGTTGCTCGTCGTTGAGACACCATAGTTGCTTCTCCGCATCGACCACGAAGACATGATCATTGCTACGGACCGGATCGAGGAGGATCCCTTCGCCAATGTCCCACGAATTGCCGATGTCCAGGTCGTTCATTCTCCAACAGACCAGCTTGTTGCCCGAGGTGACAGCGAAGGCGGAAGTTTCTAGCGCGGCGATTGATGAGGTGATCACCTTGGAGAGATCGAAGGTTGCCTCGGCGACCAAGTGAGGCGTTGGTTCTTGTTGAACTCCAACGCGATAGAGTTTTTCCTGATCGGCCAACAGGAGATCGTCACCCGATGGACTCACGGCTGCGCGCCAACGGTATTCCACGTCGGTTTTCACGGTTGGCTGGAAGGGCTGAATCAATTCGGTCCCAGACAGAGCATCAATCACAAACACTTGGCCCTTGACGCCCGGCACAACGATGCCGCCTTGAAAGGTCACCAGCGGCCCGCTTGCGATGTCCGGAAGCGTTAACCAATTGAGTGCGGTCTTGCCCCCGGCCGTGGTTCGAACCAACACGCGGCGTCCAGATGCGTCGACCGGATAGACTTGGGTTCCGCCATCCAAGATCAACGTCTCGCTGGGCGATGTTCTTGGCTGTGCGATCTTCGTGTTGGCTTGCGGCTTCGGAATGACCGTTCGCTCTAGTTTTATGTCGACGGGCAATTCATAGGCGGCACCGGTTGACGTCAGCAGCGATACCGCCCCCGAATTCTCATCGACAACCGGCAACGTAGCGGGGGGAGCCGAGAGTTCTGTTTGCCAAAGTGCAGCGGCGTCGTTTATCCGCATCGCGGCGGCAATGACGCCAGGACGGTTGGCGTGGCGGCGGACATGAAATAACACGTCGCCCGAGGCAATCAGCGGCTGGAGAAAGATGCTGTCGGGGTATCGAATTCCTTGAGCGACTAAGCGTTGCTGCGAGGCGCGGATTTCAAAACGCGACAGTTTCCGACCGGCGAGCCACAAATCACCATCGCGAACCAACGGGTAGCGAATCAACGGTTCATCATCGCTGGCAGTGAGTTTGACCGAACTCGTAAGAGGTTCGGCCTGATCGGGCGTACCGATATCGAACGTGTACCAGGCGCCGCGATCAGTCGACACATGGAGCGACCGACCGGTGACCAGTGGCGGTGTCATCACGTGTCCCTTAAGCTCGACAACCTGTTGCTCCTTCAGATTGCGGCCATCCTCGTCTGCTCGCAGCAGCCGCAACCGCGACGACTTCAACGCGTGATTCTCCGCCACGATGACATATTGTCCCGCGATCACCGGGGGCACTTGAATGGAGCCGGCCGCGTGACCCAGATAGACAACCTCGACGCACTCTCCGGCATTGGCGTCGACCACATAGAGATTCGAGTGCGTCCCGAGTTGATACAACCATTGGTGACGCGAATCGGTGGCAGGACTAACTTCCAGACTTTGAGGGAACTTGATTTGCTTTGCTGAACTGCCGGATGCCAAGTCGACTTCAATCATCAGACCGTCAAGAGTCGGCACCAGCACGCGGTCGCCAAGCACCAAGGGTTGGGACAGGCAGGGTGAATCAGACTTGTGATGCCAACGGGGAGTGCCTTGCGGATCGATTCGTGAAAGCACCGTGCCGTTGGACTCGAGGAGCAGGGCGTCACCGCCCGGCAGCACAAGCGGTGGATGGTGAATGTCGAAGCCAACATGCCGCCGCCACAAGAGCGAACCGGTCTCGGCATCGAGCCCGAAGGCGTACCCATCGGCCAGCGCGCCAAACACTTGCCCCTTGAGACCAACCGCGGGGTCGCCAACGGTGCGTGAAAGAATGATCGTCGACTCCACACCAGAATCGTCTTCGATTTCACTCGATGGTCGCTGCTCGGTTTGCAGGGCAACGGCTGCCTGCTGCGCGGCCGAAATAGCCAACACGGCTTCGATCAGCGATTCGTCGTCTTCCAAATTGGGATACGACTTGAGGAGTTGCCGCCGCACTTCATACGCCTGACTGGAGTCCCCGCTCTCGATTGCGGTAGCGATGTCCGCAATCGCCTTCTCAAGCGAGGATCCGCGATCGATTTCGCGCCGCGTGAGGGCCAGGGTGGCCTCGATGTCTTCGAGTTGATTGGCCTGACGCAGCGAACTGGGAACATATTTATTGACCAGATCCAACGCTTCACGACTTAGTACGACAAGCGATTCGCTGCCCTGCTCACGAGCCGAATTGGCCAAACCGGCGGCCAAGCGTGGAAGAAGCGCGGCAAGTTCGTTACGGGCTTGCGAAAACTCATCCTCTTTTGAAATCTCGGCGAGCACTTCCTTGGTCGTCGTCAGATTGCGCGGCCAATCGCGGCTGCCGTCGATCGCCAATCGCATCTTCGCTAGCCCGCGATGTACGCGTGCCACGGAAAGACTGACCTTGCTATGGCTGGGGTAATTCTCAACGTAGGTCGAGAACTTACTGATTGCTTGGGTGTAGGAACCGCTTTGATAGTCTTCCTCGGCAAGCCGAAACGCCTCGTCACCCGTTTGACGGCCCACAACAAACCAGAGCGCCCCGACAACGACGACCATCAGCAACAACGCGCCGCCACCGACGAGCATGAGAGGCGAGTCCCACTGCGGGCGGAGGCGCTTTGCGATTGAGAGCCCCGAGGTACCAATTTTGGCCGTCTCCTCAAGTGGGTCGCTGTCGACTAACATCGCGTCGTCGGAAAGGTAATCGCCGAGCGCTCCCTCGCCGTCCGCGTCAACCGGGACAACTTCGGCGACCTCGGGTTCGATCACTGCGACCTTCGCCTTCGATTTTTTTGCTTTGGCATCGTCACGCTTTGCCCGTTTCGACTTGCGTTTTCGTTCCTCGGGATCGGCAATGGCGGCCTCTGGAGGTTCATCTTCCGTGGAAATTTTGGCCAACTGAGGTTGTTCGTCGTCCAGGGGAGCCAATCCCAGCACTTCGTTCTTGTCTTGGTGAGGTGGTGAGTCATCGACAGCGAGACTATCGTCAACAGCTGACCCTTCGTCACGTAGTGGTGAAATGCTGAAATCGCGGAAGAACAACTCCAAGCTGGTGTCGGCATCTGGTTCGACCTTAGCAAAGGAGTCATCCTCAATGTCTAACGGGCTGGCGAAGAACGCGAGCCCCTCTTTGTCATTGGTCGCGTCGAGGCAGAACGGCTGAAGCGCCTTGATGACTTCGGCGGGCGTTTGATAGCGATCGTCAAGATCGCGAGCCAACATCTTGGCGACCACGGCGTCCAGCTCTGGCGGAATGTTCGAGCGAATGCTGCTCGCGCTGGGTGCGTCTGACTGGGCTCGTGCCAGAAGCTTTTCTATCGTGTTATCGCCGCCAAATGGCAAGCGGCCGGTCAGCATTTTGAACACCGTGCAACCGAGGCTGAAAATGTCGGCGCGGATGTCAGCGTCTTTGAAGCTCTTGGCAGCCTCTGGGGCAATGTAGTCGGGCGTACCAAACATCTGACCCGCGCGTGTTAGCGTGCCGTCTTCTTGGCTCTCGCTGGCGAAGCGAGCCAGGCCCATGTCCAAAATCTTGACCACGGGGAGCTCGTGCTCCGAGTCCCAGGTCATCAACAAGTTGACGGGCTTGATATCGCGATGCACCATTCCCTGCCGGTTGGCATGGGCAAGGCCCGTGGCGGTTTGCATGCCACACTCGCATGCGGCCGAAATCGGAAACGGACCTTTGGCCCGTAGCCAGCTATTCAAGTCACGGCCTTCGACGCATTCCATGACCAGGAAGTGCGTATTGCCAACACAATCGGCATCGAAGGCGGTGATGATATTGTGATGATTCAAGGCAGCCGCGGCCTTAACCTCGCGACTGAAACGCGACACGGCGTTTGAACGTGTCAGCAGATGAGGCGACATAACCTTGAGCGCGACCGTGCGGTCCATCACCGCATGCTGTGCCCGAAATACGACGCCCATGCCTCCCTTGCCAAGGCGATCGAGGAGTTTGTACCGCCCGAGGAAGAATCGATTTCGTCCCGCAAGCAACTGTCGTGCTTGCCATGCGGTAATCAGCCCCTTGGAAACCAGTTGCTTCGCGACCCTTAGCGCATCGACTGGCTTGCCAGCCTCTTCGATGCGGCGGCGCAATTTGGCAACCTGCTTGACCGTTAGCAGATGGCTCTGCCCGAGCAAATCAAGAAATTGATGGGTGGGAATAGTTGGCATAGCCTCGATCACAGTCCTCGACAAAATCGCGTGTCATGCGTTTTATTTTGTGAAATGCTCGCTTAGGCGTGCGGCAGATAAGAACGTACCAATCCTAACCCGACGCGTAAGCGAGGGAACGCAGGGCATTACCGGTTGGTCCCTCGCTCACGCATCCCCTTGGTATATTCTCATTCGCCGCTCGCCTTACACCGCCCTGTAGGCCGGCAGTTGTGAAGCGTCGTATCACCGTTGTTTGCTGTTCTTACTTTCATTGACCACTCTGACGGCCATTCTCAATTCCTGATTCACATTGTTTCGCCAAAGGGTCAAAGAGAGTCTTCACTGGAGTTGCCAAGCCGCACGCTGTCCATGCCGACCGCGGTTCCGGCGTCCAACGCCATGATAACCAATTCATAGCGAGCATCGGGGTCCGCGGTCACCAGCAGGCTACTCGGCCCACGGCCCGAACCTTCGCCCTCTCGTGCCCGTCGAAGCATCGACAACATTTCCTGTTGGCTGGGCGCCTCGGATCCGTCGACCCAAATGGTGTTGTCGCCATCGATTCGGATGATGACAAAGTCGTCGTCTTCCTCAAGGTCTTCGATCGTTCGTGTTTGTGAGACACTGTCCGATATGTCGGGCGGGGGAACTTCAATCGATTTTTGTAGCGCGAAGGCCGCGGTGACCATGAAGAAAATCAGTAATAGAAAGACGACGTCGACCATCGGCGTCATATCCATCAACTCTTCAGGCTCGGCATTTTTTCGCCGAACCATAATACGATCTGGCAGCGAGTCATCGTCCGTCTCTTGCCGCAGTTTCCTTTTTTTCGGTTCCGGAATCACCAGCGGGTGCCGACACTTGGGGCACTTCACGGCAACGCCTGAAAAGCGGTCAGCTACTTTGAGCCGCTTTTGGCATTTGTCACACAGGAATCGAATCGTCACGCGGTGTTACTCCGTTTCGAGAACCGCAAAATGTAGAGAGACGCCATCCACAAGCCCGACTGCCGCCGCCACACGTGAGACATCGTGGTAGGCGATACCTCGATCGGCCTTGATGATGACACTGCTTTTCCCTTGTTGCACTGCCGAGCTGACAGCCTCGCGAATGGCTTCGGTTTGGGCGTCCTCTTCCCTGGGCAGCGGATCGCCAACTTTGCCTTCAGCCAAGTAAACATCAATCACCTTGTTCCCTTGGTCGGCCAAGGTGATGGTGAATGAGCTGTTCTTGCTGACCGCCGATCCATAACGGGCCGGAGGTAGCTCGACCGCCGTATTCGCATCGGGTACCGAGGCCACGATAAAAAAGATCAGCAGCAGGAACGTCACGTCGATCATCGGCGTGATGTCCAATTCCGCCTCTTCGCGAATCGCGCGCCGCTGGAGAATCGGACCGCCATCATCGGCAGGCGTGTCAGTGAGGATCGAGTCAACCGTTGGCATGATCTACGACTTTGCTTCGGAGGAATCTTGTAACAAAGGCCGCATGCCTTCAAACAACCGCGTCAACCCAATGCCCACGAGGTCTTCAAGCTGGCGAATGCGGATATTAATACTGGTCGTACACAAGGTGAGTGGAATCGCGATGGCCAGTCCCAGGGCTGTCGTGATCAGTGCGACCTGAATGTCGCCCGCCAACATCGTGGGATCGACGTTTTTGTCGCCACTGGCCAGCTTGGAGAATGCTCCCATCATGCCGAGCACCGTGCCGAAGAGACCGAGCATGGGCGCGCTTTTGATCACGGTATAGACCCAACTCAAGCGATGTTCGAGATCGCCCAGGACGTCACGCTGATAGCGATCGACGATAAAGCTTCGCAACTTGGCGTAACCGAGCGATCGCTTGGACACGGTGAGCAAGGTCAACTGCGGGACCACGCGAGAATCGCCCTCGCACAATTCAACAACGGCATCGAAATCGCCGATACGCAAGGCTTCGTCAAGTTGGCTAAGGAACTCTTCCTGGGTCTCTTCGTTGCGAAAGCGACTCTGAGACACGCGCCGCCAAACGACGATTACCGAGAATGCACCCCACAATGCCACGCTCCCAAGGGCGACGTAACACCCCTTTGCCAGAAAATCAATCACAACACTGATATCCATATTCGCTGGTCTCTCTTTCCCTTCACTGCCGCCCGTCGTCCGGGGGCAAGATATGTCTTAAAGATACTTCTGGTCGATTACATAGAACTCAAATGCACCGCCGGCCTTTCGGATGCCGAAGATGGTCTTGCGAATCTCACTCTGTTCGCGATTCGCAAATGCCTGCTCCAAAGCAACCAGGCGATTCTCAGTTTCTGGAGGGTAGAATTGCACGAGAAGCCGACCTTCGGTTTGGATGCCGGCGCGGCGCAGTAATGCTTTGTCCGCGGCTTTCGACGATCCACTTTGCCACGACATGTAAAGACGCTGCTCTTGCTCGCCAGGACCCGTTCGTTGGGTCGGCTTGTTGGCCGAAAGGTTACTCGCGTAGGAGACGGTACTCGTCGCCCCGATGACCGCCAGTTCGATGCCAAACTGGTCGAGTTGTGCCGCGTATTCACTCAGCGTCGCTCCTTCGGCGAAACGGATTTCCCACCGCTGCGCACGGGGGATACCGGGTGTCCCTTCGCCGTAGCCTAAACCGGGCGCGCGGCCATCTCCGCTTGATGCACCGCTGCGGCTGGAGGCGATCTCATCGGTTAGCGCTGGATCGGCAAGATCGGCTTGCCGGGTGGCAATCGTATCCATCACCATGGCCAACGTTTCCTGTAGTTCCGGCTCGTCTTCCAAGTCGGTTTCTTCCGCGATTTCGTCTTGGTTGGGCGACTCAATTTCGATGCTCTCACCGGCGATTCCATCCATCGACCCGCCGCCAACGTCTTGGAGCACCACAGGAACCGCTTCCTGCCGAGCGAAGACTTGGTTCGTAATCCAGACAACGAATAAAAAGGTGACGGCGATGCCAAAGAAGATGAGCAGCGAGACAAGTATGCCGGCAACGCGATCGTACAGCGAGACCTTCATCTCGCCGATCACGATCGGTTTGCTTGTTTTCCGGCCCTTGGGTGGCACTGTGGCCATCTTACTTGCCCGTTGTGATTTTAGTTCTGGTCTGCAAACACGGTGTCTGGTCGAATGCGGCGATACCACTGTTTCCAACGCTCGACCTCTGCTCTTAGTCGATCGGGCCTGAGAACTCCCTCGGACTCGAAGACGTCGAATCGACGGCTGATGAAACGCAGCGCGTCGCGTGCCGCCAAAAACACACGTTCGTCGGGATCGGTCAGCGCGTAAATCAGAATCGGGATATTGTCCAGATTGCCCGTGCGCCCCAAGGCAACGACCGCGGCGCGTCTTGCGTCGGCGTCCCCGGTAGCCGCAAGCTCCTTCAGACGCGCGGCATGTTTGTTCAGCATGGCCTCATCGCCCCGGCGGGCAAGGTCTTCAAACCCTTGCACTGCTTGGTCATGATCTGGACCGCTTGGATTTTCGATCAGCTTCAGCAAATCTTCCGCGGGCCCCACGAGCGGTTTCGCGATGACTTTGCCGCCGCGCATCTGAATGGGCCCATTTCCTGTCGGCAATCCACGCCCGCCGACAAGTGTTCCCGCGCCAAATCGACCCGCGTGCTTGAGGCTTTTCTTTGTCGATCGCAGCAGGAACAACACGGCGAACGCAGTGTCACAGGTGGGTCGTGTTTGGCTAGAACTGCTCCAGCTTCCATTACTTGGTTTCTGCGTATCCAGCAAAATCTTTGCGCCTTCGTTGTACCAATCGGGTTCGAGAGAAACTGCGTTCTCCGCAACTTCTCGAAACGAGCGATACCGTTCGTAGGCATACAGATAGTAATGCGTGTAGGGCGTGGCATCCATCTGATGATTCGCCTCGAACCACTTTGCGCCATCGCTGGCAGCAGCTCGCAACAGCCCAAGATCAATCTTGTTCGTAAGGCGACGTTTGCCCGTTTCTTTGTCCTTGACTACCTGGAGCGCGGAAGGCACCGTCGGATCGTTCTGAGCGGCGCCGACAAGCCCTAGATGGTCTTGGCAAACGTAGAGGCTGCCCAGCCCCGCGGCAGCCATGCTGTGCCGGACGCTAGTCTGTTTTGTGCGCTGAAAGTCCCCCCTGTCCCGTCCCTGGTATCCATACGCGCCCGAAGGATCCTGTGTGCGCAGAAGCCAATTGCAGAGCCGTTCCCATGGCTCGATGGGGGTTTTGATTCCCACGGCGCCTGCCTCCCACATACTGAGCGCCGCGTATTGAGTCATCGAGGTGTCGCCGGTTTTCCGACCGTCGTAGCCCCAACCCCCGTGCGGCTTCTGTCGAGCCAGCATAAAGCCCATCAGTTGGTCGATCTCAGCTCGATATTTCACGGGGTCGAGCGTGATGAGAAAGATGATCGACAACCCGTTGGTGTAGACATCTTCCGAGTAACCCGACTTGATCGTTCCTCGAACACTCTCAACCGCCTCCGCAACCCGCGGATGCTCTGTTTGCCCGTTCTTAATGAACGCCAGCGCAATGAGTGCCTTCGCTCCGGGGCGACTATCTGAATTGCTTTCGAGAAATTGAAGTCCCCGCGTGATCGATGCGACAACCTCAGGGCTTTCGGGCGAGAGTGCGTGGGAGCGATGCGGGCACATCAATACCACAGCCAGTGACAGCACGCCGCACATTGCCGCGCGGCCAAA
>CAZNXE010000114.1:0-16151 GCA_964576465.1 uncultured Planctomycetaceae bacterium
ATCCATGCAGTGCTATAGCACCGTTGCTTGAATCCTCCAGAAGACAAGTCTGTTGAATAGAGATGGTAGTCCGTGGCCTACCTCAGCTTCATCGTAGAACCTGTTGGGCATGCGCGCCGGTAGGCCCGCTGCTCCAGGAGTGCCGCTAATAAAACACCCGAGCAACAAGGCCTACGCAGCGAGGGCGAATCCGTGCCCATACTGCCCGATCTCGCCTTCCGTGGTTATTTGCTTCACAGAGCGTTTCTTTCGTCTCCAGTGCCATCAGCTTTAGAAGGTTACATCAAGCCTCAGCACGGGCCCGCCATGATTTTCTCGACACTCTCCATAGCAGCAGGCCCACGGCAGCCAACACTCCCAAGACCAGTGAACTTGGCTCAGGGACGCTCGCGACACGAAAACCGTTGCCGGCACCTGAATTATTTGCGTTGGCATTGAAACGGTTCGCCGCGCCCATGAAGCTGGAGTTGACGCCCCACGCCCCGCCGCGAAAACCACGGCCCCCCCCCGGCGCGATACTGTCGTTCGTTAGATCGAATTGAGTTTCTTCCCATTCCCAAGCATTCCCGTCCTGGCCCACGGTTCCGTAAGGACTGAGCCCGCCGGCGAGCGTGACGTCCGCGGGACCCGCCTGTCCGTTGAACACGGTTGTAAAGTCCGCCATGCTACTGGCCACTGCTGCGGGTACCGTGTCGCTTCCTGTTGCGAAGTTGTTGTAGGTGCCGCTGATCGGGTCGTAATAGGCCGCCTTGTACCACTCGTCGACACTTGGCAGAAAATATTTCGCCAGGGAGTTGCGGTAAAAATTCGCCGGATCGTAACCCGCGTCGCCCACCTGCCATAGCTGAAAGTTACCATTGCCGTCGAACTTGTAAGCCGGCGTGCTGCCGGTGCTCGTGTTGAGCCAATTGACGAATTGTGCCGCCTCGAACCAACTGATCCCGGTTGCCGGCTTGTCCGCGCCGCGCCCGTTGTGTGTGATATTCAGCGGATTGGCGGAGCCGGCGCTCTCTGCGTTCGCTTTGTTGATCATGTCTTCCGAGATTTCAAACTTGGCGATGCGATACGTTTCGGCCACTGATCCGACTGGGTTCGGGTTGCCCGTGGTGTCGTCGGCGTTACCCGGGTTGCCGATCGTCGCAAACTCGATTCCGAACGCATTGGCCCCGCTGCCGAAAGCGTCGGTGCCATAGATGCCGGGGTTAGCCGGAGGTGCGTTGCTGGCATTCAAGTCGAAACTCAAGTTACTTACGGTAAAATTTCCTTGTAGGCTGTAGGAAAGATTGATGTCTAGCGATCCGTTGCTGTGTGGATCGTTCTGGACAATCGTGTCGTTGACGTTGTACGGCAGGTCGAGTGAGAACGGGAGGCCGAGAGCCAGATTTGTTGTCACTTGAGTGGCTGGCGGACCATTCAGCGCGGCAAGCGTCATTACACTGGGCATGTCGAAGTCGTTATCGGTCGTCGAAGAATTGATCGAAGCGATTTGCCCGAGGCTATTGTTGCCAAAGGATCCCATGTCGACGTTTCCGGTGACGCCGCCGGATATCGACGCATTGAGCGTTCCGTTTTGCACGGCAAGTTGCTGTACCGTGGGGAACGATCCACTGGAAGGGAATACAGTCGCGGGCCCATTGCCGATAAAGTTGAACGCGTCGATCGACAGGTTGGTCGAGAGCGTGATATCCGCGCCAAAGTCAGGAAACAAGTCCGGCGGATTCACGTCAGCCTGAATCACAATCGTATTCAGCCCAAAGTTCCAGGTGGCACCGTTTCGGAAATCGACGTTGAAGTCGGAAAGGGTCGCGCCGGAGAGATCCGCGTCGTTGTAACCGACCGTCGCGCTGCCGAAGGGATTTGAAGAGAGATTTACCGTCGAGGGAATGAGCGACATCGGAAACGTCTGCGGGACAATGGCGATGTCGGTGTGAGTGTGAATATCGGGCAAGAGCGGGATGCTGATGATGTGATGCACCCGTGCGTTGCCGCTGACCGTCAAGGTGCCATTGCTGTTGATGGTCAAACCGAAGTTTTGCATCGGTCCCGCGAAGGTGACGTCCTGAGTTACATCCACGGCCTGCGCTGCTGCCGGGCCGGCATCGCGGCCCGCCAGCAATAGCATGAGCCCCGCCGCCAGGATGAATTGTGACCTGGAAGATCTCACAAGCGCTCTCCTTGGTTGATTACTGTGAAACAGCAACAAGCCCAATCGCCCATCGGCCAACCCGGCATGCTCTGCCTATGTTCGTTCCGAGGACCGAGTTAACGAACCCTCTTCCGAAGCAGTAAGAGCCCCACCGCGGCCAGCGTTCCCAAGAGCAGCGAACTTGGCTCAGGGACGCTCGCAACTCGAAAACCGTTGCCGCTGCCCGCATTGTTTGCGTTGGCATTGAAGCGGTTCGGCGCGCCCAAGAAGCTGGAGTTAACGCCCCACGAACCTCCGCGAAAACCACGCCCACCCCCTGGCGAAATCGAGTCGTTCGTCAGATCAAATTGGGTCTCTTCCCACTCCCAAGCATTCCCGTCCTGGCCCATTGTTCCGTAAGGACTTAGTCCGCCTGCGAGCGTGACGTCTGCTGGACCCGCCTGTCCGTTGTACACGGCTGAACCGGCCGCCGTGCCACTGGCCACTGCCGAAGGTGCTGTGTTGCTACCCGTTGCGAAGTTGTTGTAGGTGCCGCTGTTTGGATCGTAGTACGCCGCCTTGTACCACTCGTCGACACTAGGCAAGAAGTACGTCGCCAGGGTGTTGCGGTAAAGGTTCGCCGCGTCGTAGCCCGGGTCACCCACTTGCCATAGCTGGAAGTTGCCTCCGCTATCGAACTTGTAGGCCGGCGTACTGCCGGTGCTCGTGTTGAGCCAGTTGACGAATTGCGCTGCCTCGAACCAACTCATCCCGGTTGCCGGCTTGTCCGCGCCTCGCCCATTGTGCGTGATATTCAGCGGATCGGAGGTGGCGGCGCTCTCCGCGTTCGCCTTGTTGATCATGTCTTCCGATATTTCAAATTTGCCGATGCGATACGTCTCAGCCACCGATCCGACAGGGTTTGGGCTGCCCGTGGTGTCGTCAGCGTTACCCGGATCGCCGATCGTGACAAACTCGATGTCGAAAAGATTGGCCCCGGTGCCAAAAGGGTCGGCATATGCAGCCGACGCGCATGAGAGCGCCAGTGATACGAACACTATCGTTGCGGTAGTCTTCATTAGACAGTTTCCTTTTCAAGAGTGAGGTATTGTGCATAGGTGCAGTACCAAATGAAGAAGAGGGTAATCAGGGCATTGGACCGCACTAGTGTCCCTCTCCCACCGTGCTTAAATCAATTGCCTGTCGGTAGCCCGTCTCGATGATCACATCGTCTAGGTACGAAACGTTGTCGAAATGCGGTAACTGCTCGACCGGATTGGCTGGCAACCGTTCGCGGTTGTGAAACACGACAAAGTCCTCGGCGAAGTCCAGCCTGCTAATACAAGAAATAGTCAAGGCGGAATCTTTGTTCTGGGGTTCCCACACCTTGAACGTCAGTTGTTTCCCGTCATCGATAATCTCGAATTCGACCGTGTTGTTCTTGTTGGTGCGTGCCAAGTAGTCGGCAAGCGTTAACACCACATTTCGTCCCCCGGATCTTTCTTTGATTAACGCCACATATTCGAATCCCGACGGAAGGGCAAACAAGGAGAAACCAATGCCTTCCCCTGTTTCTCCATGGGATCCGGACGGTATGCCGTTGCTGCGGGTAAGGATTTGCAGATAGTCCTTCGGCGACTTGAATGTCCATCGCCCCCGAATTCGTAGCGGACCCTCCACCCTTGGATCAAACTTTGCCCGGGTAACGAGATGCCCTCGATTGATCAACTCGATGCGGCCACCTTGCTCACGAACCGCTGCGCCGCCCTGTGGGATGCCATCGGTCACGACCCTCCATTTGTTCGTGTCGAGATGATCGTCGTTAAAATCGTCGACAATCGTACGAGGTTCGGCCACGGTGCCTTGGAGCATGGCGGTGAGGCCGCTGCCAAGAAAACGGTCGGTGTTCAACTCAATGCCCTGCCAAGCAGTGGAGGCGATCGAATCAATGCGGCGGGCTTCACCGGCGGTGAGCAACTGTTTGGCGGCCGTCTGGCCGTAGATTTCCACGGCGCCGTCGAAGACGTGGACTTCACTCGCGCCGGAACCATCGGCAACCAAGCCAAACTCCGTGCCGAGATCAATCACTTTGCCCGCGGCGGTAAGCACGGTAAACCCAATCGCGGGCTCTGGCACATGCGCGAGCAATTGCCCGGCAAGCAAGCGTGCTTGCCTGGCCGACTGCAATTCAAAAACGGATGGCCCTGTGAGCAAAAGACGCGCGCCACAGTCGAACGTGATCAGGGCGTCGCCTTCAACGAGCCGCAACCGCCCGGCGGCTAAGCGAGAGCCGGCCTCGGTTGGCACTGAACTGCTGTCCCAACGGCAGCCCGGGGCGGCAGTGAGTGTGGCGATGAAACTATCCGCCGTGTGCAATTTCTCGACCGAGGAGATAGGCCTCGCTACATCTGCACGTGGAGTGAGTTTCGATCCGAGCCATACACTCGTGGAAACAACAATCAGGCCAAGCGCCAACAACCCCATCGGTTTGATCCAAGAGTTGTTTGGTAAAACGTTATCTAGAAAGCCAAACAGTGGTAAGCGTGAAGACGACTGCGTATCGGCCTGCTTCGACTCCCGAGGAAACAATTGTTCACTCGGTTGGCGGCTACCGCTAACCCATTGAAGATCGCAGTGTAGATCGAGATATTCCACGTAGTGTCGACGAGCCTCGTTGTCGCGCGCAAGCCAGTCGTCTAGCTCGGATGCCTGCGAATCGGTGATGGTCTCGTCGCAGAGAGCAGCCAAGAGCCGGTACAGTTGTGAGTAGTCGCTTCCTTGTGTGCTCATACCGTTCCTTCCGTGAGATTGTGGCGAACGCACTGCAAGAGCGTTCGCCGAACGCGCTGCAGCGCGTTGTAAAGCGTGTTCGTCGGACGTCCCCAATCTTCCGACAATTGTTTGATCGTTTCCGTGCCGCCGTAACGGCGTTGAATCAGTTCACGGTCGCGCTGGTCAAGCTTTGCCAAGCAATCGATGAGCGCCCGTTGTCGATCAACAGGAACGGCCGTTTGTGAAATCCGCTCCTCGGCAATCTGCTCAAAGAGCCCGTCGTCTACCAACAGGCGGATACGGTCGCGTGATTGCTGTTTACGGAAATCGAGCACTTCGTATCGGGCGATCTGACATGCCCAGGCAACGAAGCGAGATCCAGGCTCGAATTGGTCGAACTTTCTCCACAGAACGACCGAGGTGTTCTGAAACACGTCGCGGGCATCCTCGGGGCTTGGTAATAGAGCGAAGATGTACTTGAAAATCTGCTGCTCGTTATCCGCGAAGAGACGCACGAATTGCTCCGTGTGACTGGTGTCGCCCTTCTGTTTCGGCGTTTGCATAGTCTTCGACTCGATCTAAATTGTCGGCGCGGTCCGAATACTCCACGATGCGCACTACCAATTACAAACTGCCGCAATGCCCTCGATTCGTACGGAATAAATGAAAAAATGGGAAGAATCTGAAAAACAATCCGTGAATCTCGACAGTGAACAGGGCCGAAGTAATTGAAGAATATGGACTTCGGTCATCAATGGGCGAGAAGACGAGAACTAGTAGGATGAGCGCCACTGGCCGTGCCAGAGTTGAAATAGGTGCGGCATGCGAGCACTGGCCCCGGCAAACTCTAGTCGTGACGAGAGACTAGCCCGCCAGGCGACTTTGCGAGGCATGGACGATCTCGCTGATCATTGTGGCCACATGTTGCGCGGCGTGGGGTCGCGCCAAATGGTGCATCGCTTCCGCCATTGTGTGTCGCCGCTGATCAAGCTTCACCATATCGGTCAACTCAGCAGCCAAGACGTTGTCGAGCCGTTGGGCGTCGATATGCTCCTCAACAACTCTTGCGGCACCCGCGGCTCGAAAGACCTCGGCATTGTGCCACTGGTGGTTGTCGCGGGCGTGCGAGAACGGAACCAGAATGGCGGGCGTCGCGGTCATCGCCAGTTCAGCCAACGTTGTTCCGCCAGCACGTGAAATGACAAAATCGGAATTCGCCATCACGCGCTGAATGGAGTTGATAAACGGCGAAACCGTCGCTTCGAGCCCAAGCTTGTGATACAAGGCCTCGGTCTCGGCAGCTTGTTCACCTGCTTGATGTATGATGCGCCACTTTTGGCGGTTGGCACCGGCCTTATAGAGCGCGCGAGGCACAAAATGGTTGAGCGGCGTGGCACCCTGACTTCCGCCAAGCACCAAGACGCGCGGTGCTGTACCGTTCTCGGTGAATTCAAGATCCTCGTATTCGTCCAGAAACCGTTGTCTCACCGGATTGCCAGTCACGCGCAGCGGACCGCTTACCTTCAGAAGGGGGCGCGCCTCGCCGAATGCCGTACACACAAGTTGGGCCGACGATGACAACCACCGCGTTACGCGACCCGGCACGGCGTTCTGCTCAAGCAGCACCAGGGGCACATGCTCCGTGATCGCAGCGCGGGCCATGGGGGCACTGGAATAGCCTCCCAGTCCAATAACAACCGAAACGCAATGCTCGCGCAAGAATCGCAGCGAGTCTCGGTAGCCTGCCCATTGATTCGAGAGGAAACGCAACGCCTTGACCGGGGCTTTGGAAACGGGCTGGCATTGAACCGGTAGGTACTCGCAGTTGGCCGCCGCGACCCATTGCAGATCGAGCGGCTTGCCTGCTCCTACGAAGGTGTAGGTTGCCCGCGGCCAGAGATGGCGCAGTTGCTCGACGACGGCGAGACCTGGAAACAGGTGCCCCCCGGTGGTGCCTCCACTCAAGACAAAGTGCGGACGGTTCGTCGAACTTCGTGGATCGAATTGAGGCCGGTCGAGTAAGGTTTGCATGATTATCGTGTTCTTCTCTCGGCGAAGTCGTGATGGATCTACTCAGCCCATTCACGCCACATCGCGGATTCGGGTTTTGGAGAAAATTTCGGGGGAACGTGCCCCCCTGCTAGTAGAGAGGGCCAGAAGACAGATCGGGTTCGCCACGCATAAGGATCATCGGCGATGCAAAAGGCAATTCGTTCGCCAGCACCATTTCTTGTATGTGCGTTAAATCAGCCGGGGTGGGATTCGAGAGCGAGTGGGATTGTGCATTGTCGGAATACCCTAATGTGGCCAGCCCTAGTGACGCGCAGACTGCGGCGGCGATCCAAAAACGCACGACAATTTGCGTTTCAGACCATCCACCGAATTGAAAATGGTGATGAAGCGGCGCGCATCGCAACACGCGTTTCTTACGCAACCGAAACGACCCAACCTGAAGCACGACGCTGCCGGCTTCCACAACGAACACACCGCCGGCGACTAACAACAGCAGTTCGTGGCGTGTACACAACGCCATCATGGCCAATAGCCCGCCAAGTGGTTGCGAGCCCGTATCGCCCATAAAGACATGCGCGGGATAACAATTGAACCACAAGAACCCCAGCACACCACCGATAGCAGCCGCGGCGATAACGAGCATTTCTCCCGAATGATGGACGCCGGGAACAAACGCATGGGACGAAATAACGAGCTGTCCCCCAAAGTAGGCGGCGACCGCCATCGTCATTAGCGATAGCAACGTACACCCGGCGGCCAGCCCGTCGAGACCGTCTGTTAAGTTGACCGCATTGGCGAAACCGACGATGAAGACGATGGCCAGGGGTACATACCAAAAGCCCAAGTCGCCAATCGCACCGACGATGGGCAATTGCAGCATCAATCCGTCGGGAACCGCCTGATGAATTTGATACAACCACAAGCCGGCAGCGAGCGCAATGATTGTCTGAAATGCCAGCTTCGCTCGCGCTGCCAACCCCGGGCCACCGCGGGCGAGCTTCGTCAGATCGTCGACTGCTCCCAGAATGCCCAATGCGGCGACCGTGGCTAGTGTCACGGCCACATAGGGGTTTCGCAAATCGGCCCACACCAGCGAACTCAGCAGCAATCCGCCGACGATGAACAGACCTCCCATGGTGGGCGTCTGCTGTTTGGTTTGATGCAGTTTGGCGAGTCGTGGCGAGCGAGTATCCAGCGGCTCGCGAAATCGTTGCCGCAACCAAGCGATCCATCGAGGACCAAGCAAGACCGTCAGCAAGAAGCCGACTGCTGCTGCTCCGGCGGCCCGAAAAGTACACCGCACCAACACGGTTGCCGATTCGAGGTTCGCAAAATGTTCTAGAATCCAGAGAAGCATCTGAGGGTTGCCGTAAAAGGAACCGCGGACAGGCGATGCGTCACCTGCCCGCGGTTCGTGTTCCCTGAGCCGCCGGGGCAGTTGTTCACCACCCCGGCGGTCAGTCGTAAGCTCCATCGCGAAGCGGTTGCCGAAGCGGTCGACCCAGAGACCGCAAGTTTCAGCAAGCTTGTTGCTCCAACCCAGGAGGGCGGGTCGTGTCGAATTCCCGCACAGATCGACACGGACGACGGAACTTTTAATGTTCGGTTACGTGATGTTTGTTGTCTCCCACGAAAGCGTGGTACTTGGTATCGATGCAGGGTCGGGCGTCACGGTGGTCGCAGCGACCTTGACCCCCTCGCGTTTGCTCAACGCCTCGACAATGCATTCCATCCCGGCTGCTCGCGATCCCTTGATCAAGACGACATCACCGGGACGAACCGTGCTGGCAAGGGTGGTGGCGGCTGCTTGAGCATCAGCTTCGATCGCAAAGGAATCCTCGGGCATCCCCGCCGCCACGGCGCCGGCAGCGTAGTCGCGACTGTGTTGGCCACAAACCAGCAAGAAATCGGCCGTCCCTCGCGTGACGACATCACGCCCGGCGCAACGATGCAAGTGAGCGGAGTCTGTCCCCAATTCAGACATATCGCCCAGCACCGCGACGCGACGCGATGGCGTCGCAAGCTGGCCAAGCAATTCCAGCGCGGCTTGCATTGCCTGAGGGCTGGCATTGTAAGAATCGTCAATCACCTTGATTCCGTCGACTTGGCGAACGTGGCAGCGTCCCGGCAGAGGCTCGAAGCGACGTAGACCCGCTGCAATCTCTGCATCGGTCAGACCGAAATGACGTCCGATGGCCACTGCTATCAGCGCGCCTGGCAAATGGTGCCTCCCCCAAACGTGGACTTCAAACCGGGTTCCGTCCAAATCGAAGGACAAGCGTCCATCTTGATGCGAAACGTTGCCCGGAGAGAGATCGCTTTCGATGTGTCGCCCTACACACGTGGTGCGACCCTGGAACACCGCGGCAGCTTTCGAACGCAGCAAGCGGTCTCCGCCGAGCACTGCCCAACCGTCGTCGTCGAGCGATTCGACAAGCTCCAGCTTCGATTGGATGATCGACTCTCGCGATCGAAATCCACCCAAATGGGCATCGCCGGTCGCCGTAATGACGGCAACCTGTGGAGAACACAACGCGGCAAGCAGCTTAATTTCCCCGGGGGCACTGGCACCAAGTTCGAGCACTGCATAGTCGTGGTCGTCGTCCACTTGAAACAGGCTCAGTGGCAGCCCGACGTGATTGTTGTAGTTGTGCGGACTAGCGCTGCCGCGCAGCTTTTCTGAGAGCACGGCATGAATCATCTCCCGGGTAGTTGTCTTGCCCACGCTTCCCGTGACGGCGATGACGTGTCCGGTGAATTGCTTCCTTCTGTAGCTGGCCAATTGGTGTAGTGCCGTCAACGTATCATCAACGTCGATCACCCAGCGTCCACTTGGCGGATCGACCTGTCCCTTGGAAGCGACCACACCCACGGCACCACGCCGATACGCCTCATCGGCGAAGTCGGCCCCATGATGATTCTGGCCTGAGAGCGCCCAGAACAGATCGCCCTCGCGCACCTCTTGAGAATGTGTGACGATGCGCAGCGGCTGCTTCGGCGCTTCAACGGAACTTGTGCCCGCCGAACTGCAACGCAGGCGGCCGTGTGTCGCGGCAAGTAGTTTTTCGAGGTTCAACCAGTTCATGATCTTCGTGCGATTGGTTTACTGTTGGATTAAATTTCGCCACCTGAGGGTGACACGCATTCATGCCGCCCGGGAAAAATCTGTTCCCGAGCACTGTTCGTAGAGCCACTCACGGGCGAAGGCCCGATCGTCGAAATAGAGTCGCTTGTCGCCAACGACTTGGTAGTCTTCGTGCCCCTTGCCGGCGATGAGCACACAGTCGCCCTCTTGCGCACCGTCCAAGGCCCTGGCGATTGCCTCCGCGCGGTCGAGCACAACGTGCGCTTTCGAGGGATTGATGAATCCAGCGAGCACCTCTCGGGCGATAAGCTTGGGGTCTTCGTTCCGCGGGTTGTCGTTCGTCAGATAAGCAATATCCGCGCGATTTTCGACAACCCCTCCCATTTTTGGTCGTTTTTGCCGGTCACGATCGCCACCGGCCCCGAAGACGCAAGTGAGCCGTCCGGAAACCAATAGGCGAAGTGTGTCGAGCGTGACAGCCAACGCCTCGGCCGTGTGAGCGTAGTCGACGAATACCGAAAACGGCTGACCACATTCGATTCGCTCTAGCCGGCCTGGAACTTTGTCCAGCTTTTCGATTCCATAGGCGATCGTCGCCAGGTCGATTCCGTAGGTAACCCCCGTGGCGGCCGCCATCAGGCAGTTGTAGATATTGTGACGGCCGATTAACTGCGTGCGGACGGGAACCGTTTCGTCACCCGCCGAGAGGAGGAACGTTTGTTCGCTGATGAATTGCTCGACCGGCAAGGCTGATATCTCGCAGGGAGCGTCGATGCCGATACTCAGTGCAGGGCTACTCAGTTCACTAAGAAACTCTGCACAGACGGGGTCATCCGCGTTCAATACGGCGACCCCTTCGGGCGCCAGGGAGTCCAACGCCCGTCGCTTTGTGCGGCGATACTCGGCCAGCGTTCCGTGGTAATCGAGATGATCGTGCCGTACGTTCGAGATCCCCACGACGTCAAAGTTGATTCCGGCAGCACGTGATTGGCTGATCGCATGACTCGATATCTCGACAACCGCATGCGTGCAACCGTTGGCGCACATGCGTGCCAGCCATTGGGCAAGTTCGGGGGCTGTCGGGGTCGTAAGTTTGGCCGGACCAAACTCAGCACCGTCGAAATTGCCCAAGGTTCCGATCAGCCCTGCCGACATACCGGCGGCATTCAGGATGCTGGCAACTAACAGGCTCGTCGTTGTTTTTCCGTTGGTGCCTGTCAGGCCAATCATTTTTAGCTTTTTGGCCGGGTTGCCCGCCAACGTCTGACAAATCTTGCCGTAGGCTGCTTGCACATCCGATACGATGCAGGTCGGCAGCTTGCACTCTCCCACTGCATGCTGCACAAGCAGTGCCGTGGCTCCCCGCGAGATCGCGTCTCCCACATAGCGATGTCCATCGTCGATGCTACCAGGCAGGGCTACAAACAGATCGCCCGGGTGGCAATGTCGCGAATCGCCGCAGCAGCTTGCCACGCGAATATCGCAGGCGCCGATGAAGCGTGCCTCGGGAAGTAAATCCCGCAAGCTGTGGCCAGGTGTGGACTGTGAGCGCGACGGCATTCCGCAAGGCCTCCGTGCCTTACTGAGACGTGATGATTCGTTGAATATTTGTGCCAGCAGTCGCGACGTTGCTGTCACAACCACTGCCTGCCCTCGAAGCATTGACGAGACGGCTAGGGCCAACCCAGATCAGATGCCGATTGGTCGACTACCGTAGGACAGACGGCCGCGGTTTGCTTCGATGAGGCGGGCCGGATTGTCACCATTTCAGGATGAGTGTCAAGCCGGGTTTGGTGCCCAAGAGTTCTATGAAACAGGCCATTTTGGCCTTGTGCGGGCAGCGACCTGCCGACGCTGGACAGCCGAGCGTGGGAGGCGACAATGGCTAAATAGACATTCACGCGTTTGTTGATCCCCAGTTGCACCTCCCAGACCGGCCAATCGCGAGTTCCATGGCAGAAAAAGATTTCACCGTCGAGGCGTTGGCTGCGTTTCTGCACCTCGATCCAGCCAAAATTATCAAGTTAGCCAGTCGAGGCACGCTCCCCTCCCGAAAGGTTGGCGGCCAATGGCGCTTCTCATCCGCCGAAATTCATCATTGGCTGGAAGAACGGATCGGAGCCTCGGACGCCAATGAATTGGAGGAGATGGAGGGGGTTCTCGAGCGCGGGCATGACGAGACCGATTCGCTGCATCTGGAAACTCTGGCCGAAATGCTACCAATCGAGGCCATCGCGATTCCGCTTGCTGCTCGGACGAAGAGCTCCGTTATTGCCGCGATGGCTGAAACGGCCGGTCAAACCGGCTATCTGTGGGATCCACCCAAGATGGTCGAAGCGATCCGCGGCCGAGAAGAACTTCATCCGACCGCCATGGAAGGCGGCGTGGCCCTGCTTCATCCGCGTCGCCCGCTGCCATCGATCCTCGGTCAGGCGTTTGTCGCTTTAGGGGTTACTCCCAGCGGAATCCCGTTCGGCGGCGGTCGTGGGATGCTGACCGATATCTTCTTTCTGATCTGCTCAACCGACGATCGCGGACATCTTCGCACGCTCGCGCGGCTCAGTCGCGTGATCAACGATAGCCAGTTCTTGGCCGATCTCCGCAACTGTGAAGACCCGACCGCGGCGTTCCATCTCATTCGAGATCGCGAATCAACGCTGGTTGAGTAAGCAGCCGGCACCGGCACGCAACGAAGGAGCCAGTGCTACCCTTCTAGGGCCGCGATGCTCTTGAAATCGTCTTTGAGTGAGCGATAGAGCTGTTGATAGATGGGAAATCCGCGATCGTAATACTTCTTGGCGGCGCGGTCGACGGGCGTCGTTTTTACCGTCTCGATCGTGGCTGCACACGCTTCGGTAACATCCTTATAGGCGCCCGCGCCCACGGCAGCCAACAGGGCAACTCCGTAGGCGGGACCTTCCTCGGCATTGAGCGTGACGATCTTTTGACCGAACACGTCGGCTTGAATCTGTCGCCACAACGGGCTACGTGATCCACCGCCGGAGGCGCGAATCTCGCGAACCGGCACGTCTAGCTCGCGGATAATCGACAAGCTATCACGCATGGCATAGGCAACCCCCTCCATCACCGATCGCACCATGTGGCCACGCGTGTGCTTTAGAGTCAGCCCGATGAAGCTCGCCCGGGCATCGGGATCGGCGTGCGGTGTTCGTTCCCCCGAAAGATACGGCAAGAAAAAGAGCCCTTCACTGCCAGGCGGAATTTGTTTGGCCTCCGCGGCAAGTAGGTCATAGGGGTCAATTTTAGTCCGCTTCGATTGGGCGATCTCCGCTTGGCAAAGCTGATTGCGGAACCACTGCAAGCAGCCACCGCCGGAAAGGCTGACGCCCATCATGTGCCACTTGCCACGGACCGCGTGGCAAAACGTGTGCAATCGTCCTTTCGGGTCAATCTTCACATCGTCGCTGTGGACGAACATGATGCCTGAAGTTCCGATCGACGTGGAGAGCGTCCCGCGCGTAACGATGCCGTTGCCCAAAGCGCCCGCGGCACAGTCCCCTGCCCCGCCAACCACCAAACAATTGGTCGATAGTCCCAGTGCCTTGGCCGCTTCTCGGGTTAGCTGACCGGTAACGTCTTCCGACTCGTAGCACTCGGCAAACAAATCGATATCAAGTTCGAGCTTCGAGAGGAGCGGTTTAGACCACGTACGCTTGGCGACGTCGAGCAACAACATCCCGCTGGCATCGCTTACGTCGGTGGCATACTGCCCCGTCATGCGACGTCGCACATCGTCTTTCGGCAAAAGAATCTTGCGTGTACGGTCAAACTTGCGCGGCTCGTGATTGCGGAGCCAGAGGATCTTGGGCGCCGTAAAACCCGTTAGCGCTGGGTTGGCGACCATTTTAATCAGACGGCTTCGCCCCCCCGCGCGTCGTTCCATCTCGTCACATTCCGCGGCGGTCCTCTGATCGTTCCACAAAATGGCGCGACGAATCACGCGGTCGTTGCGGTCCAAGAAAACCGAACCGTGCATCTGCCCGGACAGCCCAATCGATTTGACATCGCTTGGCTTCAACTTCGCCTTGCGAACGACCGCGCGGACCGTCTTGACGGTTGCCTTCCACCAATCATCCGGATCTTGCTCGCTCCACAACGGCTTGGGGTGATATGAAGGGTAGAGAGCGGTCGACTCGGCAAGAATCTTGCCAGATTCGTCGATCGCCAACGTCTTGGTGCCCGAGGTGCCAATGTCGATGCCAAGAAATGCACTCATGACGATCGCCTTCGCTCATACGATGCTGGATATCCAAACGTCAAAGGTGCGATTGTACCCAGCACCCAGAAAGCCCCGCAACTGGCTAGACGCCGCCCGATGAGACGTTTGACCAATCTGTCCTAAGCCGTCTACGATGCGAAGAAGGCACCATCGATCGATATATTCCTTTGAGGACGCTGGCTTTCTGCCGCGTGCAGGCACGTGGATCTCACGATTCGTCTCACAATACTTACTCCGTGGCCCAAAACTTGGGTCGAACGGTTTCATCCGATTGCAAGGAAACACGTCGCGATGATGCTGGCGTGGTTCTTGTTTGCCTTGGCAACCATGGGTTGCACCGGCACGACTGAGGACGACGAACCGCAAAACATCCGGTCCTTCCCGGGCGTCGAGTTGACGTTACTGGTGATCGACGATCCGCCGGTCGCAACGGCCTGCTCTGAACTCGCGACGGAGTGGCAAGCAAGAACTGGCGCGTCGTATCGCGTGGTCGAGGTCAACTTGCAGGAAGCCCAATCACGGGAACTTTGGTTGAGTGCCGATGCGGCGATCTTTCCCTCCTACTTGCTGGGCCCTTTGGCGATTGCCGAGCACCTGGAGCCCCTGACGCCCGAAACGCTGGACAATGAGCAAGTGGCCGCGGGCGATGTGTTTGCCTTGTTGCGAATGCGTGAAGCGTCGTGGGGCGAAGCGATTTACGCGCTGCCTTGTGGATCGCCAACGCTCGTGTGCTATTACCGGGCCGACCTGCTGCGAAAGATCGGACGGCAACCGCCACGGACTTGGGACGAATACTTGGTGCTGGCAAAAACACTCGGCGATCGATCTCAACTAGGCGACCTTGCCCCCTCGGAAGAGATTGTCTGGCACGGTGCTCTCGAGCCGACCGCCGACCATTGGGCCGGTCTTACCTTGTTGGCACACGCGGCGACCTATGCGAAGCATGCCAACCATTACTCCGCCTTGTTCAACATTGGTTCGATGGAGCCACTGATCGGCGGACCACCCTTTGTGCGTGCCTTAGAGGAAATGGTGGAGTTGCACGGTGCCGGACCCGAAGACGCGCAGCACCTCGACCCGACCGAGGTACGTCAGCGATTTTGGCAGGGGCAATGCGCGCTGGCACTCAGTTGGCCTTCGTCGACGGCAAGCGACCTGCGGGATGACCGGCGTTACGTGGCCATCGATGGTGAGGAACGCCCCTTGGAAGCCGGCTTCTGTCGACTTCCAGCCTCGCCCGATGTGTTCAATCCTGGCCAGAAGGAATGGGAACAGCGAGCCGACGACGATCCCGGCACGATCCCACTTCTTGCCGTCGAGGGTCGGCTGGCATCGATCACCAGCAGCAGCAATCACAAGGAAGCCGCACTGGAACTCATCGCGGCCTTGTCGGGTCGTGAATGGGGAACGACGGTCTTCGCGGACAGTTTCGCGACGACGCTTTACCGCGATTCGCAACGCAAGAACGTGGCAGCTTGGGTCGAACCGCCTGTCTCCGCGCCGGTTGCAGCGCAATATGCTGAATTGGTCGCCGAGACGAATGCCGGTGGGGATGCCGTGACCGCGTTGCGAATCCCAGGACGTGATCGCTATCTGGCCGCATTGAGCGCCGCCGTACACGATGCGCTTGCCGGGAAGGAATCGCCGGAATTGCTCCTCCGCCGTGTGGCTTCGACCTGGAATGATATCACCATTGAACTCGGCTCCGACCGTCAGCGGCAAGCCTATCAACGCAGCTTGGGTTTGTTGCCGTGAACAAGTCAAAGCATCTTCGAGTTGCTGTCATCGGCACCGGGTCGATTGCCACGGAGGAACACATCCCCGGCTGGCTGGCGGTTCCCAATGCACGGATCGTGGCGATCGCCGACTCCAGCGATTTGGCTCGAACCGCCGCGAAGAAGCTGCTCCCTGTAGAT
>CAZNXE010000115.1:0-15934 GCA_964576465.1 uncultured Planctomycetaceae bacterium
CCATCGAACCGGTCAAGATCGACAACCTGATCGAGATCAACCGCGCCGTCGACGACCAACTTGGCTATCAAACCGATACGGTGCTATGCGTTCCGTTGCCGGGACGGGACGAGAAACTGCTGGGTGTGTTTGAAGTCATCAACCGCCACGATGGTGACTTCACGGCCGACGATGAAGCCATCTTGGTCGAGCTGGCGGCGCACGCGGCCACGTCGCTTGAGAATACCCAAGAGCGTCAGCAACTGCTCAAGAGCCGTCAGCAGATGACCGCCGACGCGGCCGATCGAGTACAGCTTATCGGCGAAAGCCCCGCCATCGAAGCACTGCGATCCACCGTGCGTCGAGTGGCCGACACCGACTTGTCTGTATTGGTTCTTGGCGAAAATGGCACCGGCAAAGAGGTCGTCAGCCAGATGATTCACTATCTGAGCCCACGACGAGAAGAGCCCTTCATCGCGGTGAACTGTGCGGCGATCAGCGAGACCTTGATCGAGAGCGAATTGTTTGGTCATGAGAAAGGCGCCTTTACCGACGCCCGCGAGACGCGGATTGGCAAGTTTGAACTGGCCTCCGGCGGAACACTGTTCTTGGACGAGATCGGAGACTTGAGTCTTGCTGGCCAAGCAAAGCTGCTGCGCGTGCTTGAGGAAAAAAGTGTCATTCGCGTTGGCGGATCAACGTCGATCGATGTCGATGCCCGGGTGATTGCCGCCACGAATCAAGACTTAGTAGCGATGGTTCGCGAGAAGAAGTTTCGTGAAGACCTCTACTTCCGGCTCAACGTGGTGACCCTCGACATGCCCCCACTACGAGATTGCCCTTCGGATGTGATGTTGTTGGCCGAGCACTTCGTGGAGTCGTTCTGTCGTAAGGCACGGCGCGCGGCACTTAGCTTTACGGCCGATGCGCGCCGTCGGCTTCAGCGACACACTTGGCCGGGCAATGTCCGCGAGTTGCGAAATCTCATCGAGCGTCTCTCTTTTCTGCAAACCAATGACCGCGTTGATGCGGATGATTTGGCGTTCATCCTTACCCCCGTAAGCGGAACCTCTGGCGACGTCGATCACGAGGAGACGTTGGCGGATGCCACGGACAGATTTCAAGCCGATCACATCCAAACGGCCATCGATCGGGCTCGCGGTAACATGAGCGAAGCGGCCAAGCGGTTGGGACTTCATCGGTCAAATCTATACCGCAAGCTTCGACAACTGGGCATCGAAACGTCGAGTAGTGACAACTAGCCAGAAAACGACGTTGTCGGCGACTCGCTCGACGATCTTCCCAGCGGACAGGATGCCCCTGACGCGAATCGGTTTGCATTCGTTGCCCCAGTGCATCAAACTTGACGCGTTGTGGTGAAGGGTGTTCCTCGCTTTCGCCGGAACGCTAATTGTTTTGGGCACCGCCGTGCTTGATGCGTGTCTCGATACAGAACTGGAGCAGAAGCAATGTCCGAATCGACTCGCCGACGGTTCATGGTGAACACCGCTGCCAGCGTGGCTTCCACGGCGGCGCTCGCCGCAGCGACATCACGCGGGGCCGTTGCAAACCAGCCGGTTCGCATCGGGGTGATCGGCTGTGGCAATCAAGGCACCTCACACATTCGTTCGCTCGTTTCACTCGACGACGCGGAACTTGTCTACGTATGCGATATCGATTCAGAACGCCGAGCGAAAGCCGTCAAAGAGGCGGGGGGCGCGAAAGCGGTCGAAGATCTGCGCACCATTCTCGACGACAAGTCGATCGACGCGGTGACGATTGCCACGCCCGATCACTGGCACACCCCGGCGGCGCTGTTGGCAATCGAAGCTGGCAAGCATGTCTATGTTGAGAAGCCCTGCGCGCACAACATTCGTGAAGGTCGCATGCTGTTGGATGCGGCTCGAAAGCACAACCGCGTGGTTCAGCATGGAACGCAGTCTCGCAGCAGTCCTGGGATTCGCGATGCGATCGACATGTTGCACAACGGTGCGATTGGCGACGTGCTGTTGGCCCGTTGCTGGAATTGGCAACGGCGTAACGATATTGGCCATGCTTCGCCTAGTGCGCCGCCGGCAGGGGTGAACTACGACCAGTGGATTGGTCCTGCCGAGATGGTACCGTTTCAGGCGAACCGCTTTCACTACGACTGGCATTGGTGGCACGATTTCGGCTGCGGCGGGATCGGCAACGACGGCATTCACGAGCTGGACTACACCCTGTGGGGTCTCGGTGTCACGACCAATCCCACGACCATTTCGGCCGTCGGTGGGAAATACTATTTCGACGACGACCAGGAATTTCCCGACATGCAACAAGTCACCTTCGAGTTTGCCGGCGAAGGAGACGAAGTCGGAAAACGCCGGATGCTGGTTTATGAGCAGCGGCTTTGGTCGACGAATTACCCGTTCAATGTCGACGCCGGGGCGGAGTTCTTCGGTACCGAGGGACGCATGTTCCTCAGCAAGCGTGGCAAGTTCCAGATCCTCGGTAACCGCAATCGCCCTGTTGATACCACGTTGACCGAGAGTGCGAAGGTATCTGTCCCCGATCATCAGCAGAATTGGATCGACTGCATCCGCTCGGGCGAACGGCCCCGTGCCGACATCGCGATCGCACATCGCACGGCAACGGCCGTTCATTTGGGCAACATCGCCACGCGCGTGGGGCGCACACTTCGCTTCGACATCGAAAGCGAACAAGTGATCGAAGACAACGAAGCCAACGCCCTACTCTCACGCGCCTATCGCAAAGAAGGACATTGGGCCGTACCAAAGAGTGTTTGATGTTGGCCTTATGGAAATTTGAGGACCTCACGTCCGGCGGCTGTGAACACGCCACGCAGAAACTCTGGGTCGGCCGATCTCGAAATCACACGTGTCGACCCATCGGCGAACACGGTGACGAAGATATTGCCCTTCAGATGGTCCCCCAAACCGTCCAAGGGCTCCTGGGGGTTGAACTGCCAATCTTCCGGCTTTGTCCAGGGCACCGCATGTTCCTCGGCAACTTCGACGAGCAAGATCGTGTTCGATAAGCCGTCGATGATGTCCCGTATCGATCGTCCGCGTCCATCGGGGAAGATCGTCTTGGGGCCGACGGGCACTTGGAAACAGGTCTTTCCTTCCTTCGAAGATGGACTCCCAGGGATCGCGAACAGTTGCGGCATCTTCTCAATCAATTGGCGATTGTGAGGGCTATCCCACGGTTCATCGAGATGGAACTGCTGATAGAGTTTGTGTTGATCGATATAAGGAAGCACGTGGACTCGCCAACTCAGAAGCGGCTTGCCTTGCGCGTCGCGGCTTGCCACATCTGGAAAACGCTCCTCTTTGTCCGCATTGGCCGAATTGTGAAATGCAATCCCAAATTGCTTCATGCGATTCATCACGACTTTCCTACGTGAGGCTTCGCGGTCGGCGGCGATGGCGGGGGCGAACACATTGGCTGATAGTCGCTTGAGACCGCCCTCTTTGTCATCGAGCACCATGACAATCTGGTCACCCTGCACAGTTGGATTGAGGAGTTGCAAGATCTCTTCGAGTTGAGGAATTTGGACCGGTTTCTGCAATGCTTTCTTGTTCCCCAATACGGTGAACAGTTGTTTCATCTGTTCGGTAGCATTGGCAGCCGCTTGTGCGTCGCTGGCCTGCGCAATCACCTTCAGCGATCGGGAACCACGTAGATCCAGACCAACCGCCACCCATTGAATATCAGCCCACAGGGCACCGAGTAAACCACCTCCGAATTCCGAAGGCAGGTCCGGTAACATCTCGATCAGCACCCGCCGCTGATCGCTCGACGGAACGATGAACAACTGAATCGCCGTACCATCAACCGCTGCCATTGCCGCATCGAGCGACTTGCGTTGTTGGGAATTCAATGGTTCTCCAGTGGCTGCCAACTTTAATCGCTCGATAGCTTTTCGGGGACCGGTGACCATCATCGTTCCGAGTTGCACGTCTTGCAGGTCCGATGTGTTGAGGGGTAGTGTCTCGACAAACTTGTGCAGCGCTTTTTCGACGTCATCGCGTGATACGACATCTTGCAGTGAGATGGCTGCCAACAGTTCAGGTCGTCGGAGATCAGCGATCCCTAAGGTGAAGAACAAATCGTGCCCGCCAGATTGCCGCAGCGCTGAGATCGCGTCAATCGCTTGATCGATCATCATCGGCAAGGAGTCATGTTTGAGAAGCCCGCTGCTCAGAAACTCGTCTTGTAACTGCTTCAGATTCTTGAGCACGCCCTCGTCATCGAGATGGATCCGCCCGACAAACAGTGTTTGCGGTCCGATCAACTTTGCCATTGAATCGGCAGCGGTGGGTGTTGTTTGTTGGCCCCAAGTCGTGATGGGCATTGCGAGCCAGAGGCCGATGATCGAAGCAATCAGGGAATGTCGCATGATTCAGGATCCTTTCGTTTGCCGGTCCGTAACGTTCGAGCCGATGGGGAACAACTCTGGCTGGGATAGAAACGTTAGTCCGCCGCTGGCTCGTCCAACGGTGCCGCGCTGATTACATATCGGGTGAGCGTCTTGCCCAGCAACGCTTTGGCGTCGAGGATGGCCGTTGTGCCCTCGAGGCGATACTGAAACGGCTCACCGGTGATCGGGTCGTCGGGCACTGACAAGGCAGTAATGTCCGACAGCGAACTGGGGAGGCGACCGTCATGTTCGGCCATGAAATTCCGAATGGCTTCGACAACAATCAACTGAGAAATGCCACGATCGAGCCGGGCACCAATGACAATCATCGATTTCACTGAAGGTGCAAAGGAATACAGCGGTAAGGTCGACGAACGCGTTGTTGCCAAATCGTGCATTCGACGTTCTTGGCGCTCGGCGAGAGGAAGTGCTTTGTAGAACGGCAACCGGGCAATTGTGACCGCCTCGTCGAGAAAAGACGTGTGATGTTCGAGGGCATCCAGCATGACCGCTTGAGCGACAGGCATCGCCTCGACTGTTTCAGCATCATATCCTCGGCCAATTAAAGCAACTTTTGCCTTGGGGTAAGCCAACATCGAATACGCGGTCAGTTTCATTTCTTCGGCCAATGTCCCATCCGTTCCTGCGTCTCCCAGCCATTCCATCATTCTGCTCAAGCCAGCCTTCAGTTCTTGAGCTTGTGCTTTGGAGAGCGTCGTGGTGGCCAGTTTCGATACGTGTGGGATTTCCGCATGCATCCAAAGACGTTCGTTGTCGAGAGAGGTCGAAAGATCGATCAGAGGCGACCCCAACGCAGACAGGGCCCAATAGAGATTGGGAGAATCGTTCGCTTGCACGAAGTGTTCCACGTCAACGAGCATGGTCTTCGCCACCCCGACGCCAATCATCGAATTGACAAGCACGCTGTCCTCGGCAATGTGCCGCGACATGGCAAAACCCGTCCTCAATGTTTCGGCTGCCGCGGCGTAGTCACCGTCGATGATCTCCACGCGGGCCTTGATCGCCAAGACACGGGCCAGTATGCGCATCTCCTGGGATTCGGGAAGCAGCGTCGCGAACCCGTCTTCAGCGAAGGGGATATCCCATTCGCACCGCTTGCGACGAGCACCTCTCGCGACTTCACGCAGCGCCGAAGCATGATGGTTCAGCATGTTCCGCGCATGATCCACAGGAAACGTATCAAGTGAATCCCCAAATTTCTCGAATAGAGAAAATACAGAATCGGGCTCGTCGGCATCCCGAATTCCCCTTTGCTGCATCGTAACAATTGCTCGGTAGTACCTCAGCGCTGCGTTGCCGTCTTGCTGGTCGCGAACATCGGGCAACAGACGGTACTTGAGCACCGGAAACGGCGGTTTCGCAGGATGTAATTCCAACGAAACGATTCGCAAGGGTTGTGCCATGGCGACCGGTTCGATCAACATGAAAGCCCACAACACACCCAAAATGGGAAGCCATCTCATGACGTCTCTCCTCGTTCTGGTTCAACCCAATCGTGGTTAAATAAATGCTGAAACTCGCGACGCTGTTGACGTAGCGTGGCAGGCGGTCGTGGTGACTGTGGTTCGCGCGTGCGATGCGCGGCACCGGGACGTGGCAGATTCCACCAGGAGTCCGAAGGATGTGCCATCATCCACTCCCGCATGGTGAGGTAATTCATCGAACCGCCGCCGGCGAAGGGGCCCATGCTCAGAGGAATGCGCGGCAGAGGCCGTGTTGTTGAGGCAATGTCTGAGGGGGGCGCTGACTCGGACGGTTGATTCTCTGGATCGCCGGGAAGGGGTTCGACCGACGGCGGGTCTTCGTCAAGGTTTGCCGGCGACGTCGCTGGGGATGCTTGCTCTGCGAAGGGCACCGATGGCTGCCGTATCAACTGCACCATTAGGGCAAGGCTTAGGCTGGCAAACGCGAGTGTCGCCGCGGGCCACAACTGGCTGCGCAATACAGAAGATCTCACACGAGACGCCGTGGCTTGGCCCGAGCGATACATTAGCGCGTCGCGGTCGACCCGAGGATCTCGAGGTGAGAGCGATGCCAATGCGGCTTCCAGATCGTTCAAGGATTCGTCGTTTCGTTGTCGCTTTGACATGCGACTCCCAACCTTTCACGTAAGTGAGCTAATCCGGACGCATATCGCCGATGAGCCGCACTAGCAGAACAGCTCATCAACGCGGCAATTTCCTCGAAGGTGAGCCCGCCCCAGAGGCGTGCCACAATCGCTTCTCGATGGTCTGGTGTGAGCGACTCCAACGCTTCGGTCGCCGTGTGGGCGTCGAGCAAATCGCCCGGCGACACATCGAACCATGTCGCTTGGTCCCGCGCGGCCCGCGATTCATAACGGCGACGTCGGGTTGACGCCCGTGATGCGCTGATTGCCGCATTGCGTACCGTGCGAAACAGCCAAGCGGCGACGTTGTGGGGGAGGTGCCGCTGGGCGATCAGGCTCAGCAGTGCCTCTTGCACAACATCGTCAGGCGTTTCGCACCAAGTACGGGCGTACAAGACCAGGGCCGGACCATGCCTCCGCAGTAGTTCGGCGAGGTGTTCTGGCCCTAGTTGTTCCATGGCGTCTCCGGCACGCTTCGCATCGGTCGTGCTTCATAGACAAGACGCCTCCCAGGCTAATCTGTCCCGGGGTCAACGCAAGAAAAATGTCGGTTTCTCGCCTGCGGATGCGAGGGGACGTTCTCCACGGCTGGTTACTTGTCACTCCCAAGTAGCTCATAGTCAGAGAATCGCATCTTGACGACGCGGCGGGTCTCCTTTTCAGCCGAGACGATGATTAGCTCCTCGGGCAAGTCGAAGGAACCAACACGCTGCCAAGTTTGAAGGTAGGTGTGCGTCGAGAGAACATTGCCGCTTTTCTTATCCCAGAAACTCACGGTGAACACGTTTGGCAGGTACTTGCCTTCGTCGTTTCGCTTAATGTTCATTACGCTGATCGTGAATCGCATGGGCCCCATCACGCGGTTCACTTCAGTGATGACGCCGTCTTTGATGCGATAGACACTGCCCATCCGCTCTTCCGCCAAGCGGACCTTTCGCCCGAGAACATGCGTGCCGGTCTCTGGATCATAGTTTGCACCCGCGTCTTCGACCGTGGAGCCCGGCATGCGGTGCATAATCATGGAATCGATTTGCTGTTGGACAAACTTTCCTGCTAAGTCGCCAAAGCCTTTCAGGGTTGCCGTGCCATCTTCGTCGACGGTCAACGTGCCAGTTGCCGCGCGATCGTCAACCTCAAGCGTCATCTTCGCCCGCAGGCCAGTGAACCCGTCCCACACCGCACGTGAACCCCGGGCATCGTTCAGTAGATCGGTTGCCGATAGCTCCTCGGGCGTTGCCTCGTCCGCAGCCCAAAGGAAGTGATTGTTTGCCGCAGGGACGATTGCGGCGACAACCGCCAGAACGCACAACTTGGCGAACGTTTTCATCGAGTATCTCCAGAATGAGGATGTCTTGGGGGCGCTGATAAGATTCAAACTCGAAGTAGCTCCACTCGGAAGTGGATGTCTCAAGCTCAGGTTACTGAACAATGATTGTAGCGCCCGGGCCCGGCGAGGTGTACCTCATTGAGACGAAGTGTCATCAAGAACGTTGACAGTCGTAAAAAAACATCTCAATAATGCGTTGAGAACTCCGCCGTGACTGATCGTGACGCCGAGGAGCTAACGTGAAGCAGGACAGTTTAGGGGTCGACTCGAACGCCAAACCAACCGATCGCCGGCGAATTGCGGTCATCGGCGGAGGAATCTCTGGATTGGCCGCCGCGCATCGCCTGATTGAATTAGACCCATCGCTCGACGTGGTGCTGCTCGAGGCTTCCGGACGCTTGGGCGGGGTGATCGAGACGTTTCGTGAAGGCAAGTTCCTGATCGAAGCCGGCGCCGACAACTTCATCACCGACACTCCGTGGGCAATCGATCTGTGTCGCCGTTTGGGAATCGAAGATCAATTACTGCGAACAAATGATCGGTTCCGAAAGGCGTCGGTCGTCTGCAAGGGCAGGCTGCGTCCGATTCCCGAGGGGTTTCTAATCATGGCCCCCAGCAAAGTGTGGCCGGTGCTGAGGACGCCCATTTTGAGTCTGCGCGGAAAGCTTCGTTTGGCCGCCGAGTACTTTGTTCCGCGGCGGCGTGATGTTGACGACGATGAGAGTCTTGCCTCGTTCGCAACGCGGCGTTTCGGTCGCGAGACTTTTCTACGGTTGATTCAACCGTTGGTCGGGGGTATCTACACTGCCGACGCCGAGCGACTCAGCCTGAGGGCGACGCTGCCGCGATTTCTTGATATGGAGGCCGAACACGGGAGCTTGATCCGGGCGTCGCTAAAGAAGAGATCTATCGAGACGCAGGCCGATCTGTCCAGCAGTGGAAGCCGTTACAGTATGTTCGTCGCACTACGTGGTGGGATGAACGAATTGATCACGGTGATTGCCAACAAACTGCCCGACGGAGCCATTCGGCTCAACGCTCCAGTGGAACGAATCGAACGCACCGACGAGGGTGGCTGGTCGATCTCCATTCCAGGCGACAGCCAATCGCCGCTCACCGTCGATGCCGTGATCGTGGCAACTCCGGCACACCACGCCGCCAGCCTGCTTGCGTCCGCCTCGTCTGAATTGAGTGGCCTGCTCGAACGGATTCCCTACGCGGGCGCCGCCGTAATCGCGCTGGGGTTTCGACGCGATCAGATAGCGCATCCGCTCGACGAATTCGGTTTCGTGGTTCCGTTGATCGAAGGGCGGAAGATTCTCTCGGCAAGTTTCTCCAGCATCAAGTACGATGGTCGGGCCCCGGCAGACCATGTGCTGGTGCGTGTGTTCATTGGTGGAGCATGCCAGGGGGAGTATCTAGAACGTTCGGATGACCAACTCATGGACATCGCTCGCACGGAGCTGTCCGAATTGATCGGCGTTCGCGGAGAACCGGTTCTGAGTTGTGTACGGCGTCACCAACGATCCATGCCGCAATACCAGCTTGGGCATCTGGAACTCGTCGATTCGATCGACACGCAAGTGGCTCAACTACCGGGCTTGGCACTTGCGGGAAATGCCTATCGCGGCGTCGGCATTCCTCACTGCATCCACAGCGGCGAGCAGGCAGCCGAACAAATTGCGACGATGATCGCAAAGCAATCGACGACCGCCTGATCCACTCTATCCATCTTCTCTGGGACATGACACGCGATGAAACTTGTAATTTATCCGGCGGTCGAGCCCGAGCGTTTGCAGGCGATTGAAGCGGTCGCCAAGGGTTGGGACATCGTGAACGTCGAATCCGAAGATGCGGCCCAAGAAGCGGTCGTCGACGCCGATGCGTTGTTCGGTCGTGTTACGCCCGCGATGCTGGTCGCCTCGAAACAACTTCGCTGGGTACAAACACCCACCGTCAGCCTGGAACACTACATGTTTCCCGAGTTGGTGGAGCATCCCTGCGTGCTGACGAACATGCGGGGTTTGTTCTCGGATATCATCGCCGATCAGGTAATGGGCTATGTGATCTGCTTCGCACGTAACTTGCACACGTACATTCGCCAACAGACGCAATCGCATTGGGAGCCCGTCGGGGGCGAGTCAGGTCGATCGACCTTTCTCTCAGGGCCCGCCACCGTCAGTTCGATCGATCGGGCTCATCGACACCTTTGCGATGCAACACTGGGAATCATCGGGCTGGGAAGCATCGGACGCGAACTTGCCGTGAGGGCACGTGCCGCCAACATGCGGGTCGTTGCCGTCGACAAGAAACCAGCGGAAAAACCTGTTGAAGTCGACTGGCTATCGGGGCTCGACGCGCTTGATCGGCTGCTGTCTGAAAGCCACTACGTCGTGCTGTGCGCCCCGCACACGCCGGAAACCGTGGGGATGTTCAATCGCGCCCTGTTTCAACAGATGCGACCCGATGCCTACTTCATCAACATTGGGCGCGGCGCGACGGTGGTGCTCGATGATCTTTGTTCGGCGCTCGACGCCAGTGAGATTGCCGGCGCGGCGCTTGACGTGTACGAAATCGAACCGCTTCCCGAGGATCATCCACTGTGGTATTTCGAGAACGTGATTCTCACGCCACACGTCGCGGGCTATGGCCAGCATGTTGCCGAACGCCATCTGAAAGTCGTGCTGGAGAACATCTCGCGGTTCAGCCGGAACGAACCGCTTTGCAACGAGGTCGACAAGGCGTCTTGGTTTTAGCCGACTGAAGCGGCGCCTGGTGAAAGGATTGGACTGCCCGAGAGCGACTTGATTTTACAAAGTGATTTTCTGCGTCAACGCTCGTGATCGATCGATCGAAGGCGTTGGGATGTCCCGTGGAACGCTTGATGTTTGTGTGTTGTCGATCTCGGCAAGTCGACTTGCGATCCGCTGACCGATCGCCTTGCGCGAGAGCATGGCCTGAACTTGCTTTCCGGCGATCTGCCCAACTTCGACCGAGGCGGCGCGGTTGTCGAACACCCACCGCATCCAGTTCGCGGCATGTTCTATCGAAGGGTCGGCCCAACGATTGCCGGGCTTGTAGAAGGGCAGTCCGTCGGGCACTTCGATCAACTGATAGTCGACTGGGAAGCTGTTCTCGGTTGTCATGAAATCCATATTGCCAGAATACGCCGTGGCGATGACCGGCTTACGAAGCAGCATCGCTTCGGCCAATGTCAGCCCAAACCCCTCGCTGCGGTGAAGTGAGACATAGCAGTCGGCGGTGTCCATGAGGCCGTTGCAGCGGGCACGGCTCAGCGGGGACGTGAACAGGCGAATCGAATGGTTGGCTGTCTGTTGCCGCAGGTGAGCAAAGCTCAACGGGTCGTGATCAGCCCGACCCACCTTCAAGACCAGCGTTGCTTTGTCACCCAGCGCGAAGGCCAGTTTGAATGCCTTGATGACGGCCAGCGGATTCTTGCGTTCCATGACACTGCTGTTGTCGAACATGAACAGGAACATGAAGTGATCGTCAGGCACACCGAGTAGGGCGCGATCGATTGGTTCGACCTGATCGATTTCGACGCAGTACGGAACGGTCCGCACCGGGAGATCGGTGGACCGGAGAACCGCATCGGCAACAAAGTCGCTAGGAGTCCACACTTCGTCGACGCAGTCGAAGCCGGCCTTCCACGTCTCGGGAACATTTTCCAGTTCCCATGTCCACATACCGATGTGATAGCCTTCGCGGCGGTAAGTCGTTCCACAGGTGCCGAGATGGTGTTCCAGTGCGTCGGGCTGCAAGACCATGAGCGTCTTATCATACAAATCGAGCCCCATCGTATCGGGTCCGAGCATCTTGTCGGCTCCGAGTGTGTGCGGAACATTCCGCACGGACATAGGGCTTGCGGTCGTGCTGAGCGCTGCATGCATTCCACGGGCAGCTTCGCCCAGCCCGGCACCGTAACTAAGGTAACCGACAAAATTAATTCCCCGCTTGGCGAGCGCGCCAGTTTCGACTTCCACATCAAATTCAGCCAACCATTCACTTGGAAGGTCAAACGCACGTCGCCCGGCATCATGAACCCAGTGGACGACGTCCTTGGCGGCGTTTTCGTCGCGCCCGATTCGTTCGAGAAGTTGCCCAACTTCGGGATGAACATGTCCTAAGCGGTAGAGTTGCTCAACAGGCGTAAACACGTTCGGCCGCCGAATGTGTCTAGAATATTCCGGCGGTTGCTGGCTCTCGACCCAGCGCACGAAGCGATCTCGATCGAAAATGGTAAATGCCAAGGGAAATGTTCGCTGCCACTCGGGATTCAGAAGATAAGATTCGGCCAAGTCTTGTGGCGATTGTCGTTGAACCCGAGCCTCGAATTCATCGAAAACCTCAGGCTCAAACTGTCCGTACTCCGCGGGTCCATAGAACTCCAGCCAGCGTCGAAAGTTGCGCCAACCGCTGGGCAACAGCGAGTCGGGATAGTGATGACGGAGGTCTGCCCTGTGTCGCCAAATCTGGTGAATGGGCGATTGCAGCGAATGAGAGTCGTCGCAGTGTCCGGTCATCTCGATGCGCCGTCGAACGACTTCATCGGACGACATTTCGCTTCGCAGACGCAACCGTCCGTCGAGCGACTGTGCATCGATCATCGGAGAGTAGTACGGATCGCAAATGAATTGCGATCGTTCGAGCCGTTGCGCGAACCGACGCTCATCCTCCGTCGGAACGAGCCCCTTGCGAGTGGCGCATTCGTGGTGAATCAAACGAGTGTAGGGCGTGTAGATATTTCGGTATCCCGCGCTGGTCGCCTCCAGGCACAGCGCACAATCGCTATAGGCCAGAAGATACTGCTCGTCATATCCGCCAAGCGATTCAAAAACGTCTCGTCGAACCAAATGACACGCACCGGTAAGCACGGAGAGATTGCGATACAGGTTCGGTGTTCCGAACAGATTCGCGCTGGTTTCATCTTGTCCATAAAATGGGTGACCGCAGAGGGCCATATGTCCGACCACCATGCCAGCGTGCTGAATGCGTCCATTGGGAAAGAGCAACTTCGCTCCCACGATGCCGACTCCCGGTAACATGACCCACCGCACAAGTTCGTCGAGCCAACCGTCATCGACCACTTCAGTGTCGTTGTTCAAGAACAACAACACATCGCCGGTGGCAGAACGGGCGCCGGTATTGCAGGCCGCAGAATAGTTAAACGGACCTTCAAACGGCACGACCCGAGCCACATCGTCGCGGGTAAGCTGTTGGTAGTATTCGATTGTTTCTGCATTGGTGCTGTCGTTATCAACGATGATGATCTCGCAGGGGCCATACTTCGTGCGCTCGATCAACCCGGTGACGCATTGCCGCAACAGTTGCGGCTGGTCGCGGTTGGGGATGATGATCGAAACAGTTGGCTTCGACTTGATATCCCAAGTCACACGCTGCGTTTCGTTGGGCATTGTTACAACGTCGGCATCCATTCCCCGTCGCAGCAGATGATGGGCTTTTTATAGCGCTGCTGGATGGCCAGTAGCTGTCGCTGCGCGGCGACCGCGTAGGGCTTTGCTTCGATTCCTGATGCACATGACTCAGGCAGTGCCCGCCAGTGATACAAGATCTTGGCAATGTGCCGAATGTTGCTGGTACGCTCGCTGATGCGAAAGAAGAGATCCCAATCTTGGGCCCCATCGTATTCCGACTGAAAGCCCCCGATCTCGTCGATGATTCGTTTGCGGATTACCGCCAGATGACAAATATAATTGTGTCCCAGGAACAACTCTGGCGACCAATCGGGCTTTGCCACCGGGGCATAACGCCGGAGACCGTCGGCCGTTAGATGATCTTCATCGGAATAGATGAAGTCGCACGCAGGGTCTGCCTTCAGAGCACGTGCCACTTCATACAACGCATGCGCCGGCAACATGTCGTCGTGATCGAGAATGGCCACAAAGTCGCCCCGTGCAACTTGCAACGCGGCGTTGCTGTGGCGACTAATTCCCTCATTCGTTTCGGTCCACGCGATGGTGATTCGGGGATCTTCTTTCGCCATACGGGCAACACATTGCAGCAGTTGCCGCGATTCGTCACGGGCAACAGCCAGGCACCATTGCCAGTGGGGATAGGTTTGTTTCCGCAGACTCCGCCATGCCGCATCAAGGACTTTCAGCGGAGTTCGATAGGTTGGCGTGATGAGGCTAATTTGGACGGGCACGTGTTGCTTCGACCACGCCCGTTGAGCGACGAGATCTTCATCGATCGGCTCGTTTTCCGCGATCCATTGATGATAGTCACCCTCGGCATGGGGAATGATATCCACCGGTTCCTGGGGTGCCGGTCGAAAGTTCACCCGTTGGAAACGCTCATCTGGCTTCATGGTCACCGTCCACGTGAATACTTCAATGTCCACGACGCGCGCGGAGCTATCACTTTCCCGAGGTGTGGGGGGGATATGTATATCGTTTAGCCACGGAACGAAGCAAGACGGCCTTTGAAGTGCTGTCGGTGATGGCAGCGGCATGTTCCGACAAGACACCTCGCAACGCTCAGTTCTGCAATTGACCACCGCGGCGAAAAGACGCCACAATCTCAGGCCAACATTTCCAGCGCCCGACTCTGCGGTATTTATGTCCGACCCATCGAACACCAACAAGACGATGCCCTTGGTCGTAATCCTCGGCATGCACCGAAGTGGCACATCGTACGTTGCCCAACTGCTACACGCGGCTGGGTACAACTTGGGCGACGATGTTTTGAATCATGGTGAGAGCGATAATCTTGCCGGCCATTGGGAATCCCAGACGGCCATCGCGATCAATGATCAAATTCTTGACTGCTCGGGTGGTTCTTGGTGCGAACCTCCCACGAAACTTGTTTCGAATGAAGCCACCTGGGAATGTATCGATCGCTTCGTTGACTGGATGAGTCGCCGACGACTCTCCGCGTTCAAAGATCCGCGGACCACAATCACGTTTCCTGTGTGGCGCCATCGTCTGCGGCATTATCAATTGATCGCCTGCTTGCGACACCCCATGGCCGTTGCCCGAAGCCTTCAAGTTCGCCAGGGGTGGCATCTTGCGCGGGGGCTTGCGCTGTGGGTCGATTACAACCGGCGCCTGTTGGATTGCCTGCAACAAGAACCGTCGGCGCTGTTGTTCGATTTTGATGCCGATGCGGCGTGGATTGAACGTTGGTTTGAGAACTGTTGTCACCACTTGGATATCTCTAGTGGCGTCTCCGCATGGCAGGCGTTGAACCCCTTCTTGCGGCACCACGAAGCGACGGGCCCAATTCCCGACCCGCGGGCACGCGATCTCTATGACCAACTAAAGTCTCTGACAAGAGCCCGCGGAGAGATGGGTTTACCCATGGAGTCGCTGTCGGGAAACATGATCGTTCCGCCGAGCATCATGCAGGAGAAGGTTGACCGCCGAATGTCGGAACCCGATCTGACCGCAGGGACGGAGCAAGTGGGCCAGCGGTCACTCAAGGCGGCTCCTCGCTCTGCCGAGGATATTGCGGACGTTTACCGACTCCAAGACTATGTTGTGCAGAAACTCGACCGGCGTTTCCGTAACGCGGAAGCTGAATGGTCGAAACAATTCCAACAGCAGCGGGCAGACCTTCATGTCTTGGAACGATGGACCCACGAGTGTCATGAACGGCTTGCGGAGGAGTGTGCCGGCGAGCGTACGAGATCGGAAGTAGCCTATAGGAACCTCAGCCAGATCGCCGACGAACATGAAGCCATCGTGGATCAGGTCGACCGCTTGAGCTGTCGCTGCGATCAGTTCGAGGCGGCGATCGCCAGCAAGACCGAGCAACTGTCAATTATGCTGAATGAACTCAGCGACCAATTGACAACCTGCAACCAAGCGTTCACGGCGATCAATCAATGGCTACCGCTGAGAATGTGGCGCGGGATTCGAAAACAGATCAACTCCGTGCGGAGATTACTACGCCGCAAAGAACACCAGAACCCCGTGCATCCCAACGCAGCGACACCAGCACCGCATTTCGTCGAGCATGAAGCTTTATCTTCATCCGACTCCCGAACACCCACATCCCCTCATTGACCCTTGTGGTCCCACCACCAGTGGTCTGA
>CAZNXE010000116.1:0-15928 GCA_964576465.1 uncultured Planctomycetaceae bacterium
ATGCGTAATTTAATGCGGCTTAATTGGATGCACGCGACGAAACACGGTGTTTCAGGTGGCTGTTCGCGCTTCGTCGAGTGATCCCATGCCGGGCGATCGATGTCGGCAATGGCGCACGTTGTTGGTGGGGAGCATTTGAGGATCGTCGGCGCTCCGAAACGCAGGCAGGATGTGGCAAACGCGCGACACCATTTCAAAGCCTCATCATGCCACGTGTGATGGCGATCGAACCTAAGAACCGCCCCCCCGGAATCGGTAGAAATCGGGGCTTTCCGCGACGTTTCCCATCAACAAGGTCATGTTTCTCTGTGCTTGTCTACCGTTTGGAGATTGGCTATTATGTGGTCAGCACTCGCTGTGGGGATCTTTTCAAGGCGGGTGCAAGACGCTCTTCTCACTTAGCTGCACTGACTCGCAGCAGGCCAGCAAACGATTGCCGGTAGGGACGAACAAGACGTACGTTCGGTTCACGCGGGACTGTGGCCAGCGACGTTACGATCGATTCCGGGCAGGCATGTACCGGCTCAAATTCGGAGTACGCCACGCTACGTGATTCGCTACCTACTTGCCACGATTGTGCAGGTTTGCGAGCGACTTGGATCGATGGATTTATTCGTCGCGTGTGGTCTTTTTGTTCTTCTTTCTGACTGACAGAACGATTTATGCCGCGTGGGGGCGGCCTTCGTTCTGGCTCGTCGATCGATCCTGTCAATTCGCTCCTGTCTTCGTGTTCGTAGCGCGAGAAGACCAGCGACGGTAACGCGATTCGCCGCCACCGGCGAAGTGGGCCGTGTGACCGTCGTCGCAACTCGTTCCGTTTGGGGTTTATTTACGAAGACTTTATGTGCCGCGTCTGCCGAACCGCGGCTGGAAGGATACGAGCTATGTCTACGAATTCACATCTGCCTAATCACGATATCCCGTTGGAGATTCCTGTTCCAAGTGGTCCCGATCAGACGGAAGGGCCACCGCTGGCCGAGCAACCGGTGCATCAAATCGCGAAAGTTCGTCGTCGACAGGGCGTCTCATTGCGAGGCGTTAGTCGGCAGCTCAAAGTGAGCGTCCGCGAGTTGAAGCTCCAAGAAGAGGAAAACGCCGACATCTCTCTCTCGCAACTCTTCGCCTGGCAAAAAGCCCTCGACGTTCCAATCGCGGAGCTCTTGGTCGACAGCGAAGAGCCGCTTTCCGCGCCTGTCCTGCAACGTGCTCGCATGGTGCGGATGATGAAAACCGTCGCCGCAATCCTCGACCGTGGGAAAACTCCGGCCGTTCGGCGGCTCGCTCAGACACTCTCCGACCAGTTTGTCGAGCTTATGCCCGAGCTGGCCGACGTGAATGCTTGGCATACCGTGGGACAGCGGCGCACGACGGAAGATTATGGTCGAATCGCCGAACGACGGTTTCCCAGCTCACTCTTCGGAGAGTAAAGAATGTGGGGACCGGCGGCGGCCATCTGTAGCGCGCCGTGCGCGGGGGCAAGGCGGATGAGCCGCCGCAATTTTGTCCGTGTTGCGTTTCAAACTTGTCGTCAGTGAGGGCGTCGTCCAAGACGATTGCATCAACCTGCCTATGCTCCTGCATGGGCGGCGTCCTCTTTTTGCAAGCAACGCGGCACGGCCGACCGCGGGCCACCGGACATTGCACCAATACGAACATCGCGATTTGTGCCCGTGGACGGTCGTCGCCGTGCCTATCAGGCGAAAGAAGCTACGACGCGCGAAGCGACGCACCGAGTTGCTTCGCGCAGGCTGCCACGACGCGATCGCGGACTTCATCGGCGCGGGAACCAGTCAAGGTGCCTTCGGAGTCGCGTAGCGTGATCTTAAACAGCAGGCTCTTACGATCTTTCCCGAGTCGCTTTTCGTCGCGATAGGTTTCGAGATAGTCGAGTTGTTCCAACAACTGCCCGCAGTGTTCCCGCGCAATCTCCGCGACGCTGGCCCACGCGACGCCCTCGTCCATTTCGAGGTTCATGTCACGCGTGATCGACGGAAACTGTGCCAACTTTTTGTACTGCGGGACGAGTTTTGCCTGTTCCAGCAGCGTATCCATGCGAAGTTCGACAACGGTGGCCGGAGATCGCAATTGAAACTGCTTGCGACCCGCTTCGCCCACTTGGCCAAGGATACCGAACACCTTTCCATCGATCATCAATTCGCAGGCCTCTCCAGCGGCGAATAGCGATTGGTCGGTGTCGGAAACCTGCAACTCCAGGTCGGCATTGATTCGGGTAAGAAGCACTTCGATGGCACCCTTAACCGTCAACAGATCGTGCCCGCTGGTCAGCCCCAACATCACCGGCTCTTCCGGAAGACCTTGCTGCTGTGGGAGATAGATCCGCGCGATCTCAAACAGCTCGATACGTTCGTTGCCCACATTTTCATTCGTCCGGCGACACTCCAACAGGCTCGGAACCAAGCTGCGGCGAAGCTGATTCGCACGGCGCAACACGGGCGTCTGCGTCGACAAAGCAGGCAAGTTGCTCCAGGGGCTAAACGCCGTGGAGAGTGACTCGTCGACAGCGCTCACGGTCATTGCCTCGTCGAAACCGCAAGCCACCAGTACATCGCGAACTCGCTCGACCACGCGATCGAATTCGGTTCGGGCAGAGCGGGTCATGGGAACGCCAACATCTTCCGGAATGGCGTCGTAGCCGTGAATGCGGCCGACTTCCTCGATTAAATCGATCTCGCGCGTCAAATCTGCTCGCCAACTCGGGGGCACCACTTCAAGCGAATCGGCCGAAGACGCATGCACGGTGTTGCCGAGCGCCGTCAGGATTCGGGTCGATTCGTCTGGCGAAATGTCGATCCCTAAAATGCGTTTGAGTTGGTTGAACCGAAGTTTTACCGGCGCTCGCGTCGCGGATGTCTCGCCAATATCGATCACACCCGCGGCAAGTTCTCCGCCGGCGACTTGGAGAATCAATTCACAACAACGGCGGCTGGCCCAATCGACGGCCTCGGAATCGATCCCCCGCTCGAAACGATAGGACGAATCGCTGTGCAGGTGCAGGCTGCGGGCGGTGTTGCGGATTGCGGTTGAGTCGAACTCCGCGGCTTCGATCAGCAGGTCGGTTGTTTGCCCAGAAACCTCGGTGCTCACCCCCCCCATCACACCACCAAGACCCACGGCACGCTTTGCGTCGGCGATGACACACATCCCCGGTTCGAGCTTGTACGTCTTATGATCGATGGCTTCGAGCGTTTCGTCCTTGAGCGGCTCGCGGACGACGATCTTTCCGCCCTGGAGTCGCGCCAAATCGAACGCGTGTAGCGGCTGTCCACACTCCATCAACACGTAGTTCGAGACGTCGACCACGTTGTTAATCGACTCGATGCCGACTGTCGCCAGCCGCTGTCGCAGCCAATCGGGGCTCGGCCCGACGTTCACTCCACGGATGACGCGGGCCGTATACCGGCGACATATTTCGGGGCACTCGATGGTGACCGTCGCAAGATCGTGAACGTCGGTCGATCCGGTCGGTGGATTGGGCGTGGGAATTTTCAATTCGCCCCCCCATAGCACCGCGATTTCGCGCGCAACGCAGATGTGGCCAAGGCAATCGGGGCGGTTGCTGGTCACTTCGAGATCAATCGCCATGTCACCGGCGACGTCGGCGGTCCCTTCGTGATTCAGACCGGCCATCATCAGCCGACGCTCAAGCTCGGCGAGCGGCATGTCTAGGTCGACGTATTGTTTCAGCCAGTTCCAGGAAACAATCATGGGGACCGCGAAGCGACAGACTTTGAAATCTTCGCCCTATCGAGCATGTTTAGAATTGATGTAGAAAGCGGACATCGTTGCGATAAAACTCGCGGATGTCCTTTACGTTGTGTCGCCGGGCGCAAATACGCTCGACCCCTAAACCAAAAGCGAAGCCGCTGTACTCTTCGGGATCGTACCCCACCGAACTCAACACGTGCGGGTCGACCATCCCGGCGCCACCCATTTCCATCCAGCCGTCGCCCCAGGTCATGTCGACTTCAACACTCGGTTCAGTAAACGGGAAGAACGACGGCCGAAACCGGATATGCACGTCGCCGCCGAAGTAGCTGCCGGCGAACAACCGCAACATGCTCTTCAGGTCGGCCATCGTCACGTGCCGGTCCACGAGCAGCCCTTCGATTTGTTGGAACATGGGGTAATGCGTTGCATCGGGCGTGTCGGGGCGATAGACGCGCCCGAGTGAAATGATCCGCACCGGCGGCTTCGTCTGTTCCATCACCCGAATTTGCACCGTGCTGGTCTGCGTCCGCAGAAGCATCGGACCGGCCGTGTGTTGGGCCGCCGCCAAGTAAAAGTTTTCGAGCGGGTCGCGGGCCGGATGCGACGGGGAGATATTCAGGGCCTCGAAATTGTGCCATTCGTCTTCGATTTCCGGGCCGTCGACCACGGTGAAACCAAGACGCCCCATGATTTCCTTTAGGTCTTCGATGGTCTGCGTCAACGGATGCAGATGCCCGATGCGGTGGGCAGTGCCCGGCAGCGAGGTATCGAGCCGCGGTCCATGAACCTCGCCGGTGACCTGTTGAGAGAGAGCAAGCTTGCTGCTGACCTGCTCGAACGCTTCTTTCAACAAGGACTTCACTTCGTTTAAGCGTTTGCCGGCCAGTGGCTTGTCGGCCTTATCGACAGTGGCCAACCCCTTTTGAATACGCTTCAACAGCCCTTGCTTGGCACCGAGATATTTGACGCGACACGCCTCGAGCGCTTCATCATCGTTCACCGCGGAGAGCTGAGAAACGGCCTGCTCGGCCATCTGATCGAGATCGGCGAGAAAATCGGGGAGCGCCACGATGAACAAACCTTTTCCGCTACAAAGACGCCGACAATTTGCCGCGCCACATTCTCGCGAAGGCACTCAGCCGCCGGGCATTCAGCAAGAAACCGTGGCACAAGACGGAGCAGCCGGACAACGCTGCGTTACGCAGCCAAGGTCTCTTTGACCAGTGCCACAACTGCCGTAAAGCCTTCCGGATCGTTGACGGCCATTTCGGCCAACGATTTGCGGTCCAACTGGATGTCGGCTTTGATCAGCCCGTGGATGAATTCGCTGTAACGCAAGTCATGCAGTCGAACGGCGGCGTTGATGCGGACGATCCACAACCGTCGGAAATCGCGTTTGCGTACGCGTCGATCTCGAAAGGCGTATTGCCCGGAACGTAGCAGCGTTTCCTTGGCGGTCCGCAGCAGATTGTTTCGCCCGCCGCGATAGCCTTTAACCTTGCGGAAAAGACGGCGTTTGGCCTTATTGCGGGCTGCGCCCTTGGTTGTTCTCATGGTCTTCGTTTTCCTATCTCGCGAATTCGAGGCCCGCCTGCCAGAGGCGTGTTACCTTGCCCGTTTCGCGGAAGTTTATTCAGCTTCAATCGCCACCGATCTCGTCTAGCTTCCAGAGAGTGATGGATTGAAGCGAGGCACTGCGCCGAACTCGCATCCGGCCCTAGTAGCTGTTACCGCACAGGGCAATGATGATTCGTTTTGCGCTCACTTTGGCAGTCGTGGTTGTGCCACGCAGTTTTCGCCGTCGCTTCTTCGATAGTCGAACCTGCCGGTGACTTGTGCCAGAGCTACGGTGCTTCACTTTGCCGTTGGCCGTAACACGAAACCGCTTCTTGGTTCCCTTGTGGGTTTTCTGCTTGGGCATGGGTTGCCGCTCCACCATGGTTCACGATGTCGTGTCGATAGCAAGTCCGCCAGTATACCGGTTATTCGGCATCTGAAAAGCCCGCCTGAACGGCGATTCCCAGCGGCTCGCAATTGGTAGCCAGAGGGGCCCCGCGAACAGGGACAGAACAGGCCCGAGATCCCAGTAGTGACAGCAGCCGGGGCATCCAAGCCCTGAATGCCCACTGAGACCAGCAGAATCCCCATCGGACTACTTCGGCAAGCAGGCTACTTCGGCGAAAGAATGCAGACGATGCGTCGACCCTGCTTCATGGGTGGGGTCTCGACTTTCGAGATATCCTCTAGCTGCTGGATGATCCCATCGACCACTTTGCGCCCTTCGTCTACGTGTGCCAGTTCACGACCACGAAAGATGACCGAGATGATCACCTTGTCCTTATGCTCGAGGAACTGCTTCGCACGGTTCACTTTCACATCAATGTCGTGCTGACCAATCTTGGGTCGGACACGAATTTCCTTGATCTTGCTGTGATGTGCGTGACCGCGTTGCGATCGCTTCTTTTGCTGGTACTTGAATTTGCCGAAATCCATGATCCGGCAAACGGGGGGGTCCTCGTTGGGAGCGACCTCCACTAAATCCAAGTCCGTTTCTCGCGCCTTGAGTATCGCCTCTTCCGTAGGCATTACTCCCAATTGGCTGCCATCGGCAGCAATAACCCGAACCGGCGAAACCCGGATCTGGTCGTTAACTCTCTGCGAACGTTCGATCGTTTGCTCTCCTTGGGCCTTGCATGTAAAAAAGCGACGTCAGACCCGGAAAATTCCGGATCCTCAGTTCTAAAGTCTAGCACCGCGTAGTATCGACTAACGAAACCCCATAAGTCAATAAGATTGAGGCAGAGCCGCACGACTGCACGACTTTTAGCGGGACCGGACGGCAGCCGGCCGATTCATGGTCATTTCGTCCATCGCCGCCAACCGGCACCTTACGAAACGGCCTTCTCGCCGAAAATCAACGTTCCGCTCCATCCGTGGCCCGTGGGCCGACTTTGCGGGTCCGTGGCACGGCGATAGATTGACCTGAGAAGAAGCGCCAGCGGCACCCCTTGGCTATTCGCTTGCCATGAGCCTCATCTGCCAGATGGCGTGTCGCCCCAGAGATCATCGTTCATCCCGCACCTCGAACCACCGATCACGTACATGCAAGGTCACCAAGATATCCGTATCGGCACCATGGTTCCGGCTGAGCCACACGCTGCGGAGTACATTCGGCAGATCCTCCCGCACGGTTTCGAGAGCTTTCAGCTCACCTTCGGAGAGCATATCGGCAATCTCGATCTTGACCGCCTTGCCGATCAAGTGCTGGAGACACTTGCCGCCGAAGGCAGCGGGGCAATCATCAGTTCGCTCGGTGTCTATGGCAACCCTTTGAGCGACGAACACACGGCGGCAGATTTTGCCCGGGCAATCGACTCTGCCGGTCGTTTTGGCTGCTCGCTCGTATGCGGCTTTGCGGGACGTATCGTCGATGTGCCGATTCCCGAATCGCTGGACGCTTTCCGTCGTGTGTTCAAGCCGCTTGCCCAACAGGCTGAAGATCGCGGGGTTCGGATTGCCTTTGAAAACTGCAACATGGGTGGCACTTGGGAACATGGCGACTGGAACATCGCCCATGCCCCGGCAGCCTGGGAGATGATGTTCGAGGCGGTTTCCAGCCCCGCCATCGGTCTGGAGTGGGAACCTTGCCATCAAATGGTCAGCCTCATCGAACCACTTGCCCAATTGCGGCAATGGGCCAACCGGGTGTTTCACGTACACGGGAAAGACGCCACTGTGCTTTGGGATGTCGTTCGCACCCGAGGCATTCGCGGCGGGGAGACCTACGTCGAACACCGCACGCCCGGCTTCGGCGACACCAACTGGACCGACGTGATCAGCATCCTGCGGCAGAGCGGATACCAAGGCTCAATCGACATTGAAGGCTGGCACGATCCCGTCTACCGCGATCAACTGGAAATGACCGGGCAAGTTCGGGCACTCCGCTACTTACAAGATTGCCGAGGTGGCCCATTTATCGCCAATCCCACGATTTAGCCACATCGTCGGGAGTTTTCTTAATTCGGGCATTTTGGTGAACGACTGACGCTCACGCGATCTTCCCAAACGACTGTGGAATTTGGGTTTGGGTAGAATCGCAACGACCTGAATGCCTGGGTTAGCGTTTCCGGAAATGTGCGATCCGACGCGATCCAGTGCCGTTTCTGGCATCGGAAAGGTGGAAACCCCACCATAGAGCGGTGGCGGGTGAGGGTCCCTGTTCATAGAATTGAAAGGCTCAGACCCCGCCGTAGCGGGTGTCTGCTGTTTCACACCACCCACACCACTCCTTCCTGAATGACTCTTCGAATGGAAAGTCCAACAAAGAAGCTATACCAACAAAGGGCCGTACTCAGGGCGCAACAAGGCGACCCCGATGCACCAGCCAGCGGGACGCTCTACGCCCGTCGCCATCGGCTGGAAACAGAACTGCGACAAGTTCGAGTACAAGAAGCCGCGGCGCTCGACCCGGTGCTTGGCCAACGCCAGCAAGCCAATCTGAGCAGCAGCATCCTGATGCAAAAACGCTCGGCAATCATGCTCGAGGGAGATCTGAAGAGCGTTCAGAGAGAACTCGATTCCATTCAAACGCAAATCGACGACGTCGACTCACAGATCAAGCTGACCGAGCGTAAGAATCGCCGCCGGAAGCGATAGGCACCAGCAGAGCCTGCGGACTTCAGGGCGACGGCATCTGGCCGAAGCTTCGTCATGCGCGATTCTCATCGTTGTCCTCAGTCCAACGGACGCACTTTCTTTGATCTCCCGCATTTTCTTGCGGAGGTCGTATCCACGGTGCTACGATGTTCGTCTGGCTAGGCGGCATCTATGGGTAACCTCCGGAGTCGCGCTCATGCGTAGTTTTCCGATATGCGTCATTGTTGGATTTGTGATTGGTTCGGCATCGAATACCTTGGCGGCGGAACCGTCGACGCGTGATCCCGTGACGCTGGAGAACGTAGTTCGGCCCGACGCAAATACCGCCGAAGAACCCGTGAGCGACACATTCTCGCCAGAACGCGCCGCACATTTCCTGGATTCGGCCGCCGTCGATTGGCAGAAATCGCGAAAGTGCATGGCTTGCCACACTGGTTTTCTCTACCTGATGGCGCGCCCCAGCCTGGGGACGTCGGATGCGGCCTATCAGACCGTGCGGCAATATGCCGAAGATCTTGTCGAGGTGCGATGGCCCGAGAAGGGACCACGCTGGGATGCCGAGGTTGTCATGACCGCGAGCGTCTTGGCCTATGGAGACGCGATCACTGGCCGCTCGTTACACCCAACCACGCGCAAGGCGTTGGATCGCATGTGGACGGTTCAACGCGAAGACGGCGGCTTCGATTGGCTAAAGTGCGACTGGCCGCCCTACGAATCGGACGATGATTTCGGCGCCGCGATGGCCGCCCTTGGTTCGCTCGTCGCCCCGGATGACTACGCCACAACCGACGCCGCTCAACAGGGTCTTGAGAAGCTGAAAGGCTACTTCGCCGAAAATCCCCCGCCGACACTGCATCACCGGGGGTGGATCATGTGGGCCGATTCCTATCGCCCGGGTGCCTTGATTCCCGACGCGGCGCGGGAAAAAGTGATCGAGGAACTACTGTCGCTCGAGCAACCCCGGGGTGGGTGGGGACTGCCGACGCTGGGCGACTGGCAACGCCATGACGACGAACCGCAAGACATTACCACCAGCGACGGCTACGGAACCGGATGGGCAATCTTCATGTTGCGTCGCGGAGGCCTCTCATCGGATCACGCCGCAATCCACCGTGGCATCGATTGGCTCAAGAAAAACCAACGCCAGAGCGGACGATGGTGGACCCGTTCGCTACACAAAGACAACCATCACTTCATCACCCACGCCAGCACCGCCTGGGCCATCATGGCGCTCGACGCTTGCGATGAACTCTCGCCCCGCGAAACTGCCGCGCGTTAACCGCCTGATTGGACGCACCACGGTTGCCTTCGGATCAATGTCACGCTTTGCCCACACGCGGCCATTCGGGGTATCGAACCGTTCGACGTATTCCTAGAATGTGACCACGGTACTGACATCGCGTTCGTAGCGACAACAACACGCACCACCCACACATTCGCGAGACGATTCCCTTGCGCACCTTGCTAAGCGAGACCGAACTCCGTGAAGGAGTCGAGCGGCTGGCGACCGAAATTCGTGACCACTACGGGGATCAGCCGATCACCATCATCGCTGTTTTGACCGGCGCCGTGGTCTTGCTGGCCGATCTTATCCGCCGGCTCGATATGCCGCTGCGGATCGGGTTCGTTCGAGCCAGTAGCTACCGCGGACAAGCGACCACGCCCGGCCATCTGGTCATCGACGTGAAGATGTTGCCCGACATCCGCGACAAACAGATTCTGTTGCTCGACGATATTTTCGATACCGGTCGCACGCTGTTGAATTTACTGAACGAAATAGACGGCCTTGATCCCGCATCGATCCGATCGGCCGTGCTGCTGCGTAAGGAAGGTCAGCAGCAGGTAGCCATTCAGCCCGACCACGTGGCGTTCGAAATACCCAACGAATTTGTCGTCGGCTACGGGCTTGATTACAACGATCTGTATCGCAATCTACCTCATTTAGCCGCACTGGATCCGACTGATTTGAACATCCATTCGGCCGAGGGGCACTCCGTGTGAGCACCCTTCGCGTGGTACTCATCAGCCGACGGTTTTGGCCTCTCGTCGGGGGCGCCGAATCGGTCATGGCCAATTTGGGTGAAGCCTTGGTGCGTCAAGGAATCGAAGTCACACTGCTCACCGCCCGCTCCGATCGCCGTTGGCCTGTTGAAGCAACGCATCGTGGGATCAACGTCATCCGTCTGCCGCAGCCGACACTGCGAGTGTGGGGAACCTGGCGTTACATGGCGGCAATTGGCCGCTGGTTGAAGGAACATCGTGAGCAATTCGATGTTGTCTATGTGTCGATGTTCAAACATGACGCCTACGCCGCCATTGGAGTTGGACGTCGCATGAAATTTCCTGTTGCCGTGCGTGCCGAGGGAGCCGGGTTCACCGGAGACATGCACTGGCAACTGGGCGCCGTCGGCGGGCATCGCTTGAAGCGGCGCTGTTTTCAAGGCTCTGCCTTCATCGCCCCCAGTCTTGCGATCCAGCGCGAAATAATCGCTGCCGGGTATCCACGCGAACGGATTCACTATCTTCCGAACGGAGTTTCGATTCCCAACGTAGAAACCTCGGCGATCTCATCCCAGCGGAGTAGCGTTCGCGACACGGCCCGGCGATCGTTGGAGGCGTCCCTCCCACATCTCGCGCTTCCCAAGGGTGCGCGGCTGGCGCTCTACACGGGACGGTTGCATCATGCCAAAGGACTCGATGATTTGGTGCAGGCATGGGGAAGTGTCGTTGGGCGCCACGCCAATGCCCGACTGTGGATCGCCGGTGAGGGAGCGTACGGCCTCGAGTTGGAGACCTTGATTCGCCAGCACGGTTTAGAAGACTCGGTGGTACTCGCCGGGGCGTTCGACATGGTTGATGAATTGCTTACTGCCGCCGACGTCTTTGTCCTGCCATCGCATGAGGAGGGAATGTCACTCTCGCTGCTCGAGGCCATGGCCGCCGGATTACCAGTGGTGGCGACCGATATTGCCGGCAACCGCAACCTGATTGACAACGAAAAACATGGCATCCTGGTCCCACCCGGCGAGCCGTCACAATTGGCCGACGCGATCAGCCGCACGTTCGACGACAGCGAAATGGCGCTCCGCCTTGGCCGACAAGCGCGGGACAGGGTCGCCAGCGAGTTTTCCTTGGAGATAATGATTCAACGGCACCTCGATCTATTCAAACAACTGTTGGCCGAGACTCCGCGGAGATAGTGTGCAGCATGGACCGCACGCTACATTCGCGGCAGGATCGATATTGAACTGCAACATAAGGCGAGCGGCGAATGAGAATATACCAAGGCGACGCGTCAGCGAGGGACCAACCGGTAATACCCTGCGTTCCCTCGCTTACGCGTCGGGTTGTGATTGGTACATTCTTATCTGCCGCACGCCTAACAGGACACGTTTAAGACCTTGAAGAAACGTCTACTACAGATCATCCCGACACTCGATCAGGCGGGGGCCGAAAAGCAACTTTCGCTTTTGGCCCGTGTGCTTGATCCCGAAGCGTTCGATACGCATGTCTGCACGCTCACACGAACCGGGCCACTTGCCGCGGAGCTGGAAGCGTCAGGGATTCCGATATGGCCGATCGAGAAGCGATGGAAGCTCGACCCACTGGCGCTGCGGCGGCTCGTGCAATTGATTCGTCGCTTGCGGCCCGACGTGGTCCACACCTGGCTATTTGCGGGAAACAGCTACGGACGCGCTGCGGCAATTCGCGCTGGTGTGCCTGTGATCGTGGCGACCGAACGATGTGTTGATACCTGGAAAGTATGGCACGAATTCGCCATCGATCGATCCCTGGCTCGCCGCACTGCGAAGATCGTCGTAAACAGTAATGGGGTCCGTGACTTCTATGTCGCACACGGTCTGCCGGTTGAGAAGTTCGTCCTCATCCCCAATGGCATCGGCGCCGCAAAGCCTTCGTCGCTGTCACGCGAAGATCTGTTGGCACAGCTTGGTTTGCCGCCAGACGCCCGCCTGATGGGGACTGTCGGAAGACTATGGCCACAGAAGCGGCTCAAGGATGTGATTTGGATGGCCGACTTGCTGAATGTCGTCCGCTCGGATCGACATCTCTTGATCGTCGGCGATGGCCCCCAGCGAGCGCGACTCGAGCGATTCAGCCATGTTGTCGGCATCAATGACCGCGTCCACTTTCTTGGTCATCGCACGGACGTGCCCGATTTGATGCCGCATCTCGACGTGCTGGTTCTCGCTAGCGGTTACGAAGGGCTCCCTAACTCTGTCATGGAAGCCATGGCGGCAGGTGTCCCAGTCGTGGCAACCGACATTCCCGGCAATCGCGATCTAGTGGTCGAGAATGTCACAGGATTTCTCGTTCCCACGGGCGATCGTGGGGCGATTGCCAAACGGGTTCAACAAATCCTCGGCGACAAGCAGTTGGCCCAACGCCTCGGTGCCGGAGGCAAGCAGCGAATCGCCGAACATTTCAGTATCAAGAAGATGGTCCGCTCGCACGCCGAGCTTTATCACGGACTACTCGAATAAGGTGTGTCACACTAAAGTGCGGACACACCTTATTACAAATGGAGATCGACTCACGTCATGTGCGGAATCGCCGGGGCAATTTGGAATTCGCAGGGTCAACCGCTGGCGGCTGATGTCTTGCAGCGAATGACCGACGTGCTGCGTCATCGGGGGCCCGACGATGAAGGGTTCTACCGCTCCAACATACATCTCACGGCTCAAAACAAAGAGATCCCCGGCGTCGCCTTGGGGCATCGTCGACTCTCGATCATCGATTTGGCCAGTGGACATCAACCGCTGACGAACGAGGACAAATCGGTGTGGGTCATCTTCAACGGCGAAATATACAACTTTCGCGAGTTGCGGCATCGGCTCGAAGGCTCCGGACATCGCTTCCGTACGGACAGCGATACTGAAACGATCGTCCACCTGTATGAAGATGAAGGGACCGACTGCTTTGCACATCTCAATGGCATGTTCGCCATCGCGTTGTGGGACGCCAATCGCAGGCAACTAATCCTGGCACGCGACCGCCTGGGACAAAAACCGTTGGTGTATCGGCTTGAAAATGGGCGGTTGTTGTTTGCCAGTCAGCTCAAGAGCCTGTTGGAAGTCCCTGGTGTTTCGCGCGACATCGACGCCGCTGCCCTCGACGCGTATCTGACGTACCAATATGTGCCGCACCCGCGAACCATCTTCAAGGGCATCGCAAAGTTGCCGCCTGGCCACATGGCCACCTATCGAGACGGGCGGCTGTCGATCAAACCATATTGGCGGCCGGATTTTAATCGCGAAACCAATCTGTCGGCCACCGAAGCGAGCGAGCAACTCGAGACGCTGCTCGAATCGTCTGTTCGCTTGAGGATGCAAAGCGACGTGCCTTTAGGTGCTTTTCTCTCGGGTGGGGTCGACTCGTCGATCATCGTCAGCCAAATGCAGCGGTTGTCGGATCGGCCCGTGCAAACTTTTTCAATCGGCTTCCCGGTCCCCGAGTACGACGAGACACGTTACGCGCGGGAAGTCTCCGAGCACCTGGGGACGGATCATCATGAGTTGCGCGTCGAGCCAAGTGCGCTGGATGTGCTGCCGAAACTCGTGTGGCACTACGACGAGCCGTTTGCCGACAGTTCGGCCATTCCGACCTACATCGTCTCGCAGTTGGCACGCGAACATGTAACGGTCGCACTCAGTGGAGACGGCGGTGACGAGCTATTCGCCGGCTACGACCGTTATCGCGCCGTGAGATTGGGTGCGTGGTTCGATCGGCTGCCGCAAGCGATGCGCGGCGCGGTGACCGCGAACCTCTGGCAGCGTCTTCCGAGTAGTTCTCGACAGAAGTCAATTTCACGTCGTGCCAAACGTTTGCTCCAGGGATTGGCGTTCTCGCCGGGACGACGCTATTTGGAGTGGATCGCAATTTTCAATGAGTCGCGTCGCGCCGAGTTATACAGCGAGGAATTTCTCACGCAGCTACCCGAAGACGATCCTTACGATTTCCTCGACAAGGCCTTCTCACGTGCCCAGCATCGTGACCGCGTGACCGCGACATCGCTCGCCGACTTGATGACCTATTTACCATGCGACCTGATGACCAAGGTTGATGTGGCCTCCATGGCTCATGGTCTGGAATGTCGCCAACCGCTGCTCGACTACCGGCTGGTCGAGTTTGCCGCGTCGCTGCCACTGCATCTGAAGCTTGGAGCACGGCGCTCGAAACGCATTCTCATCGACACCTTCGGTCACCGTTTGCCCCGATCGGTGCGACATCGCCGCAAGATGGGCTTCGGCGTGCCGCTGGATCGGTGGTTTCGGGAAGATCTGGGCGCCTACACGCGCGAAGTGTTGCTCGACCGTCGCGCAACGGAGCGTGGCTATTTTCAGCCAACCACCGTCCGCCGCCTGATCGACGAACATCAACAAGGCACTTTCGATCACAGCTATCGGCTATGGTCCTTGTTGTTTTTAGAACTCTGGATGCGGCAATGGATTGATTGAGGGTCGCTAAACGTTGCTTTCGGTAGAAGCCGATGATCTGTATCGATCCTCATTCCCTTCGGCTGCCGGACCCGATATTCATGCTTGTACGATCCAGACCACATTCCGGACCGTACAACTGCGGTATCCTCCTCACATGCTGGATGGGTTTCCGCCGCACGCAATCGAACGTTAAGATGTGACGGTCGTTGGAGTCGACGCTGTTTTGTGGCTTTGGCAATGTAAAGGATGCACCCATGCGGAATGTGATTGCCGTGGTTTTGGCGGGAGGAAAAGGATCTCGCCTGGAGCCCCTAACGCGCGACCGCGCAAAACCGGCAGTTCCCTTCGGCGGTGCCTATCGCATCCTCGACTTCGCCCTTTCCAACTGCATCAACAGTGGGCTGCGCAAGATCTTGATCTTCACGCAGTACAAGGCGATGAGCCTGGACCGCCATATCAATCTTGGTTGGCGGTCGTACTTGTGCCGCGAGCTTGGTGAATTCATCGACGTAGTGCCGCCCCAGCAGCGGATCGATGAACACTGGTATCAAGGCACCGCCGATGCCGTCTACCAAAACATCTACACCCTCGAAAACGAACGGCCCGAATTGGTGGTGATTCTCGCCGGTGATCACATTTACAAGATGAACTACCACGAGCTGATCGAGTTCCACCAAGAGAACCAGGCTGATCTAACGATCGCGGCACTGCGAGTGGACACCGACGCCGCGAGACAATTTGGCGTGATGGAAACCAAGGCCGATGGTCGCATCGTTGGTTTCGAGGAGAAGCCGGCCAATCCAAAAACCACCCCCGGCGACGATCAGCATGCGCTGGCTTCCATGGGCATCTATATCTTCACGGCCCGCTTTTTGTTCGAGCAATTGTGTCTCGACGCCACGCGGCAAAACAGTGCGCACGATTTCGGCCGTGACATCATTCCCTCGATCATCAACACGCATCGCGTATTTGCCTATCCGTTCCGTGACGAGAACCGCAAGCTAGACGCCTACTGGCGGGATGTTGGAACGCTGGATGCCTATTTCGAGGCCAACATGGATCTCGTGTCGGTCGATCCCCAACTC
>CAZNXE010000117.1:0-15753 GCA_964576465.1 uncultured Planctomycetaceae bacterium
AGGCGAAGACCGCCTGACGACCATCGGGCATCTTGACGACAACCGGTGTGGAGCGGAAGTTAGCTTGCGAGGAGGAGTTGTACGTTTGGAAAATGGACGCGACGCCCGAGCTGTCCATTTGGTAGGCGATAAGACGCCCGCCGGAGGCCGCCGTGATCAACTCATCCTGACCGTTGCCATCGAGATCGGCAAAGATAGGCGAACCCACGAACGGCGTATTCTGCCATGCACCGTCTTGCGGTAGTTGGAAGTGGGCGCCCGCCGTGGGCCCCGAGGAAAGAACGCGTCGATCTTCAAGGTTTTCGACGCGGAGTGTACGTTTCTTCTGATCGGTGTGATCAGCCTGTTGAAAAACTGCTTCGATCGCGAGGGCGAACATGCTTCGTCGAGATTTCATGACGCAGAACCTCGGCAAAACGGACCGGGCGGAGCCGAATAGAGTTTTTCAGCGCCTGGTAGGCACTTCTCATCCTAATGCGAACAATCCCACCGATCAATTATTACGCCGTTATTCTAGCAATCGGGCTAGCTGGACAGGTGGCACGACTTGATGAAGGAGCCGATCATGGCTTTGAGAGCCGGAGTATTTCGGATAACCGCAGGCGCGTCGATTACAAAGGAAGAACGCAACGGCATTGGCAATCACACGGTGCCCGCAAGTCTTCAGTCTTCGGGCGATCGTAGCGGGCCGCCCCGATTTGGGCGACTAATCGTTCGTCTCGACCATGGTGCGACCCATGTAGTAGCCGCAATTGGGGCATGCGACGTGTGTCGGCAGGGCCGTGCTGCACTGTGGGCAATAGGTCAATTGCCGGGGTTTCAGGGCATCGTGCGACCGACGGATACCGCTGCGATGATTCGAGTGCTTGCGTTTTGGGACGGCCATAATTACTTCTCACGATGGAAAATGCCGCGACTGATACACCCCGGCGGTAGTCGAGAATCCCTGATGCTAGATTTGCAGCCCCAGAGTGTCAAGGACGGCCAATCTGCTGATTTGCTTGCGTCCCCCGCACTGGGTATTTCTTCAGCTACGCTAACCCAGCAAACTGCGGATGGTCGAACGGCCTTGTTCGAGGGCGGCGGCGAGCTTGGCGGGGTCTTTCCCTCCGGCCTGTGCCATGTCGGGCCGACCGCCTCCACGACCGCCGACCAATTCGGCCGCGGGTCCAATCCAGTCGACCGCGCTGAGCCCCCCTTTGGCCAAGTCGCGGCTCACTCCGGCAACCAGCAACACTTTGCCGTTGACCGCCGAGCCCAGCATCACGGCCACCGGTCCGGCTTTCTGGCGCAGGTGGTCGATGGTTTGCCGCATGGCCGGAGGTTGGGCCTTGGGGATTTCCGCAACCACAACCTTGGTGCCACCCACGTCGAATGCCATGGCCAGCAATTCTTCGGAAGTCGTTTCTCCCTTGGTCGGGATGGCCGCCAATTGCTTCTTCAAGCCACGCACTTCTTTGAGCAACGTTTCGACCCGTTGGGGAATCGCATCGGTGGGCGCTTTCAACAACGTGGCGACCTGTCTCAGCACGGTCTCATGCTGATGCATGTCGGCTAGCGCTGCCGGTCCGGTCATCGCGGTGATGCGACGCGTGCCGGCCGATACGCTCTCTTCGCCGATGATGCGAAACAAGCCAACTTCACCCGTATTGTCGAGGTGAGTTCCGCCACACAGTTCTTTGCTGAAGTCGCCCATCTCGACCATGCGCACTTCGTCAGGATACTTCTCGCCGAAGAGCATCATCGCCCCGGCTTCGCGTGCGGCGGCCAGCGACAACGTCGATCGCCGAATTGGTTCCGAGCGGGTGATGTAGCGGTTTACATCATCTTCGATCTTGGTTAGCTGATCGCGATCGACGGCTTGCGGGTTGGTAAAGTCGAAACGGAGCCAGTCGCGATCGACCTTTGATCCCTGCTGTTGGGCGTGTTCGCCCAGTTGTGTTTGCAGTGCCTTGTGCAGCAGATGCGTCGCACTATGGGCACGGCGAATTCCCTGACGTCGCTCGGCATCGACACGAGCGACGACCGTGGCACCCAGCTCTAGCGTGCCTTCTCGCAGGTGACCCAGTTGAAGATGAAAATCGCCTTCCTTGCGAGTGTCGGTCACATCGAACAAGAACCCCGACCCAAGGAGTTGCCCGATGTCGCCGACTTGCCCGCCGCTTTCGGCGTAGAATGGCGTTTTGGCCAGCACCACGATGACCGGCTGCTCGTGCCCGACTTCTTTGATTTCCTCGCACAACTGATCTTGGGCGATGAGTCCGACAATTTTGCACTCGGCCTCGGTGGTTTCGTATCCGAGAAACGCGGTGCCGTGCATGGCCTTTTTGAGCGCGTCAAGCGGGCTGGATTGAAAAAGCTCCTGACGTTGTCCGCCGCCAGAGTCCAGCCCATGCTGCTGCATCTCGCGACGAAAGCCTTCCCAGTCGAAGGTCAGATTGTTCTCCGCGGCCAGCGACTCGAATAGCTCGGGAGGGAAGCCATGGGTGGTATACATGTCGGCCGCCGCGGCTCCGCCGACCATGACACGCCCATCGGCTTTCATCTCGCTGACGATGCGTTCGATGCGTTCCAAGCCAGCGTCGATGGTCGACAGAAAATTGCTTTCCTCGCGGCGAATGACCTCCGCGACACGCTGCGTGGTTTGTTGTAACTCGGAATATGGGCCCCGCATGATATCGGCCACCGTGGCAACCATTTGGTGTAAGAATGGTTCACGCACTCCGAGTTGATGGCCATCGAGAACGGCGCGACGCAGGAGACGCTTGACGACGTACTTCTCTTTGTTGGGGCCTGGGTAGACGTTTTCGTGGATCGCAAAGACGCACGCCCGAACATGGTCGGCGATGCGCCGCATGCGGCGTCCGGTCTCACTCATGGGGTCATACTGAACACCGCATATCTCGGCAGCCGTTTCAACGAGCGGGCGGAGGATGTCGATGTGAAAGTTCGTGTCGACGCCTTGCAGAACAGACGCGGTGCGCTCCAAGCCCATGCCGGTGTCGATGTTCTTGCTGGGCAGCGGTCGTAGATTTTCAGGCGGATCGCCGACGCGGTTGAATTGGGTGAAGACCAGATTCCAAATCTCGACTTCATCGTCGGGCGAGCTATGGTAGAAAATCTCGCTGCACGGGCCGCAAACGCCATCGGGACCTCGGCTGGGAGCATTCGCCGGCCAGAAGTTGTCGTTTTCGCCGAGCCGCCGGATACGCGAGGAGGGGAGTTTGATCTCGTCGTTCCAGATGCCGTATGCCTCGGTGTCGTCCTCGTACACGGTGACCGACAGCCGGTCGGGCTGGAGATTGAGCCATTTCTTGTCGGTTAGAAACTCCCATGCCCAGACGATGGCCTCACGCTTGAAATAATCGCCGAAGCTGAAGTTGCCCAGCATCTCGAAGAACGTATGGTGATACGCGGTGCGGCCCACGTTTTCGATATCGCCGGTGCGAAGACACTTCTGGCACGTTGTTGCACGGGTGAAATCGAGCTTGCACTTGCCGAGAAAATGGTCCTTGAACTGGTTCATTCCCGCAGGAGTGAATAGCACCGAGGGATCCCATTGTGGGACCAGCACATCGCTAGGACGTCGGATACAGCCCTTGGCCTCGAAGAAGGCCAGGTATTTTTCGCGGAGTTCGTCAGTTTTCATCAGTTGTTTGTGCGAGATAGGGGCAACGTGTCCAATACGCCGACCATCATACCGGGGGCCCTTCCATGCGACTAGCGGAATGGAATAGGTCTGAGGGAACGGCGAAGCGGGTACGTGCTGGCAAGCGAGACTTCACTCGGTGCGTCACGGAACTTACGTCTCATGGGCAGGCGTACGCCGCACTTCGGTTGGAAGGGCTGCTCCGCTGGGGATGCTATTCCGGAGATGGGGGCTCGATGACCGCGCTGCTGGGGCCATCGAATGACTCGGCAAGGTGAAGAAGGACGTTTTCGTTCTCGTTACGTACGAGTTCTTCAAAATCCTCGGGCGACGTCACCGGGCGGTTTTTGACGCGCGTGATGAACATGCCACGTCGCAATCCGGCTTTCCAGCAGGAGCTATTCTCTTCTACATCAAGCACAACCACCGCGTCTCCTGGCGGTGTCTGTCGGAATCTGGCTTCCTGAATGGTGGCGGTCTTGTAGTCGACCAGCATGCCGCGCCACCGAGGGCGTGGTTCATAGACCTTCCGGCCTTGGACCGGAAATTTTGCCAATCGCACGATCAGCGGAGGCATTTGGTCCGCGTTGCGAACGATGCCCAAGGTGACCACCGCGTGAACAGGCTGTTTTCCCACTTCCAGCACCAAAGAGTCGGCGTCGAATACCGGTTTGCCATCGACCGCGGTGATGATATCGCCTTCCAGTAGACCCGAATCTCTCGCGGGCGTTCCGGCATAAACCTTGTTGACCCGCATGCCCTGCGGCACGATCTTCCGCTCTTGATCGGTGAGATTATCGGGTTCGATTCCCAGGAAGCCGTACTCGACCTCACGACCCTTCTTAAGGGTCTCGACGATGCGTCGGAAGGTGGCGTCGACCGGAATAGCGTAGCCGGCAGCCTTTTCATATCCGGCGATGGCCGCCAGGGATGTCGTCAGGCCTACCATCTGTCCTGATTTATCGATCAACGCGCCGCCGCTGGTTCCGAGGTTTAGCTTGGCGTCGGTTTGAATCAGTGTGCCGTAGTGGTGCAACGTCGCTCCAGGGTTTCCTGCTCCCTCGGAGGTGTCGCGCGGAGCCTTGCGGTGCAGGTTCGCCACGATGCCCCAACTGGCACTAACCTGACCATCGCGGGCGATCGCATAGGGATTGCCCAGCGCGATCACGATTTGGCCCTTCCGCAAATTGTCGGCATTGCCGAAGCGGATGGGCCGCAGCCCAGTCGCTTCGATCTTCAAAATCGCCAAGTCGCTCCGTGGATCGGCTGCCAGCAGAGTCGCTTTGTGTGTTCGGCGATCGATGGTGGTGACGTAGTAGTCGAATTGCTCGTTGTTACCGAGAAGATGATAGGCCGTTAGGATCATCCCCCGACCGTCGACGATGACGCCCGTGCCATATTCATTGGGAACAAAACCAGGATCCTGTGGTCCGGGCCGCTGCCGGATGCTAAACGGCACGCCGAACGGATCGAACGGAGGGCGAGGGGTTGCTGCCAGTTCCGTGTGTCGCACCCGGGCGATACTTACGACCGATGGCTCGGCCCGCTCGATGGCGTCCGCGACGACCTGCTCGATCGCCTCGACGATATCCAGCGCCGCTGGCACTTGGGCCAAGCTTGGTTGCGGAGCAAGCAGCGCTGCCATCGCCACGCAATAAGCGATCGTGGTCGACAAGCTCAAAGCCGTGGCTTTCGGCAGCTTGAAAGTTTGTGAGACACGACAATCGGGAATCGCCGCGCCTTTCGTTCGGTACTCTCTGCAAAGCATGGCTGTCACCTCATAGTAGGCGAGCGCCACACCGTCGGAACGACGAACGCCCCTTCGTTCTGATGGGACGTTCGTCGCCGCTCGTGGTCTCGGCGCCTAGCTTGTACTGTTTTCCTCTTCGCTCTTTGCCGCGTCATCTTGGGTGGGTAGAGTGTCGTCGGTAAACCCGCCGGCCTGCATCACTTTTTCTTTTAGCTCGGCCGTCACCTCGGGATGCTCTTGCAAGAAAATGCGTGTTTTCTCGCGGCCTTGGCCAATATGCTCTTCGCCGTAGCGGAACCAAGCCCCCGAACGCGTGACCAAATTATGTGCCAGTGCCAAATCGAGGATATCACCTTCGTAGCTGATGCCCTCGGTATGCATCATGTCGAACTCGGCCACGCGGAACGGCGGGGCGACCTTGTTCTTCACAACCTTTGCACGCACGCGTTGGCCCACCACGTCCTCGCCATCCTTGAGCTGCCCGATTCGACGAATATCGATGCGGCACGAGGAATAAAACTTTAGTGCCCGACCGCCGGGCGTTGTTTCGGGGCTCCCGAACATGACGCCAATTTTCTCGCGAATCTGGTTGATGAAGATGACCGCCGTCTTGCTCTTGGCGATCGCGCCGGTCAGCTTTCGCATCGACTGGCTCATCAGCCGCGCTTGCAGCCCGACGTGCGTGTCGCCAATTTCGCCGTCAAGTTCCTTTTTTGGTACCAGCGCGGCAACCGAATCAATAACGATCACATCGACCGCGTTGGATTTGATCAGCATCTCGGTGATCTGCATCGCCTCTTCGCCGTGGCTGGGTTGGCTGACCAGTAAGCTTTCCAGTTCAACTCCCAGCTTCTTCGCCCAGGAAGGATCTAACGCATGTTCGGCATCGATGAACGCGGCGATACCCCCCTCGGCTTGCGCTTGGGCAATGACGTGCAATGCCAGGGTTGTCTTGCCGCTGGACTCCGGCCCGAAGATCTCAATCACGCGACCCTGCGGGATTCCCTGGCCACCCAGCGCCAAGTCGAGCGAGAGGCTGCCGGTTGAAATGCCCTTAATGCGTCCCAGCTGATCGCTGCCCAAGGGCATGATCGCGCCTTCGCCGAACTGCTTCTCGATCTGGGCGACCGTCATCCGGAGGTTATCGTTTTGTGCGATCACCGAAGGCTCCACCGGCTTGGCCGCCTTTTTCTTGCGCCCAGCTTTGGTGGTCGTTTTTGACGATTGATCTTTCTTGGCCATGCGATGATTCGACTTTTCGGCTGTCGATACCATTGGGCACAATCCTTTATCTTGAAGAAGGTTACGTCACCGAGTCGAGCCAGGCAACGGGGCGGATTGACCGCCGGCCATGTACTGTACGCCTGAACATCATATCGGCGGACAGCAACTACTTCAAGAGCCCTTTGTTGTGAAATCCAAATTTCTTCTGTCGCCGAGAGGCTTTCCGGCAGATTGTCAGGCCAAACCGGTGTGGCCCAACATCGTATAAACGGGGCCGTCTCGCCCCAATTTGCTGGATACGATGGCCACCTCATCGACCGGTAGTTTACCAGTCACGAAGCGGTCGTGTTTGGCGAGCAACTCGGCCAAGTCGCCACAGGGCTGGCTGCTCTGTTTCACGCGGCCCAAAGTCAAATGGGGGGTGAATCGGCGACCTTCGGGTCGAAATCCCAGATCGGCCAACGAATCCTCGAGGGCCTCGTGCATCGCGATCATCTCATCGCGACCGTTGGCCACGCCAAGCCAGATGGTTCGTGGCCGTTGAGCATTCGGAAACGCCCCGACTCCCGCCAATTCGAGATCGAACGCCGGCAGCTTGGCCACGGCCGCATCGACTGCCTTGCAGACATCGGGGATCAAGATGTCTTTGACGTTGCCGAGAAATTTGAGCGTCAAATGTAGATTGCTCGATTCGACCCACTTCACGTTTTCGCCTGATTGGCCAAGCCGTCCGATGAGCCGCCCGACCTGTTCGGCAACTCGTTTGGGAATTTCCACGGCGACAAATGTACGGTAGGAACGGGGCATTGTGTTCTAGGGCGAGCGGCGAATGAGAATATATCAACCCGACGCGTGAGCGAGGGACCAACCGGTAATACACTGCGTTCCCTCGCTCACGCGTCGGGTTGTGACTTGTACGTTCTTATCAGCCGCACGCCTTCGTGCTCCTCGCGACGATCTTCATGAATCATCTAGGCTAGAAGCTGAGCATCTTTCGGTATTCTTCCATCCGGCGGTCGATATCTTCTCGATCGATCGACTTGAATCGTTCGAGGCTGAAGTCTTCGACGTTGAAGCTGGCCGCCAGCGTGCCGTAGGCCATCGCCTCTTTGAGCGTCTGCGGTTCAAAGTCGCCGCGTTCGGCCAGATAGCCCATCATTCCGCCCGCGAAACTATCGCCGGCACCCGTGGGATCGACCACATCGGGCGTTGGATAGGCGGGCATCACGTAAGTTTCGTGTTCGCTGAAGAACATGGCTCCGTGTTCGCCCTTCTTGATGATGACGAACTTCGGCCCCATCTCTCGTACTTTGTGTCCGGCGCGGACGAGGTTCTCCTCGTCGGTCAGCAGCTTGGCCTCGCTGTCGTTAAGCACTAGCCCGTCGACCCGTTTGAGCAATTCCAGCAGTTCATCGTGTTGCGTGCTGATCCACAGGTCCATGGTGTCGGCCACGGTCAGTCGCGCGCCCGGCATCTGGTCGAGCACCTTCATTTGCACCACGGGCGAACCGTTGGCCAGAAACAGAAATTGGCACTTGCGGTAATCCTCCGGCAGCACTGGGTCGAATTTCTCGAAGACGTTCAAATGCACTTCGAGCGTTTCCCGGTCGTTCATGTTCACTTCGTATTTGCCCCGCCAGCGAAATGTCTTACCGCCGGGAATCACCTGAATGCCGGAGGTATCGATATTCCGCTCTTGCAGCAACTTGGTGTGTTCGCTGGGCCAGTCTTCGCCCACCACGCCCACCAGGCGAACCGAGCTGAAGTAGCTTGCCGCATAGGAGAAATAGACGGCCGACCCCCCCAGTACGTCATTGCGCACTTCGCTCGGCGTCTCGACACTATCCAGCGCAATCGACCCCACAACCAGCAACGGCATCGCAAACACCCTTCCCAGAGATACAGACAAAAAGGAACGCCCGCGATTATCCAGGATCGGTCGTGCATGGCAAGGCGTTGGGTGTCTTGCAGCACAATTGCAAGCAGTGCGCATCAGGGCTTATCGCTCTGCAATCCATCCGTGAATCGTCGCGATGTTCAACTCCGTTTCGGGCTGGAGGATGACGCGAAACTTAGCCATCGTTCGACGGATCGGACTTCTCGCGGAATTCGGCGTCGAACTCCTCGAAGGGGCGGCCAAGTCCCTGCCTCATTTCGTCCAAGCCCCGCCCGATACCCGCTACGACTTCTGGATCGTTATGGACGATCGTCTGACACTGGTAGTCGAGAGCCTTGAACGCATCGCGAAGAAGCTCATCTTGAGATGCGTACCCACCGGTGGTCATGTATTGCTGAATGAGCTTCTCGACATCGGGCTGGAATTGATAGGCCATCTGTTGATCCTCTCTATTCCGTAAGGATATCACAATGGCCATTCGCCGGAAAGATTTTCTGAAGCCGAGTAGGGTCCGCTGTGCGGACCAATGCCTCCCGGGGGATGTGGTGATCGCGAACCAACATCAGCCGCATGGGTGAAAGAAGCCGGAGAATAAGTTGGCACGTTTAGTGGCGGTCCGCACAGTTTCGTAGGTCATCGCACCCTGTGCATGACAATGAATTCACCTGTCCTTTTTCCAGCATGCGAGACGGTGAGTTCACAGCGGCCGAGTCCGGTTCGATGTCACGCACGGGGGTGCATGACCTACCAAACTAGTTTTTTTTCGCCGTCCATTATTTGGGGATGATCTGCAAACAAGATGGAGTCCGAATAGGGCAACGCCAACACCAAACGGGAATATTGGAATCGCCATTGCAATCAGTTTGTTCACGAACGTCGCAGCGCCCGGTCGGTCCATGTGGAACGCTGATAACAGGAGGAGTAATGCCAATGCAACAGAAGCAAGTCCCAAAAACATCACAACAAAACCAAGCAGAGTACCACCTCTGCGACGCCCTATTGTCCACTGAAACGGGCTGGCTTCGTGATGCGAGTTATCGCGGTTCATCGTTCTCTCACCAGAGGATAAAGAAATGCTCTTGGCAACGTCTTGATTTCTTCCCACTTTGCGTAAGGTAGTTTCGTAGATCACGCAACCTGTGCGTGACAGAAAGATCACCGGTTCACATCTCGCCAGGGACGCGAAATGAATTGAGAAACGTATGGCAACGTGGTGCGTCCGCGCTCCGCTTGACGGCACCCTACTTTTGTTTCTTCTTTTTTCCTTGCTGCCCTTGCTGCTTTCGCACTTTTGCCCAGGTGTCGCGTAGTGTTACGGTGCGATTGAACACTGGTTTGCCTGGCTTGGAATCGACTGTGTCGACGCAGAAGTAGCCGAGGCGCTCGAATTGGAAGCGGGTGCCGGGGGTGGCTGTGGCGAGGCTTGGTTCGAGCTTGCAGTCGGTGAGGATTTCTAGCGAGCTTGGGTTGAGGTTTGACTTGAAGTCTTCCCCTTCGGGCGCGTCGTCGGGGTTGGGCTTGGCGAACAGGTGATCGTACAGTCGCACTTCGGCATTCAAGGCGTGCCCCGCGGAGACCCAGTGAATGGTGCCCTTTACTTTGCGACCGTCGGGGGCGTGACCACCTCGGGTTTCCGGGTCATAGGTACAGCGAAGTTCGACCACTTCGCCGGTCTTCTCGTCTTTGATCACGTCGACACACTTCAGAAAGAACGCGTACCGCAGCCGTACTTCTCGGCCGGGAGCCAGCCGGAAAAACTTTTTCGGCGCGTCTTCCATGAAGTCGTCGCGTTCAATGTACAGCTCGCGCGAGAAGGGAATCTTCCGCATGCCGGCATCCGCATCTTCCGGGTTGTTGATCGCGTCGAGTTCCTCGCCATCGCCCTCCGGGTAATTCTCGATCACCACCTTCAGTGGGTGAAGCACGCCCATCACACGGGGTGCGATGCGGTTGAGGTCGCCGCGAATGCTGTTTTCCAGCACCGTGACATCGATCGTGCTGTTGAACTTCGAAACGCCAATCTGATGGCAGAACTCACGGACGGACTCTGGCGTGTAGCCACGACGTCGCAGCCCGCACAGGGTTGGCATTCTTGGGTCGTCCCATCCGCTGACGATCTTGTCGTTGACCAGTTGCAGCAACTTCCGCTTGCTGATCACGGTGTAGGTTAAGTTGAGTCGCGCGAACTCGATTTGCTGAGGATGGTAGATGCCCAGTGTGTCGAGATACCAATCGTACAACGGGCGGTGGTTCTCGAACTCCAGCGTGCAGATCGAATGCGTGATCCGCTCGATCGAATCGGACTGACCGTGAGTGAAGTCGTACATCGGGTAGATGCACCACGTGTCGCCCGTGCGATGATGATGGGCATGCAAGATGCGGTACATCACCGGGTCGCGGAGGTTGACGTTCGGCGAGGACATATCGACTTTGGCTCGCAGTGTTCGTGAGCCGTCGGGGAATTCACCCTTCTTCATGCGGGCGAACAGATCGAGATTCTCCACAACCGCTCGATCGCGAAAGGGGCTGTTTCGGCCCGGTTCTTTGAGCGTGCCGCGAAACTCCCGCATCTGCTCGCCGGTTAAATCGCAGACGTAAGCCTGGCCGTCGTTGATTAGCTGCACGGCCCAATCGTAGAGTTGATCGAAATAGTCAGAGGCGTAATGTTCGCGGTCCTCCCAGTCGAACCCCAGCCAGCGGACATCTTCCTTAATGGCCTGGACATAGTGGGCTTCTTCCTTGGTGGGGTTCGTATCGTCGAACCGCAGGTTGCACTTGCCACCAGGATGTTCGGCGGCCAAGCCAAAGTTGAGACAGATCGACTTGGCGTGCCCGATGTGCAACAGTCCGTTGGGCTCGGGCGGGAACCGCGTTTGGACTTGGCCCTCGAAACGGCCCGTGCGGTTGTCTTCCGCGATGAGCACTTGAACGAAGTTCAGCGAGGGCGCGGAATCAGTCTCGTCGTTGTCGGGTTTGGGTTCATTGGGGCACATAATGCAGATCACCCGATTTTAAGAGATGGTTCCATCCCAAGCTTGAGACGGTGTTGAGTCTTCCTTACCCCGGAATTTTACCGGTCTCGGTCGTTTCGTCACAGACGGGCTACCGCGCGATCGATTCGCTCAAGGGTCTGCTCGCGACCGAGGATCTCCAGGGTGTCGAACATGCCGAAGCCGACTTCTTGTCCCGTGGTCGAAACCCGCAGGGCATGAATGATATTGCCGATTTTGATGTGTTGGGCTTCGACAAAGTCGTGAAGCAGCTTCTCGAGTGATTCCGCATCGAATGGTTCGACGGTTGCGAACTGTTCACGCAATTCGCCAAGCATCCTTACCGCGTCGTCTGGCTTGCGGAGCCGTTTCTCGAAGGCTTTTTCGTCGTATTTCAGCTTGTCTGCCGGCTGGAAAAAGGTGCCGTAGTCGACGATGTCGCCCGCCACGCGAATCCGCTCGTCGGCGGCTTCGACAATGTGCCGTACCTTGGCCCGAACTGCCGCATCGTCGTTGCCAGTTGTGTATCCGGCACGCTCGGCGTAGGGCCATGCGGCGTCGAATTTCTCGTCCACCGGTTTCTGCTGCATGTACCGCTGCTGGAATGTCATGAGTTTGACGGGGTCGAACGAGGCAGGGGCCTTGTTCACTCGATCGAGCGTGAAGTCGCGAATCATCTCCTCCCGAGTGAACGACTCGGAGTGATCGTCGAGCGACCAACCCAACAGCAGCAGGTAGTTGATTACGGCCTCGGGCAAGAAACCAATCTGCTCGTAAAAGTCGATCACCACGGGGTTGAATAGTTCCACCGGCAGATCGAGCCCGACGGCGTCGGCAATGTGCCGTCCATGTTCCAGTAGGGCGGCAAAGTCTTGGTTCTTCAGATACTTTTTCAGCTTCCGCTTGCTGAGTTTGGTTTTGCTGCCCGGCTCGGCCACGTATGGCAGATGGGCGTATTGCGGTAACTCGTAACCCAGCGACTGCGCGATGAACACCTGCCTCGGCGTGTTCGAGAGATGTTCTTCTGCCCGAATGACGTGGGTGATTTCAAAGGCGTGATCGTCGACGACGCTGGCCAAGTGATACAAGCACGATCCGTCGGCTCGCTGAATCACATGGTCTTGCTCGGAGGCCCAGGCGAACTCGACTTTTCCGCGCACGAGATCGTCGATTTCGAGCACGCCTTCGCGTCGCATCTTCAGGCGCACGACAGCTTGTCGGCCTTCGGCTTCGAAACGGGCGCGATCTTCGGCCGTTTCGGCCATCCACTTGCGGCTATAGATGAACGATTGCTTGTTCTCTCGGGCGGCTTCGCGCTCGGCGGCGATTTCTTCGGTGCTGGCATAGTCGTGATAGGCAAACCCGTCGGCAAGCAACCGATCGACGGCCGCCTGATAGTGGTCTTTCCGCTGCGACTGAAAGTACGGCCCCAGCGGCCCGCCAACCTCGGGTCCTTCGTCCCAGTCGATGCCCAACCATTTCAGACCATGCAAAATGGGCCCTAGCGCCTCATCAAGATTGCGCTGCTGATCGGTATCGTCGATCCGCAAGATGAACTGGCCGTTGTGATGCCGAGCGAACAGCCAGCAGAACAGCGCGGTGCGGACGCCGCCAATGTGCAGGAAACCGGTCGGACTGGGAGCAAAACGAGTACGGACCTTCAACGGGGCCTCCACATGGCAAACGAGAAAGATGGACACGACCCCACAGTCGCGAGGAGAAGACGCGCCATGGTCGTTCGCCAAGCCTAGTGATTAGCAGGGCAGATCGTCAAACGGGCAGGGGGGGCGAGAGCCAGCATGCGTCGACTCCCACGCACGAGCCCGTTATTCGTCGAACTCAGACTCCCGCTCCTGGCGTCGCTGGCGACGTAGGGCCTTGCGCTGGGCCCGGGTCAATTTGGGAGGCGATTCTTCCTCGGACGATTGCTCGGCTTTGGCGGTGGCTTTCTCGGGGGGACTTACCGTGACTTTTTCTTGTGTCGCTTGCCGCTTGGCGGAACGCCTGACCGGGCGGTGGTCGGTTTCGGGCTCGGGTGGGGAAGCGTGTGGCTGGTGGACTTCCTTGGCGGCCTTTTTCTTCGCGGGCTTGCGTTTGGTGGTTGTCTCGCTCTGGTCGGTTTCTTCTGTGCGTCGTCGGCGGCGTTCGGGGAGCAGGCCCTGGGCTTCGAGAATCATGTAGCGTGCCGAGACGGTCATGCAGAACAGTAACAGCAGGTGGCCTGACATCTCGGCGCCCTCTTCGAGCATGATTGCCGGGGCGAGCGCGTCAGGAATCAGCAGACCCAGTTGTGCCAAGACGCCCGTGATGTAGCACCCGCCGGCCAACAGCAGCGCGGCGATTGGCAATCGCGCCGGACGCAGGTCCAGCAGTAGGCGAACTCCCACGACGCTTAACACCAAGGCGTACGGTCCGGCCCACCACAGTGAACCATCGCCCCAGATGCGCCATCCGGTCGCAAGGGTCATTAGCTCTTTGAATCCCTCGTGCAGGCTCGACGCTTCGTCAATGCTCATCACAAGCCAACACAGCGAGGCCCACAGCCAGATGCGATAGCGACCGTGATAGTCGTCGGCCCGATGTTTGCGAACCCAGTAGACGATGAGCCCGACCAGAAACGCCATGCCGAGCGTGGCTGACGAGAACCACGTGGCAAGGCTACCTTCGTTGTCGAGGTCCAGCGCGGCGACCGCACCGTCGGAGGTCATCGGGGCAATTTGCGGCATCCAGTAATACAACGCTTCGAGGCCGGCAATGATGGCCGCGCCGCCCAACAGCAACAGCGTGAGCGTGATGTAACTCGTCGGAATCAGGTCGATCAGCCGCTTCTGGGTGATCGTCGCCGGATCGGTTCCTTCCATTTCCCTGCCTGTCGTTTTTGTGCGTTGTTTCGCCGTAGGGGATGCTTTCCGCGATGTCGTGGGCGCGGACTCCAAGCTGTCTTCGATGAGTGCGCGTCGGCGGCGCCCATCGCGCTGGTCTGAGTGTCGGTACTCCATGGATCAGCACATCTAAAGATAGTGGGGGACGAGAATTCGCCCAAGGCAAGATCGTAAGATCGTAGACAAGCGTCGGTCGCGTCCCTGCAACCGAGTGGTGGGCCCTCTATTCAGCCCGTTGAAAAAGACCTGTGTTGGAGAACCGGGTGCCACTGCTGGCTTGCCCAGCAGTGTATTCAGGGGAAATCGAGGCACTGCTGGACAAGCCAGCAGTGGCACCCGACTTTTTCAACGGGCTGCTATATATTCTTTGTTCGGACACAGATGGTTGCCAACTCCACTCGCCGCTGTCAGGTGCGCATGATCTTGGGGCGACTGGGAAATATTAGCGTTCGACGCCGCTGCGCGAACCGTACATTCGTCAAACCCCAAGCCGAATCGCCCCTGTATCGCGACAGCACTGCTGGCACTTCTACGGGTGCTGGCACAAGCGATTAAGGCAAACGCAGATTGACGTTGGTGGGAGCCACCGATACGCTTCCCGACTCGACTCGGTAGAGCGAAGCCGCCGCGATTGATCGGATTGCCAAGGATGGCCATGCGTCGTCACGTTTATGCAATTGCCACACTGTTGTTGCTGGCAACCGCCGTGCAAACCCTCGTTGCATGGCGGGCGATCGTGCCTGCGCAAGACGCCGTTCGGTTCGTGGCGTTGGCCCAACGAATTGAAAGCGGCGATGCGCGGGAAGTTTGGCGGGAGTCGGGAGAGGCGGCCTTTGCAACGCTGGTGGCTGCCATTCACCGGCTGAAGAGTTGGGAGCCATGGGCGACCGCGACAGGAATGAATGACGCGACTTGGGCCACGTGCGCGCAGGTGGCCGCGGCCATTCCGGCGGTGCTGTTGATCGTACCGGTCTACGTACTCTTCACGCTTTGGCTCGGCAGGCGATCGGCGCTGCTGGGATCGATCCTGTTCTGTCTCTGCCCCTCGGTCGCTTGTTTAGCTGCCGATGGGCTGTGCGATAGCACGCACTTGTTGTTAGCCGTTGGATGTTTGGCACTGGCGGTCGCCTACTTGCGGCGGTTGACGTCTTTGTCACCGGGCTCACGTTCGTCGGCGCTCGTCGACGCACTGCTCGTAGTTGCCTGCGGCATGCTGTGGGCGGCGGCGGTCCTCGTACGACCGGAGTCGCTGGTACTGGCTCCCGCGATTTGGGCAGCAGTTGCATTGGCTTGCTGGTTCCATGCCCCTCGTTTTGCCATCCCTAGCCGCCCGTTGAAAAAGTCGGGTGCCACTGCTGGCT
>CAZNXE010000118.1:0-15732 GCA_964576465.1 uncultured Planctomycetaceae bacterium
GATGCAACGTCTGTAGTTCCCCCGCCGGCAACCGTGTCCCATCGATTGCACTTTCCAGATGCGTGACAAAGCTGGTCATCGTCGGCAGGTTCCTCGCAGTTTGGCGCCGGGGACATCGATCGCGTCGTGACGCGTTCAAATCACCGGGCAATGTCCACATCGCTGCAACTTCAGACATCACAAGTCGCCGATTCTACTGCCATGACAGCATGCTTGCACCTGCACCCCACGAACTGGGCAGGGATTGCCCTTGGTTGCTCTTCACGGAGCTACTAAAGTCCGCTCCCCAAGAACCGATTCCCAAGAGATCGCGTGAGGCACACCCCCACGGTGTTCATCGCTGGCCAAAGCGGTGCGCGCGATGCTGATGGCATGGACGTCACGGATGTTTGAAACATGAATTCCGAAATCGAAACAGAAGCACAGCCAACGCATTACAAGCTCACGCTGCCCGCGGCAGGGCTGGTGGCATTGTTCGCCGCCACCCTAATGCTGACGAATCTAGGGCCGACGCGAACGCTGACGCATCACGAAGTTCTCTTCGCGCAACCGGCGAAGGAAATGCTGGCCACGGGGAACTGGGTGGTGCCGAAGTTCTCGGGAGTTCCTAGTACCTACAAACCGCCGGGGACACACTGGGTGCTGGCCACAACCATGGCGCTCACGGGGAGCGATCGCGAGTCGGTTCTGCGTGTCCCTTCGGCATTGGCTACGATCGTCACCGCGTTACTCGTTGCCGCCATGACCGCGCGATGGTTTGGCACTCTCACGGGTGTCGTTGCCGGGCTCATGCAGGTCACCCTGTATTACATGCTGCAACTGGGTCGGCTGGCTGAATGCGACGTCTTCCTCATCGCTTGCACGACGGGGGCTTTTTTCGTCTTCGCCGCGGGGAACATCGATAGTCCTCGTGGACGTTCCGACGCACGCTGGCTTCCTTGGTTGTTCTATGCATGCGTGGGAATGGCCTACCTCTTCAAAGGCTTCATCGGTCCCGCGTTCACATTGGGCGCCTGCGGATTGTATCTGGTCGCGCGTCGCGAAACTCGGGTGCTCAAGTTTCTGCTCAACCCAATCGGTGTGACGATCTTCGCTGGATGCATGCTTGGATGGCTGGCGATGGCCTATCAGCAGTATCCGGAAATCATCAGTGACCAAGTTTTGAATCACGTGGGCCGCTTTCAGGGAGAGATGGCGGGCGGCAAGAACCCCTTGTTCTATCTCTATACGATCCCGCTGATTCTCTTGCCGTGGACGCCATTTTGCGTTGTCGGCCTTGTTTGGGCCGCGCGCAGCGAACGCTTTCCGAACGCACTGTGGCAGTGGGCCGTTTGTGCGCTGATTCCAGGGCTTCTTGTACTGAGTCTAAGTGAGTTCAAGAGCAAGCACTATCCGGCGCCCCTGTTGCCGCCGCTGACCATGATTGGCGCCGTGGCGATGATCCACTACTTCCGTTGGCGGCAGCTCGCTTCGGTGCGTTGGCATATCGTAGGGGCGAGTGCCTGCATCTTAGGAGGCATCTCCGGCATGGTCGCCGTGCTCATCCTTCAGCCCGCCAGCTACGGATTGATTGCCATGTTGGTGGGCCTCATTGGTGTCGCGCAGGCGACGATGGTCTACTTTGAATATCGACGACGGCTGGGCTGGGGGCTTATCACGATGTTCACCGCGACGTGGATCGTTTGCCTGGGGGCGGTCACGTTAGTCTCCCGCGATCACGACTCCTATCGCGATCCCACATTGTTGGCCGAGCGCGTCAACCGAATCATTCCAGCGGACAAACCGGTGTACATTGTGGGGCTCTCCGAAAATCAAATTACATTCTACTTGGATTCGCGGATTCAACGGATCGACCGTCTCGCGGAGTTGGTCGAAAAACAAGACCGCTTTGGATCGTGGTATGTCGTGGCACCCGAAAAACTAGAACCCAAGTTGGCCCGTCAGGGACGCGTGGAAGTCGTCGACCGCTGCGCGTCGATTCGCCACTGCGACGAGCCGGGCGACCGCATCACGCTGTTTCGTGTCGATCGCGAGCGGACCGCCAACACGGCTGCCCCGCGAGTTGCTCACTAGCGCGTTGTCAGTTTCCTGTATTCGGATTGGGTGCGTTCGGGCGCCCTCGCCAATGAGTCTCTTGAGGACGAGAACACCGCCACCATGTCAGCTCATGATCTTGCGACAAAAAAAGATGCGTCTCCGCTTCGCGAGGCATCCAACGATCACCGACTAACTTTCGGTGCCACGCTGTTGGTCGCGGTGTTTTCCGGCGGCCTGTTGCTGACGAATCTTGGCCATACGCGGGCGTTAACGCATCACGAGGTGATGTTCGCTCAGCCCGCGAAGGAGATGTTGGCCACGGGGAACTGGATCCTTCCCAAGTTTGCTGGCGTGCCGTGTACGCATAAGCCGCCGGGCACCAACTGGGTGATTGCCGCGACGATGGCCATCACTGGTAGTCAAGCTGAATGGGTCGTGCGTTTCCCGTCGGCAGTGGCTGGCGTGATTGCCGCGTTGCTGGTGGCAGCCATGGCGGCGCGGTGGTTCGGAACGCTCACTGGAGTTGTCGCCGGGCTGATGCAGGTTTCCACCTTTTACGTTTTGCAACTGGGGCGCCTGGCTGAATGCGACATCTTTCTGATCGCCTCCACGACGGGGGCCTTGTTCACGTTCGCGGTGGCCAATCTCGACAGCCCCCGCGGCCGTTCAAACGCCCGTTGGTTGCCGTGGCTGTTTTACTTTTGCGTGACCCTGTCGTTTCTGTTCAAAGGATTGGTCGGGCCCGTCTTCATTCTGGGTGCCTGTGGCTTGTACTTGCTGGTCGCGCGTGAAGGGCGGATTCTGAAATTCCTGTTCAGCCCACTTGGAATAACGCTGTTTCTTGGCGTCACCATCGGCTGGATCGCGCTGGCCTACGGTCAGCATCCGGCGATCGTCCACGATCAGATCGTGCATCACTTCGGGCGTCTTCAAGGTGAGTTGCAAGGCAAAAAGAACCCCTTCTTTTACATCTATTCAATCCCTTTGATCTTGCTGCCATGGACGCCGTTTTGTGTTGTCGGCATGGTTTGGGCGGCGCGTAGTCATCGCTTTCCCACCGCGATTTGGCGTTTGGCCATTTGCTGGCTTATTCCCGGTCTTATCTTGCTCAGTGTGAGTGCGTTCAAGAGCAAGCACTATCCGGCACCGCTGATGCCGCCGCTGACCATCATCGGTGCGGTGATGATGATCCGGTATTTCACCTGGCGGCAATCGGTCTCTTGGCGCTGGCATCTCGGGGCTGTGGCCGCATGTGTCGTCGGGTTTTCTGCCGGGGTGATTGCCATCTTCAAAACGCAACCAGAAGGCTATGTCCTGACGGCAGGACTCATCGGAATGCTCGCTGGGGCCGTGTTGCTGATGATCTATTTTGAATATCGCGGGCGTCTGCGGGCCGAATTGATTACCGTGTTTGCCGCCACTTGGGTCATCGGTACCGGCAGCCTGTTCTTGGTCGCCAATCATCATGACTCGTACCGCGACGCAACAACATTTGCGGAGCGGGCCAACAACCTTGTTCCTGGCGATGCACCACTCTATGTCGTCGATCTCGTCGAGAATCAAATCACTTACTATCTGAAGTCGCCTGTAGTCCGCATCGACCAGGTCGATGACTTCGACAGTACACAAATTGGTGGCGGTCCATGGTACGTCCTGGCGCCAGAATCCTTGAAACGCGAGCTGGCCGCAGCCGGCCGAGTCTACGCACTGGACCGCTGTGATTCGATTCGCCGCTACAACGAATCGGACGAGCGTCTAACGCTTTTTCGCGTGGATCGTGAACTGACCGTGGATGCTCGTGCCATGCGGATCTTTCGTTAGGAACTATTGATGATTTCGGTTGTGATTCCTTGCTACAACGAGGGGCCGGTTGTCAGACTCGCCTATCGGGCTTTGACTCTGGCGGCGAAGCATTGGAACGACTCGTTTGAACTGCTGCTGGTCGACGACGGATCGCGCGACGACACCTGGGAAATCATTCGCGAGCTGACGGAACAAGACTCGCGGGTCAAGGGAATTCGCCTCGCGCGCAACTTCGGCCATCAAGCAGCCGTTGGAGCCGGTCTGGAAGTAGCCGCTGGCGACGCGGTCGTCGTGCTCGACGCCGACCTTCAAGATCCCCCCGAACTAGTCGCAACGATGCTGGCCAAATGGCGGGCGGGTTACGACATCGTCTACGCCCAGCGACGGCGGCGCGACGGGGACACGGCGCTGAAGCGTATCACGGCCCATGTCTTCTATCGACTTCTCTCGCGGGCCAGCGAAGTGGACATTCCCCGCGATACCGGAGACTTCGCATTAATGGATGCGATGGTCGTCAAACAACTTGTCGCCTTGCGCGAGCACGCCATCTATTGGCGGGGGCTGCGATGCTGGACCGGGGGACGTCAAACGGCCGTGTTGTACGACCGTCCGCCCCGCATCGAGGGCGAGGCCAAGTACAGTTTCCGGCAGTCGCTGCACTTGGCCGTCGATGGGTTGCTCTCCTTCTCGACGATGCCGCTGCGGCTGTCACTGCTGAGCGGTGCGATGGTGTTAGTCGTCACGCTCTTCTGTGCGCTGGCAACCATCACGGGCCGCCTGATGGCCGCCGACGCAACATGGGGGATTGCGCTGGGGACGTTAGGCACCTGGTTTATCGGAGGCGTGCAGTTGGTCTGCCTGGGCATCGTTGGCGAATATCTGAATCGTATCTACGACGAGGTCCGCGATCGCCCTCGCTGGATCGTCGCCACAACGCTTGGCCTGAAGCAAGATCGAAAGCCGGACGAAGCCATGCAGCGGAAAGCGGCTTAGAGCCTATCCCATGTATGACTTCCGGCGATTTGCCACGGTCGCATCGGAGGTGATTACCGCGATTATACGCTGGTCCATCCAGCGGCGGTCCGCGACGTCTTTGGCGGCGCAAATGAATCCCAGATGGCCGCCGTGACGAGTAATCTCCAACGTCACGGCACGAGGAAGCCGCAGGTTATCAAATTGGGCACCCGGGATTACCGGGTCATCCTGAGAGGTCAGGATCAACGTAGGCACCCGAATCTCCGGCAACAGGGGCGCGCTGCTACAGCGGCGATAGTAGTCAGCGGCCGATTCAAAACCGCACGATGGTGCGGTCACTTCGTCGTCGAACTGCCAAATGCTGCGTAGCGTGGAACACGGTTCGACAAGAAGACTGTCCGACACGGTGCTCCGCTGTTGCGTGATTCGTTGTGCAAGACCACTCACAATGTACCGCTCATACATTTGCATGCGTGGTCGGCTGATCGAATCGGCGCAGTGCTTCATATCGATGGGCGGACAGACGGCGACCGCGCGATCGAGATTGCCCGGTGGATTACTGCCGCATTCTCCCAACATCTTGAGCGTCACGGCTCCGCCCAGAGAAAACCCCATCATTGCCGTCGGTGAGCCAGGGCATATCTCCGCGATCGCATCAAGTGCCCGGGCAAGATCCTCGGAGCGTCCCGCGTGATAGAGATTTCGAGCCAAGCTCATGCCCGCGCCGGCGCCCCGCATATCGAGTCGAAATGTGCGAATGCCCAGTCGATTGAGCTTGTCCGCGATCCGCACCATATACGCGCTTTGGTGACAACCGTTGAGTCCGTGGATCAGCATGACGTTGCGGTCGCCCGGCTGCCACGCTTCGGGGCAATCGTCATGCATCAGAAGACGATCGTAATCATCGAGAATCACTTCGTGGTGTTTGGCGGAGTAAGGCTGGTCGGTGCTTGAGAGCAGCCACCCCATGAGTGTCTGACTGTGTCCGCTACGAAGGAGCGGGTGAGGCCGAAACGGCAAGTTGAATGGGGCAATCATCGGAACGCTCGCATGCGACAGCAATGACGACGACCCCACCATGATGAACAATCTCGATTGCGAACACAACGTGCCCCTTGAAAAAAAATCGAAGCACGACCGCGGGGGCTCGATTGCGTTTAGGTCGGGCTTATGAAGCGGCGATGGGCGTTTCAGAAAAGGAGAGCGGGTGAAGGGAATCGAACCCTCGTAGTCGGCTTGGGAAGCCGATGCTCTACCATTGAGCTACACCCGCGTCGGTGCCTGAGGGTACGCATCAAGAACGTACGCCTCAGGTTCACATTCTTATATATCACACAGGCCGCTTGCTTGCATCACGGTGGTGCCGCCCGGGGCAAAGGGAATGCGAGGCGTTTGCTTGTTGGGTCACCAGATCGCTACGCTAAGGGCAGAGGCTTGGCCGACACTGCGGAATACAGCGATGAACGATACCTCAATTGAAAGCGATGAGACAAAAGCCGCTGTCGGTCCGCGGTGGCGGCGTTGGGTACGCCGGGTTGCCGTGGCCCTGGCAATCGTGTTCATCGTCATCGCGATGGCCCCCTATCTGTTTCGTATTCCCATGGTGCGAAACCTGGCCTTGAACTCGACCATGACAGACTTTGAGGGCACGGTTGCCGTTGGTCGCGCTCCGCTGGGATGGTTTACGCCGGTACGATTGTATGACATCGAAGTCCGCCCGCCCGAGGGCCCTCCCGTGCTGTTGATCCCCTCGGTCGAAGGCGATGTCCCGCTGTGGCGACTTGTGTTGCATAGCAGCCAACTGGGCGAATTCAAGCTCAACGCCCCTCGCGTTGACGTCCTTGTCGACGAGTCGGGGGCGAACTTCCAAAAGCTGTTCGCGCTGCCCGTTCCGGACGATGAACCCAAACCACCTTCCGCCGGAAAACTTTCCGCGATTCGGCTCGCGGTTTCCGTGTCGTTGCTCGAGGGAGGGATCACTTGGCAAGGCCCACGGACGCCAACCGGCTGGGGGGTCGACGGCATTCACTTGCAAGTCGGCCTGCAACGTCGCACGGATGCCCCCGGTTCGGTCCCCGAGATAGTCGTCGAAGCGGGCCCGCTGCTCGAACGGGCATCGATCTCGCCGGAAATGTGTGAGGACGTCCTCAAGTATGCAGCGCCTGCGCTGTCGGGCGCGACCATGGCCCGGGGCGAATTCTCGATCGACCTGGACCAATGGCGTCTGCCGCTAGATCGACCGCAGGATGGCGAAATGGGAGGGCGAATCAACATCCATCGAATCGAAATTGGTCCCGGTCCGATCCTCGACTCGATCCTCGCCACGATCCGCCTGTTGATCGCAAACAAAGACACCTCGACCCTCGGCGGAACCGCCGGTCCGATGACCTTCGAGTTAGCACGCGATTCGGTCGTGCATTTTGAAATGCGAGATGGACGTGTCTATCACCATGGGTTTGAAATCGGCATCGGAAACTTTCGATTGCGAACGCACGGATCGGTGGGGCTCGATCAAACGATCGATATCGTGGCCGAAATCGAGTTGCCGGGCGATGCGCTGAAAGACCGGCCCTTCTTGCAAGCGCTTTCGCAACACACGATCGTCCTACCGATTGGTGGCACGTTCGCGGAGCCACGAATCAATACCGCGGAATTGGGGCGTTCCAGTCTACAGGCCGTGTTGGGGGCGCTCGATGCGATGGCCGACGACGAATCGACTGAAGAGCAAAACTTGCTGGAAATACTCGAATCTACCGGGTTGCTCGGCGAAGGCGGTCTGCTGGGCGGCAGCGGAGCGACCGGTTCAGGCAACGCGTCGGAGGGAGAAAGCGTGCTCGGCGACGGTCAGATATTCGAGCTATGGCAATCATGGCGCGATCGTCGGGAGGCCGATTCCGCGACCTCCCCGGAAGGCGAGGGAGCAGGAAGCGGAAGATTGCTCGATCGGTTACTGCGTCGAAGGCGCATGGGAGCGATACCAAGCGATGGCACCGTCGAACCGACAGACGCGGAAGAAGGTGAAGGCGCTGCCAACACTTCTACTGACGATGACACACCGGTTGATAGGTCAGCGGATGAAGCAACGGACGGAGAGGAACGGCGTAGGGGGTTGCTTCGCCGCCGTCGAGTACGTTCTCCGTAAAGCTTGGCTCAGCGTTGCGTTTGAATCCGTTCGTTTGCGTCGGTATGAACAAAACGCTCTTCACCGGGTTCTCGTCAATCCAAGAACAGGTGAAGAGCGTTTTGAATTCGATCGCTTGCTTACCTAGTTCGTCTTCAGTTCCAAGACTTGGGGTGCCTCTGGCTTTGCCAGTGCTCGCGTCCCGTATCTATCTAGCTCCGGCTCTGGCGAAACCAGTGGGTATCTACACAAGTTTGGTAGCAAGTAAAAAGAAAACGCGACGGGTGGCCCAGCCGCGTAGTCGGTTGGGCCACCCGGCCAAGAGTCACCTCAAGAAGGATCGGCTGAATGACGTGAACATTGCCGACCATTGCTACGGACTCGCCCTACCGAACGGAACTGAGGGTAATTCGATAGCCCTGGGCATTGAACCGGGGAGCGAAGGAGCAAATCTTACGAAATTCTCCACGTTGGCTGGACGTTCGGACAGTGAAACCAGTCACGTTGTGGTGCGGTATCAATCGTTGGACCGAACGCGACCGAGCCAACCGAAGGCCGCCATTGCCGCAAGCCCCAAGCCGGCCAGAGTAAACGTAGAGGGTTCGGGGACGACGGCCACCCAGGCCTCGTTGTCACCATTGGGATTGATGCCATTTCCCACAATTGTGCGGCCATCTGAGGAGACACCTATCGCGTTGTATAAGTTCCAGCCGGTCAGATCGAGGCCTAAGTTATTGGCCAGAATGTCTTGCACACTCCTCACGCCGTTTGTGGCGTCCCAAATGAAGGCCCCTTGGCTTCCCCCAGTGAAATTACCCTGTCCCACGACTACCGAACCATCTGCAGAGACACCGTTGGCGATCCTTCCAAAATTTCCGCTGGGGATATCACCCAGCACGACCATGCCGCCGCCAGAGGTCCAGCGGAAGGCACCGGATGACGTGCTTAAGGGTGTGTTGCTGAATCCAACAACGACCGAGCCGTCCGCGGAGACAGCATAGGCTCTGCTACTGGTGCTAATGGAGCCACCGGGAAGAACGCCCAAGTCGACCATGCCGCCACCAGAGGTCCAGCGGAAGGCCCGGGTGTTGCCAATGCCAGTGAGACTTTCTCCCACGACGACCGAACCGTCCGCGGAGACGTCAGCGGCAGAACTTCTGTATCTCCCAGGAAAAGTTCCGGGGAGTGTGCCCAGTCCGACCGTACCGCCACTTGATGTCCACCTCGTGGCTTCGGGGCCTAAGGCTAAGGCAGAGCGACCCACTCCCACGACGACCGAACCGTCTGCAGAGACGCCGCGGGCCCCGATGTTTCCAAGTCCCCCAATCATGCCTCCGCTGGCGGTCCAGCGGAAGGCATCGCCGCCCGTGGCTGTGGTGCTATTTCCCACGATGGTCGAACCGTCCGCGGAGATACCGTTGGCGCTGCTTAAGAAATCTTCTCCGTCGATGTGGATTTGAAAACCTCCCCCGGGAAAGGCACCCAGCCCGACCATGCCTCCGGCGGCAGTCCAGCGGAAAGCCTCGCCGCCAGATGGCGAAAAGGCAACCCCAGTTGGTGAGGAGCCCTGCCCCACGATGATTGAACCGTCCAAAGAGACACCAGTGGCGGAACTCCCGAAGCTTCCCCCCGGGAGGTCGCCCAGACCGGTGAAGCTGGGGGGCGCGGCGGTTGTCTCTTGGGCTGCGAATAGAACCACGCACACAGCCAGGAATTTTATAGTCGTTTTCATGACTTGTATTTCCCCACTTCGCCTTGCCCCGAATCCAATTCGGAAACAAATTCAACCGTCTCATCACTGCTCGTACGTCGCGCCGTTCAATGAAACAGTATTACCCAGGTGTTTGCTGTAGGAAAGTCCGCACGCTGCGCTGCTAATTGCAACACGAGGTGAAACCCGCCCCCATCTATTCGGGCCGTGTTTCTCGACATTGTTCCAGCGGCGCCATTGGCAGTCTATCGTCAGGGGCAACCTGATCCACGACTCTCTCTTGGTTATTCTGGCGTTGGAGCAAGATAGCCAAGGCTGGTGTCCGTAACAGCACTAAAGCCCGTTTCTACAGAACCTTTGGACGGGTGGCCCAGCCGCGCAGTCGGCTGGGCCACCCGTCGGGCATTGTGTTAGCAAACTTGTGTAGATATCGATGGGCGAAGCCAGTGGCACCCAACCCCAACACTAAAGTTTGAAGACGCACCAGTCGTCTCGTCGTCAAGACGCCCGCTTGTTGCGCCGTCTCTGGATTCCATTGATCGCCGCTGGGCTTTTCTTGCTCGAGTGGTAATTCCACGTCTTGCGACTCCTCGCTGGCTTCATCGCTCGACTAGCAAACTCGTTCCGCGATCCATTCGTGTCGCCATTGTGCTCCATGTCTTGGTTATTCTTGACCCGCATCATTCAATCCTTTCGATTGCGACCGCCCCGGCGGTCTGAGGCTTATCCTCGCCAAACGCATCGTGCTAACTCAGCACAGTCACTCGACGAAGATCTTTGCTGATCATTCAGCATTGCGGTGATCCAAGGTTTCCGACGGGCATTGCCACTTCAAGAGACCATGGGGGCCGACCCCCGTTACGATGTGGGGGCCAGCCCAGCAAGACATCTTTCAACTCCGGTCCACCCTGCTACGTTTAGGCATTGAGGAGAGCTTGCTAACACTCGCGGTCAGCAAAGCCTCTCAGTGTCCGTGCCGTGAGCAGGTGCCCTCGTTGTTCCGTGACACACCTGTCGACCGGATGGTTGCCTCTTCTTCCGCCCAGGGCTTAATCGGCGTTAGCAGCGGACTACCATGCCCACTTCTTCGTGTGGCGGCGATGGAATCCGTTCGTGGTTCCGCCGCCTGCATGGCTTCCCGAACGCGAGTACTTCGGTCGTCGGCCGCGGCTGCGCTCGGGCGTGCGCGTGCGGCGATAGGAGACCACGGAATTATCACTGTCGGAGTTGGAATCCACGTTGAAATCAAAAGTCGTGGCAGTAGCCATTTGACGTTCCTTTCTTCGAGTTAACGCGATTCAAGCGAAGATCGCCATTGCTCTCGTTCGGTCGAATCAATCATCAAAAACGTTCCCCTCGCTGCGCCTTCCGTCTGCGGTACGGCTTGCGCGACGAGGAGCGTACCCCATCCACAGAATCAAGACTGTTGACTTGTTTCCCTGTTTCGGGGGCCGCGCCGGTGGGCAACCCCATTCGCTTTGCCAGGCAATGCGCCTCGCTCAGCAGTGTCTTCAGCTCCGAGCCATGTTCGATGCCGGGCACATACATCCAGACACCAACCTGGCGAGCCCAAATCTCTTGTTCGAGGTTGCCTTCATCTCCGCAAACCACCAGCAGCATGTTGCTTGATTGCGCCAACGATTCGATGAGCTTTTCGAGGTGCTCACGCGGCACTTGCCGCGATCGTTGAAGATCAACCACGGCCAACTGGAGGAACATACGGCGAAAGCAGTCTTCAGCCGTGGGAACATCGATGCAGGGAACGGTTTTCCAACCTCCCTGCAAAGCGGCCCACGACAATGCCTCTCGGCGATCAGCTTCAGCCGCCACAACCAAGCAGTGCAGTAGCAGACCCGTGGCGGGCGAAGGCCCCTTCTCGACCTGCTTGATCTGTGCCGCGGTCGCTGGTTGTGGTGTTGAAGCCATGAGTGCTCTCTCGGAGTCGTTCATCATGTTCGTTACCGTTTCAAAATCGCTCGTCCGGAGCTGACGCCGGCGTACATGATTGCCGCCGGCGTCAGCTTCCGGTCGAGACGATGGCCCGTTTCTAGAGTTCGCGTTTTCTACGTCGCACGGCGACCATTCCCATCGCAGCCATCGCGGTGAGCAATAGCAAGAACGACGATGGCTCAGGAGCACTTACTCCAGGCGGAACGAGCCCCAGGCCGGTCTGGCCCGCGAGCACTCCGTTGGAGACTCCTACGTTGAGAATATCGTCCGGTGCGTAGCCTTCATCGAAGGCCAAGTCTGCCAGCGTGACGAAACCTCGGATCACGGCTTGCGACCCGATAGCGATTTGCTCTTGTTGCGGGATCAACCCACCAACGATTGTTCCCAGTGCTTCAAACGTATAGGTGCCGAAGTTGGAGTAGCCATACAACGTGGCAAAGGCCACATCGATTTCCCACAAACTCACGTTCGGGCCACCTCCGCCACCAAGAACGCCACTGATGGTGAAGTCGGCGATCCCTGGACCGGTTAAACCCGATCCCGTCAGGCTGACCTGTGGGAAGGGCAGAAAACTCGGCACGAAGTCCGATGTATCGAACCTGATTGCCATCTCGACTTCGCCACCGAAGACGGTTCCGGCTCCGGTGTCGTAATTGATCGGGGTTGGCAATCCCGGTGCTGGCCATGCAGACCACCACGCGGTCGCTTCGCCGCCAGAGCCGTCGTCGAGTGAGACGAGGGTGTCGGCAGCGGCACCGTTCGTGTCATAAACCAAACCAGTTGCAAAATTAATCAATTGTGCATCAATCGACGGCGTAAACGGTGCGGCCGACGCCGAAACAGTCATTCCAAATAACAGCGTTGCGACGCAAAAAATGCGCTTCATCCTTGTGCCTCTTTATTTTCTTTCAAAGAGAGCCGTTGTGCTTCAGACACATGCCCTTGCACGCTGACTCCGAAACCAGGCGCCCCTGCGCCATACCTGACGAGTTTGCTGTTGACCTCCATGAAGCGATGTGCGCCCCGAGCCTGTGGCGTGTGGCCACAGTTGCGGACTAAGGACGTGCTAGTACGTCTGCCGCGTCACCAAGCGTGTGGTGACCACGCGACAAAACGAACCATCAGTCGCATCGCAACAGCGGGCATTTGCATGCCCACCCCCGAACGCAAACCAACCGGTTGGTAGCTCCGTAAAGGCTCCTCGATATGCATGGCGGTTCCGCAGGGACCGTCACACGAGTTCGTGAAGCGATTACATCGCTGCCTCCGGCGATCCACGTTCGATAGGGATCGTCGACGTGGGATAAAGCAATGACTGTGCCGAAAGGGCACCGCCGAGGAGGATGATTCGCAAGGCTATATATGACAGTGAGTTACGGCGTAAAATATTTTCCATGCCCCCTCACCAGCCGAATGAAGAGATTCACCAATACCGTGACACCCTAGAGGGCCATCAAACGTAAGTAGCTACTGCAAAACGACTTGCGAAACGATTCACAATCACGAGGAATCGCCACCACAATAAGGACGACTTCTCGGCGTTCTAGTGGTCGTTGAGACATTCACAGGTCACTTCCCGTTGGAAAGATGGTCAACGCCCCGCAAGCGACGCCTCTTTCGGAACACGTGTGGTAGACAAGGGTTGGAGCTGCTTGAACAAAGATTATCCCCAATCTTCCCTCGCCGATTGGCGTGTTCAGAGAAGCTCGCAAGGTCGTTCTTGGCGGCCGGACTATTCGATGGCGCACGATGTGCATTTGGTTGCCGGCTACTTCCACGGACGGGTGTGCGCGCAGAGTAGCGGGATGCACGCGCGCACCGTATGCGTCGTGCCGCGCAACCGCTGCGGAAACGATTGACCGACTCGAATTCCGTTTAACCCAACTTCCACAGTTGGTGTCGAAAGCGAGTTTTTTTGGTTCATCCGGTTGAAGCGTATTGTGGCTTGAAAAAGTGTAGACATGCTGATCCCATCTGTTGTTCTTGCAAGGACTTCAGACAGGAGAACTCAGCATGTCCACGAGCTTGTTGTATCATGCCTTTGGGGTACGCGACCTGAGGTGGTGCCGCTTTCACGGACAGGTGAGTCTCTTAAACTGGAGATCCAGCAAGGAGGCTCAGAATGCCACGGAAGAAGGCGAAAGCCAAACGAGAGACGCGGCGTACGTTTACGCCAGAGTTCAGACAAGAAGCGGTTCAGATGGTCCTTGATGGACACTCACCGAGCTCGGTCGCCGAGCGATTGGGGATCCGCACCAACTTGCTGTATCGGTGGAAGTCTCAGTTGATCCAGGAAAGTGGACCCGCAGCCGACGCCTTGGACTCGAGGGTGCGTGAACTGGAAATTGAACTGCGCCGGGTCGAGCGAGAGCGTGACATCTTAAAAAAAGCGTTGGCTATTTTCGGCCGAACCGAATAGCTGACGTGTACACGGCCATCGAATCGATTGCTCAGAACACAACTGTCCCATTGGCAGAAATCTGTGAAACCTTAGACGTGAGTCGCTCGGCCTATTACGCCTGGATCGGTGCATCACCATCGGTGCGCGAAGAGAAAGACATGTTCCTCATGCCAATCGTTCGAAAGATTTTCTATCGGCACAAACGACGCTACGGAGCTCGACGTATCGTCGAAGAGCTTGGTGATCTAGGGCATGCGTGCGGAGTCCGTCGAGCTTCAAAAATACTGAAAATACAGGGACTAAAAGCGATTCAGCCTAAATCGTTCAAGCCGCGTACGACAGAGAGCAAACACACGTTGGGTTACAATCCCAATCTGTTATTGGAATCCGAAGAACCTGAAAGGACGAATCAACTTTGGGTTGGCGACATCACGTACGTGCCGATCCGTGGCAATCAATTTCTTTATCTGGCCATGCTGATGGACCGCTACTCGCGGCGCATCGTTGGTTGGAAGTTAGCTTCCGACATGACTGAGTCGCTCGTCATCGCTGCGCTTCGTCAAGGCATTAAGCAACGACAGCCGACAGAAGCATTGATTCACCACACCGATCGTGGCGGCCAGTACGCCAGCAAGCGATATCGCGCCATGTTGCGACGCGCCGACATGCAGCAAAGCATGAGACGCGCAGGTGATTGTTACGACAACGCATTCATGGAATCTTGCTTTGGAACAATCAAGATGGAACTCGAAATGACCGAATACGAAAACAAGCAAACGGCCTCAAAGGAAATCCGAGCTTTCATTGCCTATTACAATACGCAACGAAAGCACTCTTCAATCGGGTACCTGGCACCAAGCCAGTTCGAGGCCATCTAGGTGATGTTCTTAGAGACTCACCTGTCCGTGAAAGCGGCACCACCTCAGGTCGTAAATTGCCTGGGTAGGGGATCTTCAGGTAGGCGGCGTACGTCGTTGACCAAGTCCTGCTCAGCAAGATGGTGCGGAGTGTCAAAATGGTTTTGGCGCCTTCGTGACTCCATCGCATTCCAGAGTTCTTGAGGCGTTGGGTGAAAATCGTTTTGCATGCCGCTTCCGTCACGCCACTGCCGAGAGGAATATGGACCGCTGCGTATTCGCTGTAACGCATGTGCCGTGTTCGTGACTGGAGGTAGCGGTAAGCTTTCCAGAAATCCTCTTGCTTCGACTTCGAGATCTTCCGTCGATGAAAATGACTGGCCGCCGAATGCAGAACGCGACTTGCGCCGCTCGGCTTCTTTAGTGCTTTGAGCATTCGTCTCGCCCAGCCATCGGCTTCTTTGGTCTCGTTGCCGAACAGCGCATTGGCCATCGCCCAGATTCGCTCCGATGCATGGTAGTAGTCCGCAACGCGAATCCAATCCAAACGCTTGCCGGTCCGTGGATGCACCATTCGACGAAGTACGTGTTGATAGTAGTTGATCTCGTTACTGCCCGAATCGGTGACATACGCCAAGCGAGGAAACGCCCCGGTATAGCGACCCAGCAGTTCCGTCAGTAAGTCGGTGAGCATCTGATCCATGGTGGCTTGTCCAAGTTCCGGTGGCCAAGCCAAATAAACCGTGGTCAGTCGTTTGCCAGCTCGATCGTACACGCTTAGCCCAACTTCCACAGTTGTGACGATAACAGGCTTGTTTTTTTGGGTTTGTCCCTGAAAGTCTTCACTACATTTGGTTCAATCTTTTTTCTACCCGGG
>CAZNXE010000119.1:0-15711 GCA_964576465.1 uncultured Planctomycetaceae bacterium
GAGCCACGTGAAATACATCCAGTTGCGAACCTGCCATTCCATGTCGCTCCACGAATCCTGCCGCGGTCGCGACCACAGCCCGCCGGTGTTGTAGGTGACTTGCATGGCCACGATATCGCCGATTGCCCCGTCCAACACGCGGTCGAACGTTTCTCGCATCCCCTTGTCATAGCGCCAGCAAAGCCCCGAGACAACGCTCAGACTTTTCTTTCGCGCCTCTTCAACGGTCTCCAACACCGAACGAATGCCGGGTCCGTCGACCGCGACGGGCTTCTCGCAGAACACGTGTTTGCCGGCGGCAACCGCCGCACGCAAATGCTCGGGCCGAAAATGTGGCGGCGTGGTCAGCAGCACCACGTCGGAAAGTTCAATCACCTTTTTGTAAGCATCGAAGCCGGCGAATTGTCGTTCGGCGGGCACATCGACCCGATCGGCCACATCTTGCTTCTTCAAGTTCGACAAGCTGGTCTCGACCCGATCGGCGAAGGTATCGCCCATGGCCACCAGTTGCGTATGCGGGTCGGCACTCAAGGCATCGACCGCCGCACCCGTGCCACGCCCACCACAGCCGATTAGCCCGACCTTGAGAACATTGATATTGGTTCCCTCGGCATGCACGCCGCCAGGGGAGACAATTCCGCTGACCAGTGCCCCACCGGCAACCGCTGCCGTGGAAGTTTGCAAAAACTGACGACGCGAGGGCAGGGGGGTCGAGCGATTGGAGTTCTGTTCGGTCATGGCCGTTGGCTCCGAAATTTCAGGTGGGCTGAGGTCTGAGGAAGGATAGGCCGAGGGTCTTACTGACGCGAAGAGAAACCTCAGTGCGACCTTCTGCCGATGGAATTATCTTAACACAAAACAGCGGGTGCGGCCCCAGGAAGCTGATGATGTCGGCCAGCCTATCGCAATCTTCGTATGTAGCGAATAAATTTGGCGTCCAGCGATTCAAGATCGTTGCCTAGAAACTCTCGGAACTCGGAGAGCCGCTGTTGTGGATCGGATGGCTCTAGGGGTTCTTTTTCCGCTAGTCGCTGGAGATACGCCAGGTATTCGTCGCGGTGATGTCGCAGCAGGTAGTAGTTCAACGCCCAGGCTTCGGCATAAGCCTCACTTGCCGTGCGAGGATTGCGGAAGCGTTTGTCGTCTTGAATCAGTGAGCGGAGCGATTGCGGTGGGCGATTCGCGAGATACTTGCGAAAGTCTCTCAGACGGACGGGATTCACCGCGTCGACCGATCGCCAACCACGACTGCCGCTGAGGTCGGGCGTCTCGAAGTAGACAGCGATTCCCTCACTAACCCACAGCGGAATGTCGGCATATCGGGCGTGCAGCCCCGTGTTGAAGGCGATCTGATGGGTCGCCTCGTGAATAATTGTGGCCACGGTCCATGCGGCTCCTGGACGAGAAAGAATGGCGTTGATCTGCTTCTGCGTGTTGCGGCGATCGCCCGTGCGCCGCGCCCCGGGCTTGCCCGACAGGTCGTACATCGTCATGCGGTTGGTTCGCAGGCTGTAGTAGCCAATGACATTCTTGACCGAATCGCCCAACTCCACTCGGGCGAACTCGCGATAGGAATTGACATCAGCAAACACAATTGCCACCAGAGGAAACTGCGGTTCATGCAGATCGAACCCGCGACGCGACCAGTAGTTGGTGAATGCCATGTGCAGACGTTCAAAGAGACTGCCGCACCAGTGGGCGTAGGTCTTCGTCGTGTCGTGGCAGATGAGATAATGCGTGGTCTTGTGGACGTCGAACCCCGCCGGCAGTTCGTCTAGGAGTTTGGCGGAGAATTCATCGACTTCTAGCGGCTCGAATGCTTCGTCCGCCGTCGTCGAGACGATCACATCAGCGTTGTTGATCGTCCACAGCACGCCATCGGGTGTTTGCAGTAGCTGTTGTGTCTCGCTGGAGACCGGAAGCAACTGTCCGAAAAGCTCCACTTCGCGACCACCGTATTGCCAACGTACGCGCTCGGCAGCATCGGTCGTCACATCGACGATGCCCATGCTCGCCATGGCAAGCAACGCGGCACGCAAGATCGCGGATAGGGTCATCGCCAGTTCCGAATGATTGAGAGAAGTTCGTCCGTCGCGTTTCCTGCGGACCACTGCTTGGTAAGCCAGCAGGGGCGCCCGCTTGACGGCTACATTCTATTGTAATCTACCAGATGCCTTGTCCATCAAGCGTGGTCATGCGGTGTTTCGTAAGAGGCGTGTAACGACCACTGCCAGCCCTGCGTAGATCATTAGCAGGCCCAAGAGTATGCCGGCCACATAGTCTTCGACACCATAGTGAATCAGGTTGAACACCCGCAGTGGTAGCGTCATCACGTCTGGCGGGGCCGTTAGAAAGCTGGCGGGCAACTCTCCCAAGGCGATGGCGAAGGCGATGATCCAGGTGGCAGCCAGTGCGGGCATGCGTTGCGGAACGACGATCTTCCAAAGTTGCACGCCGGCCCTTGCTCCGTCGGCCGCGGCGGCTTCGATCGTCGCCGTGGGCACGCTACGCATGGCGTGCCACATCACGAAGGTGGCCACCGGCACGGCGCGAAGTGTTTGCGCGATCAAGGGTGGTAGCACCGTGTGATCGTAGAGGAACACCAGCGTTGGCACCTCCGGACGATTCAGCAGCCACACGATCGCCATTCCCACGACCGGCCCGGGGATGGCAAAGGCCACGGCAACGCCAAGCAGCACGAACCACGTTCTCCGCCGCCCCTGCATTGCCATCCAGCCCAATTCCACGGCAGCCCAACTGGCCAGTGTTGCCGCTAGCGAAGCGATCCACAGAGACTCGGCCAGCTCTCGACGATAACGCCATGGTCCGTCGATGATGATCTGCAAGCCTTTCCATGGCGACCAGATGCGCTGCCGACCCTCTTCCAACTGCACGACCGTGATGCCGGCCTTGTACATCAAGTTGACGATCGGCACACCCACCAGCAACAGCACGATCGCCGCGACAAAGAGCATCGCCGGCACGCGCCATCGTCGCAACTCCATGGTTCGCAATGCGCCGGGCGACGATGTCGTTGGAGGAATTAGTTCCGCACCAAGCGAAACGGCCAGCATGACAAGCGACGTGATTAGCAAGACGCCTGCAACGGTGTTCAACGACACGGGATTCGGGTCGGCCTGCGCGGCCAACTGCGTGAATAGCTCCTCGGCGTAGGTGCGAACTTGAAACAGATCGGTAACGGTGATCTCGCCCGCGGTCATCACCACAACCCACATCGCCGCGGCAGCCACCCCGCCGATTGCCCTGGGGGCCGTAACACGGAAGAACACAGCGGTTGTCGTGCCGTCGAGCAGGGCGGCCTCTTCGATCTCCGGCTCGACGACTCTTAGTGCCACGCCGACGATTAGCGCGACCCAGGGAATGGCCGCAACGGTGTGAACCCAGATTGCGCCCGACCAATGATCGAGCCAGGCCCCTGTGCCGTAGGCCATGGTGACCCAGCCTTGTAAACCAAAACCGGCCATCCAACCGGCAGCTTGCACCACCAGCGGCAGGAACAGCAGCGTACCTAACAGAATCGCGGCGACCGAACGCCCTGGCAGATCGCTACGTGCGATCAGCACGGCCAACAGCGTGCCAATCGGTAGACTCAAGGCCACCGTCGCACCGGCGAGAATCAACGTGTTGACGAGCAAGCCTCGGCTGCGAGGATCTTCGCCAGTCAAGCCAAAGGCGATCAGCGCCGTAATCACCGCCAGAACGAATAGCCCAGTGGATGTCGAGAAGCGTCGCGTGAACATACACTCAGTCTACGTGCCAAACGTCGCTGGCGAACCCCCGTGGGCTATTCGTCCGGCGATTGGTAGTGGCTCAATTCCGCTAGGGAATTCGCACACGCGGCTGTCAATTGTCATGCTCAAATGTCGGCATGCACGCAAAAAAATGAACAACACGGACCCGAACGAAAATGCGGCCTGCATCGTGGCCAGGTCAATGAGTGATTCAGACGGTCCACAGTCTGATGTTGAGGCCGAAGTGTTTCGCCAAATCCAGACCGTAGACGATGGGGAATGACGCTGACTAGAGTGTCGTTTGAGGAGATTACGAATCGTCGAGAGGCTAGAAATAATTGATTTGGTCATCGAGAAATAATAATGGCACTCCTGAAAAAGATTCCCCTAATCGAGCTGCATACGAGGTATCCCTTGACCACAACGTCGAGAAATCATGGTCATCACGAGGCTCATGAGGCTTGATCAATCTGCGATAAAGTACCCCCATCAATCGCAAAAAACCGGTTTATTTGAGATGACATCAGGTTTATGGAATCGCTCCCACTGCATCCACGTCTCACGATTAAACTCGATCGCTATTAGTGCAGCGGGGTCATATTTCCGGCGGCGGGTGTTTACGTAAGCTGGATTTTTTATGGATGCGTGTTTACGGCGCTTGACATTTGAAATCAATTCGCGAGAATAACGCTGTAATCAGCCCATTCACTGCTACCGGAATAACTGCGATGCCCGCCACCAAGCCTGCCGAAGAAGTGAAGCCAGTGTATATCCCTTGGAAAACCTTTGAGAGCTACATCATTTCACTCAAAGGCACCACAATCCCCCACACTCTGGATGGGAGCGTCCGACCGAATAGCATGGCAGGTGGAGTGTGGCGTCAGCTTATCTCTGCCCTCAGGTTTCTCGGTCTCATTGACGGCGAGAATGCTGTTAGCGGTGCGATGGAAGCCCTAGTTTTGGCCCACGGTACTGATCAATGGCAATCCGCCGTCAAGGAACATGTCTTGACGTCATATGACGAGATTGTCGGCGATTTGCCGATTGAAAACGCAACGGCCGCCCAACTCAATACTCAGTTTAAGAATGCATCGCCTGTTGAAGGTCAGATGCTTAGTAAGGCTGTTCGGTTCTACATCCACTCGCTGGATCAATGCGGCGTCAAATATTCTAGCCTCTTCAAGAAGCGAGAGAGCACCGGCGTCAGACCGAGACGCAATGCGACTAACCCCCGCAAACCAAAAGGCACTCCTACCAAACCCGAAGAGCCGGCAGGCACACCCAAGGGAATGATGGAATTCCATGTTCCTTTTGGGGCAGTTGACGGGTTGATTAGAGTGCCACGAGATATCCGGACGAACCAGCTTCCAGTCTTCAAAGCGATCGTAGGAGCTGTTGAGAAACTCGCTGACCAAAACAGCGGGGTAATGGACAATGAGTGAGACGGTGATCCGCAGGGAACGGGGAATGAAAGCCGTCATGGACGGTATAAGCGCGATAGCATCCAACATTGAGCCGCAAGCTCTTGTTGGACATGGTTTCCAAAACCTGTTGCGGCGGGGTCCAAACCCGTTTTCCCCGCCCTGCTATTCACCTTAATTAGCGTTTACCATTGTATAATGTTACGACACGCGCGGCAATAGGAGGACGGCAAAGCTAACGAAGATTCGTTCAGCTACTAACCTGCCAACGGCATTAAATAATATCAATATCCAGTTCATACAGAACCACCAATCTGCGATTCATCGCTCGAAGGATGGTCGATTCGCTGGGCGACAATCGCGATCATCCGCTGGCCGATGCGTGTTATGAGTACGGTCGCTTCTTGATCGCCTGGCACGGCCAGTTCGCGCTGCAATTGATTTGTGTCCAGCCGTACGCCTCGCTTTTTGACTTCCAGTCGACCGTAGTGACGTTGGGCGAGTAGTTGCTTCAGTCGGCGTTTGCGAAACGGTAATACCTCGATCACCTCGAATCCAGAGACAGCCAGGTCATCGAGCGCGGTGTCGCCCGTTAGGTAGGCACTTTCTCGTGAGAGTGGCGAGAGGCCAAGTTCCGTGGCCAGCGTTCCGCTCAGCCCCGCGGCAAGAACTGCCACATCGGGTTCGTAGAGGTAGCGGCCGACCTGTTGGGCGAACCGGTGCGATTCTTCCACGCCGCCCAGGGGTGCAACGACTGAGCGAACTCTAGACGTTTGCGATCCAACGGTTCCTTTCACGATGGTTGCGACGCGCTGGCCCGACCGCCTGGCCAAGTTACCAAACCAGGCGACAAGCTGTTTGCATTCTCCGTTGCGGCTAATCCATTCCAATTCCGCATCTGCTTCCCACACCGGCGGTGGCGTGGTCGCCGGTGCGAGCTTGACCGCGCCATCTGGCGATGCTTGCAAGAGCGCTTCCATTTCGTGCCGGCTTGGCCGGTGGTCTTCGATGTGCGTCGAGCGGCGATCTCCATCTCGACGATCAGGGTCGATGTGCCACGGGCCGGCAAACGCATTGGCCACTTCAACCACCGATTGACAGACAACCTCGGATTTCGATGTGTTGGGCGCAAGGGCATCGACATTCGCCGCGGCCAACCGTGCCACGATGGGATCGTTGTCGATTCCCCGTGTATCGCCGCGCCCCGCCAACGCAAGCAGGTCACCTCCAATCCCGCAGCAGAGATCGGAAACAAGTTCCTTGTGGGGAAAGCGACTCGCCTTGTAGCGCGCAAGCACCTCATCGGTCGCTTGTTCCAAACCACGGCCAGTGAAGAACATCTCGCCGGCCTGAGAGAACTTTCGCCGTCCACGATGTCGCAAGGTCGCTTGGTCGGCCACCAGTCGCGCACGTTGCTGGGACAGGTTTTTTCGCAACGTTTCATTGAGTGCAATCAGCGCCGTCGCCGGTTCGTGTGCGGCGTCGATGTGCTCGCTGGCCACTTTGAGCCATGGCGAGGCTTCTTCGCCAACCAACCAGCGATAGTCGTCAAGATCGTACATGTTCGCTCGGAAAAAGACTCTCCACTGTCGGACAAGGCTTGCAGCACACCGCTGGGAGCGGATGATGGTAACAGGCCCGAACAACAATAGCCCCCGTGACGGACCGCGGTTGGCGCCCTTGGCGAGCACCCCCGACGATGCAAATCTTGCACGAGGTTCTTGGATTGTACCTGCATCTCGCCCGGGCGAGCGAGCAGCGGCAACGATGGTTGGTGCGTGACAAGATGCTCTTGCTGGCTGGCGTGACGGCGGCGGAAATGCAATTGCCGACCGTGGCGGCGTATTGCCGGGAAAAAGTGCTGCAACATAACCCAGGACATCTGGTAGGCCACTACGCAACTTTGGAAGAAGCACTGATCGACGACGACTTTCGCGTCTATCTCAAACGCCTCCGCAGTCGATACCCTCGCGAACGTGCCGAACATATTTTGAGCACCCTTGGCATCTCGCAAGCCAATGAACGCGATTCGTATTACAGCGACTATGAGTATGCCGCGGCGCTGATGGGCAAGACCCCCGCGGAGTTGGATCGCCAGTTCTCAACAGACGCCAGTGAGCCCCCTCTCGATTCACGACTCAGCCCATCAGAGATAGATCTCTCAGGCTCTCCTCCGCCAGACGACGCACCTGTTCCTGGAAGCCCAACCGACGCGATCGACGACATTTCGCCGGTCGATCGATCGACCAACGCAAAGCCAAGCCGACGTCTGACGATCGTAATGGCGTTGCTGGTTGCGGTCGCCCTACTAATCTTCGCGGTTGTATGGTACGCATCGTCCAGCTAACCCGGCTAAGAGCCTCTCGCATACCGCCGACGGCGATGCTTTTTTCGCAACAGCACGAAAAAAACTCTCAGGCAAGCTGGTCCTTGCAGAATCGGTCGCTGCATGTCATGGGTGGCCAACTGCCGATATTCTCGATAGGTCGAAGTCTGCTGGGCCAATCAATTAAGAGGAGATCGGTCGATGTTGGGAATCGGAAAAAAAGCGATCTTGCCGCTTGCCTTGGCCGCCGGAATTGGCGGACCGTATGTTTATTCGTCGAGCGACCAACTGGTGGAGCAAGCCGGATCGTTGATGCCCTCCTGGGCTTCTACCGAACCACAAGCATGGTCGGACGAAACGCCACTGAGGGAAGAAAGCAACATCGGTCCCTTGGGACAGCCGCCGCAAAGTGCGGGCCGGCAGTCGGTGGTGACGCTGGAAGAGGCGCTCCGGTTCGATATCACCTCAGGCTGGGTTTTGAGCCGCTGGTCCAGGGTGTCGACGCAGCTTTCCTCGATCGAGTATCAAGGCCTCCGAGTGCCGTTGGTCACCGGCGCGGGTGCCAGTGATTTGGCGGGGGCATTGACCTACTACTTCGACGAATCGGACCAGCTCAAGCAAGTCTCGTTTCGCGGAACCACCGGCGACGCCACCCGATTGATCTACTGGTTGCAAGCCCAACACGGCTTCCGCCCCCAGCAATCTTCGCCCGGGGTGAAACGTTTTGTCGTCCGCTACAACGGCGAGGAGATCAGCGAACTAGAAGTCCACCCCGCCCCCGTGATGCACAACGGCCAGCCCCTGGGGCGCTACGATGTCTATCTTACGATGCGTCGCAAAGAGCGGAGATTCTAGCGACGGACGGCTCGCGTATACACCCTTGCCTTGATGGAGACGGATACGCCGAAGGCGTTTCACAACAAAGCCCAGAGTCGCGCAGCCCACTCTGGGTAACGGTTTCACAGCAGTCGCGTAAACCCCGACGGGGTTTTATAGGCGAGTCAATCCATGGCGCAATTGCTCCAAGAAGAATTCGGCGCGTTTGCAAGAAACATGTACTGGAGATCGACGAGCGGTATGCTTGGGAATGAGGTGGCGTTCTAAAACCCCTTCGGGGTTTACGTGTGTGTTCGCCCCAGTTACCCAGGGTGCGCTGCGCGACCCTGGGCTATGTTGTTTTATGCCTTCGGCATATCCAGGGAAGTCGTCTGACATGTGATACGAGCACAGTTAGGCGCTTCCCCGAGCGTCCAAGAAAGACGCCTACTCACTCGCCGGCGGCTCGAACTCGAAGTCTTTCCATTTCATCGGGCGGCGTAAGGCCTCGATGCGGAGAATGACTTCGCCGTCGCGGAAGATTCGCACGGTTCCGCTCGACTCGCTGACTGCCACGGCGATGGCTTTCGTCGCGCGGCTGATGGCGGCGGCGGCCCAATGTCGGGCTCCCAACCCTTTGGAAAGGGTGATGTTCGTGGCCGATGCGTCCAGATAGCGACATGCGGCATCGACCGTACCATCGGTCGACACCACGAACGCCCCGTCGAGCTGCGCGACCTCTTTGATTCCCTCGCGTACGCGTGCACTGCGAAGATTGCGCTCCTTGCGATTGTAGCCTTTGACGGGGTCGAACCCCGCGGGGTGGCTATGGGCCATCACGTTTTTCGGATCCCCGACGACGAAAAGAGTGCCGACCGGTTTTCCCTCGCGCCCTTCGTGACCAATCTCAAGCGCCAGATTGACGACCGTTTGCAAGGTCTCAATTGGGACACTCGTTTCGAGCTGTCGCAAGTCGCGAACCGTTAGCCGGCCAAGCCGATCGTCTAGATCGATCACGCTCATCGAGTCGATTTCGCCAGGCTCGAACCCACTATACAGCGTGATGACGCGTGCCCCGGCACTCAGAAGATCGTCGGCGACGCTTTCCAACAAGGCTTGTTCCAGACGGTCGTAGACGGGGCGACCGGGCAGGTCGATCATCACGCCGGAGAGATCTGCCTCGATCGCATGGTCCAGATGCTCCTGACTGGAGACGGCCACCAGAAAACTGGTGCCATCGCTGAGAAACTCGTCGCTCAGCTTACAGAGCCTCGACCAGTCGGCAGAGCCGTCGAGCAATAGCAAGAGACCATCGGCCTCGCACGCAATTGCCAATTGCGCAGCCGACGTGAAGACTGTCGTGAATTCGTCAGTGAATTTAAGCGGAATCATCCGCGTATACTTCAGGCAAGCGTTGAATGTTTGTGTGCATCGACCCGCGACCATGACTCCGTCGCATTGACGCTCATCCTACGGGCTTTGCCGCCGATCGGCAATATCTTGCGCCGAAGAGGATACAACGATACGCAAGAATTTTGCGTGACATGCGATGCGCCGCATACGAAAAACGCCCGGGGCAATGACGTGCCACGGGCGTGTTCGAGTTCGTTCCGTCTCTGGCAGAGTCTGTATCCGCCGTGTGGTTTTCCAGCCGGCTTGGAGTTCGACACCTCAATCTTCCGTCATGGGGAAGAAAAGTGCTGGCCCTTCGATTGCCGGCTCCGGAATCGCTTCTTGAAGCTCTTCGGAAGTCTCTGCATCGTCTGAGGTGTCGACCGGCTCAATGTTCTCGGCAGGCAGTTCCGTGGTGGTCGCGCTCGATTCGTCGTTGGTCGCCTCGTCCGATTCGGGCGACACGACAGCAGTTGGTTTTCGCCTTGCGATCTGCGGCGAATTCTCCGTCGCTTCGGCGATGGGCGGCTGTTCGTCGGCCTGGGGTGTTGGCGAAGTGTGGTAGACACGGGTGCGATAGAGTTGCAATGCGTGAATGGCGTGACCCAGGGGGCCAATCTCCCATTGCCGCTTAGGCTCAGCCAGCATGACCGACGCCAGGAAGTTTGCCGTTTTCACCATTTTTTGATCGCGCAACGCTTCATCGGGTAGCGTAAACACGAGCCACTCGAAAATATGGCCCGAGGTCTTTAGTTTGCGATCGACGTCCTGTCGATTGCCGGCGCGTTTGAACCACTCGGTGCTGAAGCTACCGTCTGAATTCTGCAAGCTAAACGCATAGCGTTGGTAGTCGTGCGTGTACTTTTGGGCTCGCAGATACTGTCCCGTGATGGGCTTGCCTTCTTTCAGACGTCGCTCGACAGGGTAATAGATGGCCGTCAGGCGATGGGTTCCACCGCAGGCCGCGCCTTGGATCGTCGAACCGATCTCGGCTTTGATCAGCCGCTCGATCGACCAGTCCTGGCCTAAGTCGTTTTTCCATTGTGCATCGCTGCCCAAGTAATGCGTGAGCGCGATCAGCTTGAAGGTGAGTTCCGTATTCTCGCGGCAGCCGAGTTTCTCGGATTCGATCAGATCGGCGATCGTGAACTGTTTCTTATCGACCAACAGAGGATAGTCGGTGTTGACCCGCGATTGGGCCAAGATGGCGAGAAACTGGCCGTAGTGACCTTGCACGTGAGGGCCCTTGCGAGCTTCGAGACGACCGCGATTCGTGTAAAGCAGTTGGTCGCCAGCGCACGTGCCGTTCCAGCAGACATAGGCGATGGCGTTCACCGCATCGGTCGCTCGCCCACGAGCAAGTTTTGTATCACAACCGTAAGCGATGATGCCGTGCATCACTTCCCAGTGATCGTTCTTCGCGACATCCAACAGACGTCGGCGATAGATCTCCAGCACCTGATCGATTTTGCCTTCCAGTCCCTCGAGGCTGACCTGTCGGAAGCGCCGTTTCAGCATGCGATCTGCTGCCCCATTGCCGGCGCGCGCTTGCGATCGTTCTCCTCGCTGGGTTGCCTGGCTGTTCGGGGTTCGCCCTCGCCGTGGATAAGCTGCGACGCGCATCCAGGCGTCGCGGTAAGAACCTCGATCTTGATTGATCGACGTCTCTTGGGCTTCCTCTGCCAGCGAAGTTGAAGTACAGCAGGCTGACAGCACGGCCAAGCACGCGACCAACTTAAAGCCAAAGCGAGATCTCATTCTGAAACCTTTTCTGGTGGGAAGGGCGGTACGTAGCGTTTGGATCGCGGCACCGTCGGCGACAAATGCTGTCGCCGCGGACCAATCTCTCGGTGCCGACACGCAATCTGGCATCGCTGGCACAAGCTGTGCGGCCTGCTTTGCGTATACGTAGTAGCAATGGTATCGGAACTCTCGTCCGCGCAATCCACGGCTTCGTAGCGACTTTCGTCGAGAACCGCCGGACGGATTTCAAGAAAAACCGTTTGTATCGCGTCGGCGAAATGCAGCGCCGGCACGAACCAGACAGCATGGCGGTAGAGTTTGCCCAGATGAACCGTAGGGCAATAGATTACTCACGCTGCAAGCCTGGAATTGCCAGACGTGAGCCGCGCAATCGGTGAGCGTTATGATGCTGCTGGCGAGCCGGTTTGTGTCCCACGAAAAGCCTGCCTGGAAGAAAGTTCGCCTAGAAAATGTCGCGGATGCGCTGGGCGAGAGAAGGAGTCTTCAGTTCTGGCTGGTTACCCTGTACGTACTGACGCCAGGCGGTGATATCGCCCCCGTAGTTTTGACCTGTCACCTTTTGTAGCGAGACCACGGCCCGTCGCCGCATGGCAGGGTCTGGGTCGTCGAGTGCCAGCGCCAAGCCATTGACCGCGGCGGTATCTTCGAGCTGTCCAAGTCCTCGCGCGGCGGCCAAGCGGACATCAATATCGGTGTCACTGGCGATCACTTCCGTAAGCAACTTGGCGGCTTCGGGGCCCGCTCGGTCTCCCCACAGTTCGCAACAAACCACGCGGATGTCTTTGCTTGTGTCTTGCAGTCCCTGCTTCAGCATGAGTGACGAAGTCGACGTGGGATAGGCTGCCAAGGCTCGCAGTTGTGCCGAACGAATGATTGGATCGCCCTCGGCGGCCAACTGTTGGGCCAACTGTTGCGAAGTGACCTCTTGCTCGGCAGGGTCTTTCTTGTTTGCGGCGGAGGCCAACTTTTCGAGCCGCTCGATTTCCTCCGATGCGTCGCGGATACCGCTGATCTGGACATCATCATCAGTATTATTGGCCATCCAAGGGGGACGCGGCATGTCGGCGCAGCCGCAACAGAGACCTGCCAGCGACCCTAGAATGCCTGCGGAAATCCACGACCGAAAGTGAAACACCATCGAATTCGCCATCGCCAAATGCTGTGGATGAGATGCCACGAAAGTGGCCAAGCGGGAGAAAACCGCCGGGCAGACATTACCAAAACCCAGCGGCGCGAGCCAAGGTCAAAACCGTGACAGCTTGCCAGCACTAGCGACGCCTGAACGTCAGGACAACCGAAGCGCGCAGAATTCGCCAACTCGGTTGATAATCGCCGGTTCGACGGGCAATCGCTCCATGCTGCTGGCACCGTAGAAGCCGACGACCCCCTCGGTGTGGTCGAGAATGTATTGGGCGTCTTCCGGCTCGGCAATGGGGCCACCGTGGCAGAGGACCAGAATCTCGTTGTTGACCCGCTTTGCCGCGTCGAGCATTGCTTGCACGCTTTTCGCGGAAGCCTCCAGGGTGAGTGCCGTCTCGGCTCCGATCGTACCTTTGGTCGTTAACCCCATGTGGGGAATGAGAATATCCGCACCCGCTTCGGCCATTGCCGTGGCTTCTTCGGGGTTGAACGCATAGGGGGTTGTCAGCAGATTCATTTCGTGGGCCATGCGAATCATGTCGACTTCGAGGCCAAAGCTCATGCCGGTCTCTTCAAGATTCGCACGAAACGTCCCGTCGATGAGCCCCACGGTGGGGAAATTCTGCACGCCGGAAAAACCGCAACGGTCGATGTCTCGCAGAAAGAGCTTCATCACGCGAAACGGATCAGTACCACACACTCCCGCCAGCACCGGCGTGTTCTTTGCCACCGGCAGCACCTCTCGGGCCATGTCCATCACAATACCGTTGGCATCGCCATAGGGCATGAGCCCTGCCAGCGAGCCGCGCCCGCCCATGCGAAATCGGCCGGAGTTGTAGATCACCAGCAGATCGATACCGCCGGCTTCCGCGAGCTTAGCGCTAAGGCCAGTTCCCGCACCGCCGCCGATGATCGGTTTCCCGGCTTCGACCTTGGCCCGAAGTTGCGACAAGATGGCGTCTCGCGAAAACAAACTCATACGCTGGGGCTCCCGGACGATGCTCGGTGAATCATCTCGATCAATTCCTTGGCGGCCGCCTCGGCAAACGTGGCGTCGTTAATATGGCAATCGATGCGGCGGCACTCCACTTCGCCAGCATGTTTTTCAACGGCGGCAAACAATGCCTCGCGGGCTTGCGGATCGTCGAACGGTTGACCCTCGGCGTCGATGGCCGACACGCCATGTTGCGGAAGCAAAATCACGGCCATCTTTCCAGCCGGAGCGACTTTGCGAGCGATCTCCGCACCAAGACGTTGGTTTTCTTCGAGGGTCGTTCGCATCAGCGTAACCGTCGGGTTGTGTTCGTAGAACTTCCGATCGGCGAATTCCTCGGGCACGCTGTCTGGTGCGTGGAAGTTCACCATGTCGATCGCGCCAACGGAAACAACTTGCGGCACTCCACATCGTGCGGCCGCGGTGAGCCTTTGCGGGCCGGCGCTTAACACTCCGCCGATCAGCTCGTCGGCAAGTTCGGTGGTGGTGATGTCGAGCACCCCGGCAATGAGCCCCTGGTCAATGAGCGACTCCATGGCTTCTCCGCCGCCCCCGGTGGCATGAAACACGAGCACTTCGAAGCCAGCCTCCTCCAGCACTTCCCGCGCCCGTTCGACGCAGGGGGTGGTTACGCCGAACATGGTGGCAGCCACCATGGGGCGATCTTCCCCGACTTCTAGATCGTGCTGAAACGTCGCCATGCCGGCCATGGCCCGCGCGGCTTCGTCGAGAATCACCCGGCTGATGCGGTTCAGGCCCAGGATATCGACCACTGAATTGAGCATCAGTACGTCTTTGTTGCCCACATACTGCCGCACCTGCCCGGAGGCCAACGTGCTGACCATCAACTTGGGCACACCAATCGGCAGCGCCCGCATGGCAGCCGTTGCAATGGTGGTTCCGGCCGACCCGCCGATTCCCAGAACGCCGTCGACGTTCGCAGCAGCGTGTTCGCGTCTTAAAAGTTCCGTCGCTCCGGCGGCCGCCGCGGTGATTGCCTTGCCGCGGTCGGCCTGTTGTTGCAACTCGGCAAGTGAGGTGTTGGCGGCGGCGAAGAGTTCTTCTCGGCTCACATCGGCCTGAACCGCCGGGATCCCCATGCAGCCGGTGTCGACCAGCCGCACATCGACCCCCAATGTGCGCAACCGCCGACAAAGGTAGGCCGCCTCTTGTCCTTTGGTATCGAGCGTGGCCAGAACGAAGACGCTCATCGTGGGCTACTCGCTCTAATACTTGGCTGATTCTTTGGCGGCTGCTTCGGGGGCCACTTGGGCGATGATGTCGGCCGCGGCGGTGGTCATCAACCGCAGGTCGCTGCCGATGGCGATGAACTGCATGCCCTGTTCGGCGCGACTTAGGGCCGCCTGGGCGTCCATCGTGTGCATCCCGGTGGGCGTGCCTGTCTCACAGCCAATGGCAACAATGCGGGCCAGCATTTCCTGAAACTCTTCGTCGGTCGCCTCGGCACCGTCGGCCGCTCGCATGTTGGCCCGAAGATCGACGGGGCCGACAAAGATACCGTCGACGCCTTGCAGCGAGTAGATTTCCTTGGCGTTGCGAACGCCGGTCGGGCTTTCGGTTTGCAGGATGACCAGGATTTCGTCGTTGGCCTTTTGATAATACTCTCCGGCAGTGGTGTCAAAGTTCATGGCATGCATGCCGCCACCCAGGCTGCGATTGCCCACCGGCGGATACTTTGCGGCGGCAATCGCGATTTTTGCTTGCTCGACCGTGTCGACCATCGGGACGACAATCCCCCAAGCGCCCGCATCGAGCACGCGTTTGATGTAGTCGTGGTTTCCCTTGGGCACACGCGCCAGCGGAACACAGCCGGCATCGGAAACCGCCGCGAAGATCATCGCCGCCTGCGACCAATCGATGGCCGAATGCTCGATATCGAGCGTCAACCAATCGAAGCCCATACGTGCCAACACACGCGTGGCATAGAGATCGCCGAGTGAAAGCCAAGTACCAAAGCTCGGCTCTCCGGCCTTAAGTTTTCGTTTAACAGGGTTCGTTCTCATCGTCGAAGGCTCACGTTGAAGGTGGCAAAACTGCGTTTTTCAGCGACACGAATCGCCCGCAGTGTTCCACACGCCAAGCCGC
>CAZNXE010000120.1:0-15503 GCA_964576465.1 uncultured Planctomycetaceae bacterium
CCGCCCGTGCCATGCAGCACACGGTCGATCATGGTGGATACCAACAGCGCAACGATCACATGGAACTGCACGGGGCGTATCTGCTACATCAAGATTTCGCCGGGGCTTCCATACCCACAAGTCCCGGTGGGCTAACGCTCTGGTCAGGACTGAACGAATGCCCCGATTGGCCGTTGCGGCTCTATCCCGGAAGTCACCGCAAGGGGTTGATTTGCGATCGCTGGTTAAGCAACGACGACGCGCGGTTGGCGACGCTTGGCGAACCGATCCACATTCAAGCGCGTCCTGGTACGGCTGTGTTGTTCCATGCGATGCTCGTTCACGGAAGCTGCCAGCCGGGGCCGCGGCGAAGGGCCAGTTGTGATATTCGCTTTTTCCCCTTATGCGGCTTTCTGCCCAGTCAGCCTTTTTTCCTGTGCGAGCGACCGCTTTCGGCACTTGCGACTCAGTTGGAAACAACGTCTCCGGAAGTGATTCGGGCCTCGTTGCTGGAATCGCAGATTTTTCTTGGACAATACCCTCATCTGGGCGAAACCGAGCCGCTGTCGGTGCTTCATTGGACGCACCTCATCGAAGCCATTCGCAGCGGCGACGAAGCGGCGGCGATGCGGCACTTAGAGCAGTTCGTGAATCACCAGATCGGCACCGGCACGACCGCAGATTATGCTCGGCGTCTGCTGCACCGCCCGATCGATGGCCGGATGCTAGAAACGCTACACGACCGATTGGCCGAAGCAGAGCCAGAGAGCGAGGCTTTGGACAGCCTTTCGACATTGGTCAGCCGCCTGACGTCCGAATGCAAGGAAGCCGACAGCGCGAATGGCCACCGTTGATCGAAATTCTGAAGAGGGCGAAACGCACGCATCGCTGGCGGTTTCGGTTGTATTGCCCTGTTACAACGAAGCATCCTGCCTGCGGACGACGGTTCCTAGGCTGGCCGATTCCTTTGCCAACTGTGGCGACGACTTCGAGATCATTCTCGTCGACAATGGTTCGACCGACGAATCGGGACAAATGATCGACGATTTGGTAGCCGCGCATGCGGCGGTTCGCAAGGCAACGGTCGAAGTCAACCGTGGCCAAGGTCTGGGAATTCGCACGGGCCTCAACGCATCGCGCGGTCGCATCGTCGGCTATGTCAATGCCGATGGCCAGGTACTACCGGAAGACGTCGTCCGCGTTTATCTCGCCGCGAAAAGTGCACCTCATCCCGTGTTGTCCAAGGCTCGTCGACGAGATCGTCACGACGGACTCCAACGGGCCATTATCTCGCTGGGGTACAACACGCTGATGAAGCTGCTTTTTCCTGGCATGCCATCCTCGGATGTGAACGCCAACCCAAAGTTCCTGCCGGCAGAACAATTGCGCCGCATGGACTTGGTTTCCGACGACTGGTTTCTAGAAGCCGAAATCATGCTCAAGGCACAATACATGCGATTGGAGTTGGTCGAAGTTGAGATTGGCGACGAACCGCGCGAAGCAGGCCGTTCACACGTTCGAGGTGCCGCAATCCTAGAGTTCTTCAAGAACATGATCATCTACCGCTTCGGCGGACCCTGGAAACAGTGGCGCCGGCAGGTGCGGGAAGATTAAAACGAGACCGGTCGGTTTCCTTTGGTGAGGATCCCACACTTCAACGAGACCCGTTGGTCAGTTTCTTTACTTTTTCCCCACGCCCAGTTCAGCTAGCTTCTTGCCTACATCTTCGCCGTGGGAGCGGGCGTTTACTTTCTTGTCGATCGCTAGAATCTTGCCGTCGGCACTGATATAGAAAGTCCAGCGATGGGGAAACTTACGAGCATCGTCGATGACGCCGTAGGCGCGCGCGACGTCGCCTTCGGGGTCACTCAAGATTGGGTAGTCGAGATCTAGTGACTCGGCGAATTTCGTGTTGACCTCGACCGTGTCGCAACTGGCTGCGAAGTAGGCCACCTTGTATTGGCGAAGCACATTGCCGCTCTCACGGAGCGACTTACACTCGGCCGTTCAGCCGCCGGTAAACGCCTTGGGATACCAGGCAATCACCACGGCCTTTTCATCTTCGCTGAAATCAGCAAGGCGATACGTCTGACCATCGGAGCCTACCAACTCGAAGTTGGGGGCCGGGTCGCCAACTTTCAATTCCGCTCCGCTTGCCCCCGTGCCAGATGAAAGGATCGCCGCCGATGCGCCGACCGCGATCGACAAGTGCTGCGCTATTTTGGTCCACAAGTGTTTCACGGGTGTACTCCTTCAGCGATTGAGCTTGGATTGCTTCGGTACCGAATACTCCATGCGACTTACTTTTTCGATTGTACGACACGTCTAGCGATACATTCCTCCGTTGGGGCTGATCACTTGGCCCGTTACAAATGCGCTATCGTCCGTCGAGAGAAACATTGCGACGCCGGCAATGTCTTCTGGCGTGCCGAGACGGCCCAGCGGCGTGTCTTTAATCATCCGCGGACGCCACTTCTCGGGCAGGTTGTCGAGAATCGGCGTATCGATCCAACCAGGTGCAATACAGTTGACGCGAATCCCATCGGCGGCAACTTCATGGGACAGCGATTTCGACAATGAAATAATTGCCCCTTTCGCTGCCGTGTAAGGCGAGGAGCCCGGAAGGCCACGCAGCCCGGCGACCGAGCCGAAATTGATGATGATGCCTTGCTCCCGTGGTTTCATTCGCTTCAACGCTTCTCGGCAACAGCGAAAGGTACCACCAAGGTGTACATCAACGGTCGTGTCCCACTGCTCGTCGGTCAGCTCTTCGATCGGTTGCAATTCTCCACCTGCGTTTCCGGCGTTGTTCACCAAAATGTCGACGTTCCACTGCCGGCGATCGATCTCGTCGAACAACTTTCGCACATCGTCGGAATTGCTGACGTCGGTCGTGACGCTAATGGCTTCGTGGTTCTGTTCGCGCAGCATCGCGGCTGTTTCCTCACCACTTTCGGCGTTGAGTTCAGCCACGACGACCGTTGCCCCCTCGTTGGCAAACCGAACCGCGATGGCGCGACCAATTCCTGAACCTGCTCCCGTGACGATGGCGGTCTTGTCTTTCAATCGCATAAGTCGTTCGCTACTCCTAATTTGTCGTATTGCACTTGTACGCAACGGTCGCCGTAGTGCCTGCCTAACGTTGCAGCATACCGCTTAGTCTTTTTTCTTGTAACCAGGGCCACGCACGACTTGCCCTGGCAGCGCGCCGGTGTGCTCGCCCCCGCGCAAGACCTGCGTGCCGTTGACCCAAACATGAACAACGCCGCTGGCAAGCTGATGCGGATCCTCAAACGTCGCATGGTCACGGATCATCTGGGGATCGAACACAACCAGATCGGCAAAATGGCCGGTGGCAATGCGACCTCGCGATTGCAAATGAAGATTCTCCGCCGGCAAGGAGGTCATGCGACGGATAGCTTCTTCGAGCGAGATGACTTGTTCGTCACGAACGTACTTGCCCAGCAGTCGGGCGAAGTTGCCGTATGCACGCGGATGGGGACTGCTTTGCAGGAATACCCCCGAGGGGGCGATCGACGCTGAGTCCGAAACAAAACTGACCCACGGCAGGGCGATCTTCTTGCGAACGTTGGCCTCGTCCATGAGGAAATAGACCGCTTCGACGCGGCTTTGATCCTCGATGACCAAGTCCATCGCCGTCTCCTCGGGCGATCGCCCCCGGATCGCAGCCACTTCCCCCAGGGTCATGCCGGTGTATGGCTTGAGGGCGGCACTCTTGAACCCCACCAGCAACACGTTGTCGGCCGAGCCGGCAGCCAGCAGGAGATTCTCCCAGGCGTCGGTCGGCGAACGCATTTCGGTGATCAATCCGGCGCGAATGGCGGGGTCACGAAGTCGATCGATCCAGTCACGAATTCCGCCCTCTTGCACCCTAGGCGGCATGCTGGCATTCAGCCCTGTCGAGCCTGCCGTGTAGGTGTACATATCGGCCGTGATGTTCAATCCTTCGGCTCGAGCTTGTTCGACTTTTGCGATGACCTGATCGAGCTTCGACCAGTTCTCTCGACCGGCCGCTTTGAGGTGATAGATTTCGGCGGCAATGTTGGCATCTCGCGCGATCGAAATCAATTCGTCGACCGCTTCCAACAAGCGGTTCCCCTCGCTACGCACGTGAGAGATATAGATGCCCCCGTACTGCGAGGCCACCTTGCAAAGCTCGACCAGTTCGTGTGTGTCGGCATAGAAAGCAGGAGCGTAAATCAAGGACGACCCGACTCCCAACGCGCCGGCTTGCATCTCTTGGCGGACCAAGGTTCGCATCAGTTCGAGTTCTTCTTCGTTCGGCTTGCGGTCCTCGCGTCCGAGGGCATGGATCCGCACGGTCGTCGCACCCACGAATGACGCGACATTGGGCGAAACGCCTCGCTCGACAAGATGTTCCAGATATTCCGCCAACGATGTCCAGGGGACTTCGTACTTGATGTCGCCCTGATCTTCCAGCAGATCACGCCGCATGGTTTCGTTCAACGGGCCCATCGACCAACCTTCGCCAAACACCTCCAGTGTTACCCCCTGATGGATATCGCTCAGCGAACGGCCGTCCTCTAACAGCGATGTGGTGGCCCAGCTCAACACATTGATGAACCCTGGTGCAACCGCCAGCCCGGTGACGTCGACTTCGTTCATGCCGATGGCTTCGGCAAGATCGCCATAGGCCGCAATCCGCTGACCGCGGATGCCAATGTCGCCGTGAATCGGGGGCGCGCCACTGCCATCGTAGATGGTGCCACCGCGTAAGATCAGGTCGAAGTGCTCGACGTCATTCGTGGAACCGGTCGACGACTCGACGTCCTCTGGCGTCGCCAACGACTGTGGATCCGCTGGCGGACTCTCGCTCCGCTTGCATCCGCTGCCGCATGCGAATGCCACGGCTGCCACGACAACGAAGAACAGCGAATGCCGAGACAGCGAAACGCTGCTCACACTACGATGACGCTGCCATGATCGCCGATGTTTGGACAAGGGCCAGATCGCTTCTAGTAGAGGATGAAACCACCGCGACGGCATCATACCACACCCGGCCCGCGACAAGACACCTTCTGCGTGATTCTCCGCAAGTACGGCTCGCCAACTTGTGGGCCAGTCTCAGCATCCTCTACTGGGGGAGCATTCCATACTCCGTGGCGGTCCACGCATCGTGGATCTCGGCGATGCCGGGCCATTGGAGAGACTCGACTTTGGGATCGGCGACATCGCCAAAAAAACCTCGTTACCGACCGAATGCGGGCGGTAACGAGGCGTGGTGGTGTGTTCAACGTCGCCCGGCTAGCTGACTACCGAAAGCGATACGCCGGGTTGTCTCGATCAAAGTCGGCGTCGGTGAAGCCGTTGTTGATCTTTAGGTCGAGATATGTGTATTCCTCTTCCAGCACGGGCTTGCCGCCAGGGGTCTTCGGCCAACTCCACGCCGCGTAGCGAATCGGGATGACCAATTCATCGTCGATGAAGACTCGGGCGATGTGGTAGATGAAGTTGCGACGCGGAACCGGGTGCGTCGCTTGAATGCAGGTGCAAGAGCGACCGTTGATCTTGGTGCCTTTGAAGAACTGCACTTCGCATTCGCCGAAGTTTGTATCTTGAGTTCCGGATGAAATCAGTCGCTGGGTCAGGTTGAGAATGCCTAGCTCCGTGATCGGATAGCGATTCCCTTCCATGGCGAACATGCCGTCGGGGGCAAGCTCAACCGTACCAATGGCGCGGCCCTTGAACCCGTTGGGTTGGGCCACAAGCTTGTTGTTATTGCGCCCTTTCACGTAGATCACTTCCTGGCCTTTGACACCTTCGGGGGCCAAGAAGTAGAGATAAACGCTGAGGGGGTTATGCCGAACCTTACAGAAAAAATACTCGTGTTCGCTGAGTTTGCCGTCGATACGTTCGCGTTTGATGAACGTGCATTGATAGTCTTGGACATTTTTTATATTGGCCAACCCGACTTCTGCCCAACGCAACACCGGCATCAAGGGATGTTCCGCGGGCCGTTCGGCGGAGACCGTCTCAAAGCTTGGCCTCTGCGCGATGATCTGGCCTTTCTCGGGTGCCGGATCTTGGGCCAACGATGTGGGCACGACCGAAACCGCGACCAATCCACTTGCGAAAAAAGCGATAAGACTGTGCATTCCGTGCTTCATCAAACGCGCTCCAAACTGCGTCACCCAATGAGATTCGAGCGACTTGTCGAAGTGGGTAGTCGCCCCTGCCAACAAGCAGCGCGTGGCACGGCGACTGGCATATGAAGGGTGTGCAATTCATATGCCGAAGTGGTCGACCAATCCTTGGAGACCACCGGTATTTTCCGCAAACACAAGCTATCACGTGTGTTATCACCATTTGGTGCAACGCACAAGCCCATCGTGCAGCAGCAATGATGGTACTATCGTCAGCATGCATCCACGAATTTACAATGTGCTGCGACGGGGGCATCGTGTTGCCCAACCGTTCAAGTTGCCGTGCCATGGTCGCCACAAGGTGACCGTGCAATCCATACAGACGCTATGTTCCGGGGGAGACGCAATACGTGACATCCAACAAGCTGACATTAGAGATCATCGAGTCGGTGCCATTCATGGAAAATACCTTCGTTGCCAATCTCGAGGGGCGGAGCGATTGCCTGGTTGTTGACGCCGGGCTCGAACCGCACAAAATCCTTGAATACCTTGATGCCCGAAGTCTCACGCCGGCGGCAATTCTTTGCACGCACGGACATGCCGACCATATCGGGGGGAATTTCGCCCTCAAAGAACGGTGGCCCGATTGTCCGATTGTCATTGGCGAAGACGAAGCGCCGATGTTGACCGATGCCCGGCTGAATCTCTCTGGCATTTTTGGCACGCCGGTTACCAGCCCGCCGGCTGACGTTACGCTGGCTGAAGGAGACACGTACGAGGCGGCAGGTTTCGAGCTCGAAGTCTTCAAGATTCCAGGGCACTCCACCGGACATATCGTTTTCGTTTGGCACTCCGAGCCGACCTATGTGTTCGGGGGCGATGTGCTGATGCAAGGTAGCATCGGGCGAACTGATTTCCCCGGCGGTAGTTTTGAGAAACTTGCCGAGGGAATCCACGGGAAGTTGTTCACCTTGCCCGACGACACAATCGTTCTCCCCGGTCACGGACCACCAACCACCACGGGACACGAGAAGCAGACCAATCCGTTCGTGGGCGAGAAAGCTGGCTTCTTCGACCTCGGATAATATGATTCCATCGCCGCGAGGGAACAACGATCGACGTGACGCGACGCGCAAGTTGATCGAATCGATTCAATCCGGGGAGCACTACTTTGATTCGATTTTTTCAGCGGTCGACGTTTCACGGCAGCCGTTTGAAGATGTTGACTCGATGCGATACGAAAGCGGCTGACTTTCAAGCGTGCGACCTGCGCGACGTGACCTTTCACGATTGCGATCTCCGCAACGCCCGATTCCTGGGCAATCGATTGCAGCAAGTAGACGTGCGTGGATCCCGGGTCGAAGGCCTCCAGATTGAGACCGAGAGCCTGCGCCATTTGACGATCGATCCGAAGCAGGTCATGTACTTCGCATCATTGACCGGGATTGATGTCCGCGATCTTGAAGCTGACGATCAGCTCGATGACTCAACTGGATGACCGAGCTGAGTCGACCACCATCGAGCGTTCGTCGCCAGATGTCTTCTTGGGCTGTTTTTCCTGCGCGGTCTGTGGCTGATGGCCACGAACTCGGTACTTCAACAGATTGAAGATGAATTCGATCGACGTGCTGGCATCGACATTCGATTGGCCGCCGGGGCGCACTTGCCACATCACGTTGACTTCCATAATCGGCAACCCGAGGGTCTTCGCCCGAACCATCATTTCAGGATCGATGAACCAATCTTGCGATTGAAGATCCATTGCCGCCAGATATTCTCGCGGAAAAACTTTCGGGCTGCCGTTCACATCGTGCGAGCCGATGCCGGGGTAGAGAATGTTGATGACGATGTTGTAAAGAAGCGATGTGAATTTGCGGCGAAACCCTTCCATGCGAAACCGCCGCCGAATCTTGACCATTGTTGGCTGCCGAATGTTGAGCGCCACGTCGCACACTTTCGCCACATCCCGTGCGTCACACTGACCGTCGGCGTGAAGAAAGCCAATGACCCGACCACGGCAAGCTTCGAGCCCGGTGAGAATCCCGTGGCCATATCCCTGATTCACGGGGATCGTGCGTTTGACGATTGGCAGACCGTCTTCGATCAACTGATCGATAATCTCTCCGGTGCCATCGGTCGACCCGTTGTCGACCAGCACCAACTCAAGACTGATGCGGATCTCGGAAAATGCCTGCACGAGCCTCAGTGCCGTGGTGCGAAGTACGGCAGTCTCGTTATAGCAGGGGATGGCGAGCGAGACCTCGGGCTGCAAGGTCTGTCCCATGTCGTGTTGCGAGGCGTCAGTCATGGATCGGCGTGTTGATGGACCGGTCGGCGAAAGCATTACGCGGGCAAGAGTCTTCGGAATCGACCATCCTCGAATAACTCTGCCCTAGTCGTCGAGTATAGCAAGGGAGAACGGCGCCCACACGCGATTGCGCGGTACTTCGCGGCCATCCCTTGAAGCGAGATTTCACGATTCGAACGCGTCTCTATTCGAGGCGATGTCAGTTGGTTGGAAGCAGCCGCTGGGTCAACATGCGCGATCTGGTCTAGCGGATACTATGTTCCGGGACGTGGCATGGCCAAGCTATGCAGAACGAGCACCGCACCGACGGAAGTGACAGCCCAACCGAGCCATTCCGGCACTAGAATCGTTTTTCGTTGCGTCGTGGGGCCAAAGTTCGGAATGAATCGGGCCACGCCCGAAGTCGCGGGCTTATCCGATCCGAAACGTTGCTGAATTCTGGCCGTGACTTCCGGGTTGACCACGTAAGATTCGACGAGCCGGAATTGAATGCCAAGCAATACGATTACGATCCCCACCATGAAGTATTGATTGCGATTGAATTCCATGACAATCGTCTCCTATGACTCGCTGAGCCGCGACATTGGATCCGCGGACAATCTGCGCGACTGACGGCCCCCTGGAAGCCAAACCGTGTTGATGTGGCCACCGTTGAATACTATCGAATCGCGCGTGCCCGTCCCTTCACTGGCTGATGCACAAGCGGGCAGAGTTTCGTCTGTTGATCATTCGCTTGGCGCGAATGTGATGATGGCACCGTAGCGAGTGCTGATGAAGACGATCGCTGTAGGAACTGCCCCGATCGGTCATCGAAAACCGATCGCAAGGGCTGGACCGTAGCTGACGTCCCGCGCGATCCTCATGCTTGAACGGATCATTCTGATGAGAAGTCGATACCCTCGGCTGCTAAAGCGTTGAAACGTGCGGGATCATCGCCCGCCGCCCATGCCATGCCCCGCAACAAGACCAGCCGGTACATCGGATCATCGAATGTCCAAGCGTAGTGCCCGGGAATGGAGCAAAAGACGCGACCGGCTCCGCGACGATGTGTCCACACCATCGGGCAAACGTGTCCTGCTTCACGGACGGTCGCGAGCACTTCGACGGCACCAACATCGCCAACCATCTCCCAGTAGGTCTCATCGACCAGATTCAAACGATCGATGCCCTGCATGATGGGGTGCGGCTTGGTTTCATTGGCATGCAACTGCAAGGAGCCATGCCGAAACTGTAGCTGCGGTCGCTGGCCTGCCAATCCGAACCGCTCGGCTAGCTTGTTGGGTTCGCGATCCTCGACCACCGCCGAGTGGATCGCCACGACACCGCCGCCTCGGGCAAGAAATCGGTCCACATCCGCATAGCGTTGCGAACTCCAGTCATGATTCCAGAAGTATAAAACGATTAGATCCGCGGTCTGCCAGAGCGTGGGTTCCGGCCACTCGTACGCTGTTTCAACCACCACGCCAGGGGCATTGCTTAGCAACATTTGCCACCGCTGTTGCCACAATAAGTATTCATGCTCGCCTGGACCATGGTCCTTCTTGCCGGCAACCAAGCAAAGCCGAAGCGGTTTTTGGGAACCGGTTTGCGAAGGGGCCAACGAATTCAAAGCGGCATCGAATTCAGCCCGAGTCCGCGGAGGTGGAGGGGTGTCGTTCATTGATCCGTGATTCGATGGTCGCTGGCGATCATCGCCGCGAAATGACCGAACAAATAGCTTACATGGTTTCTGAAATCGCTCTCGCCATGTTACTTAGTCGAGCGGCGAATGAGAATATACCAAGGGGACGCGTGAGCGAGGGACCAACCGGTAATACACTGCGTTCCCTCGCTTACGCGTCGGGTTGTGATTGGTACGTTCTTATTTGCCGCACGCCTTAAGGCGTTTTCCCGTCACGTGAATTCATTTGAGGGCAGATTTCCTGAGCGAGTCGGAAAACATCGTTGACGGTGATCGCCTGCATGCAGACGTTGTTCTTGCAGGGCGACTTGCGGTGATTGAAAGCGTGCAGACAGGGGCTACAGGCCAGTCCGGCCCACGGCGAATGATTGTGTGGGGATAGAGGCGCGTAGAGTTGCGGCGTCTCGGGGCCGAAGATCGAAATGATGGGAATGTCGGTCAGCGCGGCCATGTGACCCGGTCCGCAATCGCTTGTGATCAGTAAGTCGGACAATGTGAACAAGGTTACCAATCCACGAAGTGTCGTCTCGCCGGCGACCGAAACGGCCCGGTCCGGCGATATCTCGTGCGCCAACGCCTCGGATGCTTCGCGCGCCTCGGGCAATCCTGTTAACAACAGCGTTGCTTCGGAGTGCCGCTCCAGAATGCGGCGACCTAGTTGCAAGAAATTGTCGCGTGACCACTGTCGTAAAGGGAGCAAGTCGATGAGGTTACAATTCAGTAAGATGAGCGGGCGACCTGGATCGCCGCCGCACTTGCGGGCGATCAGCGATCGCATTTCCTCGGTTTCTTCGTCCGATGGCTCAAACGGCGGTAAGCGGTAGTCGCCCAATTCCATGCGCGTTTTCAGCAGCGGTATATTGCCCAGCGGTGCGTCGATGGCCTCGACCATGGTCAGAAATTGAACGCTCGCGTGATTGTAGTAGTTGTAGGCGACGCGATGCGTGAAGAAGTCGCCGCGATACAGCCCCTCGGTTGTGTAGCGATCGAGCCCGACACGAATCCGCGCTCCGGATAGCCCGGCAAGAATCGCCGAGATTCGGGAGAACCCTTCCAGATCGATCACGCAGTCAATCCCTTCACGCCGGCAGCGCGAGAGAACCCCCAGCACGTCGACCACGAAGGTCCACAGATTGCCATCGCGGATGGTCATCAGGTTGTCGTCGGGGAAAAACCGCAGCAAATCGTGTACATCGCGATTCCCCGCCAGCATGAGGCAGAACAAATTCCGCTGACCCACGCGTTTTCTGGCGGCCTCGAAAGCCGGAACGGTGAGCACGATGGCGCCCATTTCGGCCAGCTTAATGAACAGGATCTTGTTGGGATGCTCGGTGGTTGATCGGCGAGAAAACAACCGAGCAAAGCGCAGCAACTGCGTTAGCACCCAACAGAGTGGAACTCCGATCCAGAGGTCGAGCCGACGGCTGGTGTTTTCGTTCATCGATGTGGAAGTTCGGCCGAGCCTGAATCGGGGCGATTAAGATGAGTTGTCAGCGGCCATTTCGGTGGCAAGCTGAGAAATCTTTTGGATGATCGACGTCGTCGAGAATTCATCGTGCATTTTCGTACATACTACCTCGCCACCATTGGCTTGCACGATCTGGTAACCAACAACCTGATCGGGAGCGTATTGCGCCGCCTTGGCGAGCACATCTGGCATGATACGGCGCACCAGGGGTTCCACGCTAACTTCATCGAACAACACGACGTAATCAACACACTCCAGAGCAGTTAGCATCGCGGCGCGGCCTTGTTCGTTGATGACGGGCCGTTGCGGACCCTTTAGCCCTCGCACGCTGACATCGCTGTTCAGTCCAACCACGAGACAATCGCCCAACGCTCGCGCTTCTTGCAACGAAGCGACGTGACCCGGGTGTATCAAATCGAAACAGCCGTTGGTCATGACGATTCGCTCCCCCTTTTGACGCCTCTTGCGCAATTCGTCCAGCAGCTTCTCGCAGGCAAGTGCCTTGTTGTGTCGAAGGGGTTCTCCTTCGCGGAGTTCCTCCAGCAGGTCGCCGCGCGAGAGCGGCACGACGCCCAGACGCTCAACTTCCAAACCGCCTGCCAGATTGGCCAGTTCGACGATTTGTACATCCTCAAGACCGGCAGCGACCCCGTAGCCGATGATGCTCAACACCATGTCGCCGGCACCCGTTATGTCGTAGACCTCTCTCGGTTTGATGGGACTGATGCCATGGCTGCCGTCGCGGCGCGCCCAGGCCATTCCATCGCGGTCGAGTGTGACAATCGCTGAGTGAACCCCGAAATCGAGCAGCGATTCCGCGGCGTCGATTCCCTCTTGAGGTGTTTCGATGGCGCGACCCAACGCCAGACTGGCTTCCAAACGATTGGGGGTGATACAGGCACAGCCTGCGTAACGCCGGTAGTCTCCCCCGCGAATCGGATCGGCGATCACCGGGATGCCATGTTTTTCGGCCGCGGCGACAATCGCCGGAATCGTGTCGCCCGCACAAACGCCTTTGTTGTAGTCGCTTACCAAGATCACATCGACACCGTCTAGGTTCGCTGAAATCTGGTCGATCATCCGATCACGAAGCGACTCACTGAGCGGACCATCGTATTCGTGGTCGATGCGAATCATCTGCTGCGGATGCCGGCTTTGCGCGCGACCCAAGAAACGCTCTTTGACCGTTGTCGGGCGATCGTCGTCGGTCAATACCGCCGAGTCGCCGACGCCCAATTCTTTCAACAGCTCATGGACACGAACGGCCGCATCGTCGTTTCCCAGAACGGTTGCCACGCGCACTTGGACGTTGAGCGCCGCCAACATCGATACCACGCTTCCGGCTCCGCCCAAGCGTTGCTCGCGACGGTCCACCCGCAACAGGGGAATCGGTGCCTCGGGGCTAATTCGATCGACGTTGCCCCAATGGTAACGGTCGAGAATGATATCGCCCACAACGAGAATTGTCGGTGTAAACGACCGCTCGAGTACTTCAGTCAGGTAGTTCGACATGCCTAGTCACACAAGAAAAACAATCGTCGTAGAGTCACACCGGCCTTCAAGAACTGGTGAAACCCCGCGCTCGCTGTCAAAGGAATCCCTCAACCAGACGCTAGTATAACAGAAGGTAGACGAATCGCGGACGCCGCTTCCGAAGTGAATTCCGCAGGCAGATTGGGCGATTTTAGGCGCAATCGCCTCGATGGTCAGGTGGTCAGCGGGAGCTTCTCTGCGAGCAAGCGTTCGGCACAAGCGGCAACCGCCTCGAGATCATTCTCACGCGGCACGAACACACCACGAACGCGCGCACGCCGGATGACACCCTTCTCTAATGTCTCGAAGAAAAGGCCAGATGTACAGGTGTACCGGGCCCCCTCACCACACGATTCACGCCGGAGCAATGTCTGATGCACCGTGTCGTTACCATCACACTTGGTCTGGGTAAGGACATCACTGGGGTGCAACAGTTGAGCGTAGGTCATCTCCGCGTCCGCCAAGCGAAAGATCAGTCCGTGGACGCAGCGCTCCTCGGGAGGAGATATTGCAATCTCATCCCGTGGATGCACTGGCCGATAATTCCGGGGATCGGTCCCAATGCACTGAAGTACTTCGCTTGCCATCACCTGGGCAAAGACATGCACCGCAGGACGACAATCAAGACGATCGGTCTGCACCGAAACTTGGACGTCGATCTCTGGCGGCGCTGTGGAGTGGGCTGATTCATCAACCCGTGGAGCATGCCAATAAACTTGTGTTTGCACGCCATCGGGCGATGGGGGATAGGTGACGACAAGATCGGTGTCTCGCGCATAGACATCGAGTGGTTCTCGCGGTTCCGAAGCTAGCTTGTCGACATCGCTTGAAACGCTTGCGACCCCGCCGTCGATGACAACTCCCAGGATCCTCAGCTTTGCAGCGTCGTTAAGAGAGTTGCTAAGAGAGAGATGCAGACCCAACTCGGGTCGCGATAGCTTGAGTTCCGCCGATAGACCAGGCGGCGACAGACAGGCGGTGGCGTTTCGAATTTTCCAAGGGCTTGTTGCGTCCATGGCTTTCTCTCTCCATTCGCTGCTTTGGTCCCGCACATGATAGGGGAAACAGGTTTGACCAACGAAAAAACCCCGCCGCTCGAGTAAACTCGAAACGGCGGGGCCGGAACAGAGAAGAGGCCTTAAGTATGAAACGCATCAGCCAAGTGCCACAGACAGCAGCGTTGTCGTAGCACCGATGAAAATTGTTAGGTGTACGACTATTGCTTAGCTAACGAACTCGATGTTACCAAGTTGAACGGGCGTGTCCAGCAGTTTTGTGAAAAAATGGACGAAGCGGTCCGCAGCTCATCCGAATTCACCGCCAGAGTCACTCAAGTTACCGCAAACGGCCAGGGACGCCTAAGCCCAATTGGTTCAATGTCGATCCGCTTCGTATAATCGCTGTCTGGTGATTTTCGAGCGAGAGAATGGGAACAAGAAATGGCTGTAAATGATGATTTCTTAAAGGTTTGCGAGGATGCCGCTCGTGAGGCTGGTCGCGTGTTGCTCGACTGGGCCACCCGCTTTTCGGTGCGAGAGAAGGGGCCTGCGGACTTGGTCACCGAGGCAGACATTGCCGCTCAAGAGGTGATCCAGCAGCGAATTCTGAAGAAATTCCCCGATCACGGTTTTCTTGGTGAGGAAAGCACCAGCGACATCAATCCCGGTGCGGCCTATCGCTGGATCGTCGATCCGCTGGACGGAACGACGAATTATGTCCACCAAGTGCCGTACTATTGCGTTTCGATCGCCCTGGAGCACCAGGGCGAGTTGATATTGGGGACGATCTTCGATCCGGTCGCCAACGACTGTTACACCGCGATCCTGGGGCAAGGAGCCTATCTCAACGGCACGCAGCGGCTTAAGACCAGCAATACAACAGACGTGGGTAATGCGATCGTCGCGGCCAGCCTGTCGGCCCGATCTCGCCCAGATTCCATCGAAATGAGAGATTTCGCCGCGATCGTAAGCCGCAGCCGTGCGGTGCGTCGGATGGGTTCGGCGGCATTAAATCTATGCCAGATCGCCGCAGGGCACTTCGATGCCTATTGGGCCGAGAATAACAAGATTTGGGACGTCGCCGCTGGTTTCGTCATCGTCCGCGAAGCCGGAGGGCACATCGCCGCGCTCGACGGCGGATCGGTCGACCTAAAACAGCCCAAGTTCATCGCCACCGCCACCGCCGAACTGCATGCGGAAATGTGCGGTTTTCTGAACAGCGCCGAGGGATGATTTCGCGGATTGCGTTCAGTCTTTAATCTAGACTGGTTGATTCAATGGCGAGCAATCCACACGCTTCCTTGAAAGCCCCGCTGCTGATGCCACGTGGCGGCTTCTCATTTCGGCGGTTGCGGCAGCGTCAGCGTCGTTGGGGTGTCGGCAGATCGCAACTCCAGATACTCCTGCAGCG
>CAZNXE010000121.1:0-15498 GCA_964576465.1 uncultured Planctomycetaceae bacterium
CGGTCCGGTCAAGCCGACGTTGATGATGTTGAAGGCCGGAGGTGATGCGATGACTCCTGGTGCGAAACTCAAGAGCATCGCACTCAACAGTACGAGGATGATCGATTCGCGCAGGCCGCGTCTCCGCGTATGAGTCGTCGTCAACCGGGTGTTGCTCTGGATGCAAGACCCCGTGGCGGACCGTGATTTAGTCTCTGTCACGAACTTTTACCCGTTCTAATAATTATGATTGCTGTCGAGGGCCGAGTGAGGCCGTGAGGGAGTAGGAACCGCGGATGACCATGGCAGTATGTACGATGTCGTTGCGATCTCCGATTTTGACTTGTCTCGGGTAACCGTTCTTTCAGGAGGCCTGATTATCACCCGTTCACGCTTGTGTTTCCAGTTGACTAGCCGCTATCTGGCTACAAGAGGGCCAAATCGCAGGCGTAAGGACCCCGAAGTTACGCAATGAATGAGACAACTACCGCCCTGTGCCTCTTAGCCGGGGGTCGGTTGTTTCTTGGATGCCTTCGCCGACGAGGTTGTATGCCAGCACGGCTAGGAAGATGGCCGTTCCGGGGAAGACGATTAACCACCACAGTTGCAGATTGGTTCGTCCGGCGTTGAGCAATGTTCCCCAACTGGGGTTAGGAGGCGGGGCGCCAAAACCTAGGAAGCTCAGCCCACTCTCGATCAAGATGGCACCTGCAATCCCAAACGTGATGGGGACCAACACCGGCGCCAGGGCATTGGGCAGAATGTAGCGGAACATAATGCGGAGTTGACCCACTCCGACGGCGCGCGCGGCGATGACGAAATCGCTCTCGCGCAGTTTGATGAATTCGGCCCTTGCCAGCCGGGCAATGTCGGTCCAACGGGTGCAGCCCAACACCGCCATCATGTGCCAGATGGTTGGCTTATCGATGACGGCTATGATCGCCAGAATCAACACCAGCGGTGGAATGCAAATCACGACCTCGATCAGACGGCTGAGCACAATGTCGACCCAGCCACCGACATAGCCCGCGATTGCGCCGACCGCGATGCCGATGGTGGCGGCGATTCCCATCGAGACAAATCCCACCAACAGTGCGACGGTCGTGCCGTGGACCATCTGCGCGAGCACATCGACCCCCGCTTGGTTGGTCCCGAAGATGTTGTATCGATTCGGATGTCCCTCGTCGCGGCGAGGGTTGCCAGGCATATCTTTCCATTCGCCCTCGCGCACGCGCCGATAGGGATCTTGATACACCAGTGGCCAAATCGCCCAGCTCTCGGGATCTTTTTCCTTGAGGTTGTTCGGGTACTCGCGCCGAAATTTATCGTGGTAAAAGATTGGGTTTTCCCACTTGGTGTTGAAGTAGCCCAGGGCGGGAAAATAAAGATGGCCCTTGTAGCGACACACCACCGGTTTCGTGCCCGCGATGGCGGGTGCAAACACGGCAACCAGCACCATGAAGCCGATGTAACACAAGGCGATCATCGCCAGCTTGCGTCGTCGAAACCGGAGCCATACCTCCGACCAATAGCCGCGCGACGGCGCGGCGGTCGGCGGCGCTTCGACGGGCGGCGGTGGTGCGGTGTTGTCGGCGGTCATGGTGAATACAAAAAAGCAAAGGCGCGGGGCTAGTGGTAACTCACCCGTGGATCGACCACGGCATACAAGAAATCGGCCAACATCTGGCCAAGCAGCGTGAGTACCGAGAACATCAGCGTTAGGCCCATGATCGTGGGATAGTCGCGGGCGGAGATCGACTCGAAGAACAATCGCCCCATCCCGGGCCAACTGAAGATCTGCTCCAGAATAATGCTTCCGCTGAGCAGCGATGGCAGCGTCAGCCCGATCAACGTGACAAGTGGGATGAGCGTATTGCGAAACGCATGGTGAAAGACCACTCGTACTTCGCCAACACCCTTGGCGCGGGCGGTGCGGATGTAGTCCTGCTGAATCACTTCCAGCATGTTCGAGCGAATGAAGCGGCTGTAATACGCCAGCGAAGCGTAGGTGTAGCAAGTGACGGGCAGCAACGCGTGCAGGAACACATCCCAAGCCTTCTCGGATGTGGTCATCGAAGCGAAGTCATCGCTGTACATGCCCAACAGTGGTAGCCACCCCAGCCGCACGGCGAACAAGATTTGTAGTAACAGTGCGGCGACGAATGCCGGAAACGAATACAGCATGTAGAGCACCGTGCTCATCACCCGCTCGTCGGTTTTTCCCGAGCGGATTGAAGCGTACAGCCCCATCGGAATCGAGAGCAAGTAGGCCAGGAACAACGAGGTAATCGAGAGCAGCAAGGTGGGGCCCATTCGCTCGACGATGAGGTCTGCCACGGGCTGTTTCTGGTGTAGCGAACGGCCCATGTCCAATTGAACCAGGTTCGTCAGCCAAACGCCGTAAGCCTGATACCAAGGCTTGTCCAGTCCGAAGGCACGCTCCATGCGCGCAATATCAGCCGGGTTGAGACGACGGCTGGGGTCCATCATCTCCCCGGTCATCGGAGAGCCGGGCATCGCGCGAATGAGCCCGTAGATCAAGAACGTGATCAGCGCAAGCGTCAGCAGGCCGATCAACGTTCGCCGTACAAAATAGCTAAGCATGGGTCCGGCAGCATGACGTAGCGGAACCGGGGGAGCAAGGGCACTTCAAGCGTTGTCCCGGTGGCAATGGCAAGGAATTTGTGACCGGTGATCACCGTGTCATTGAGCGCGCCAGATGCTGCTGAAACCGGGGCTGTAGCTGTAGGGTCCGCGAGGGCTGAACATGTAGCCGCGGAGTTGTTTGTTGAACGCATAGAACGAACTCTGATGATACAAGAACGTGTAGGGTTGGTCCTCGTAGATCAATCGGTCCAGCTCGGCATACAGCACGGCACGTTTGTCCCGGTCGAATTCCCGCTTCGCTTCATGGAAAATACGGTCTACCTCGGGATTCGAGTAATTGACCGAGTTTCGGGCCTCGCCCGTGCCCCAGATATTCATGCTCGTGTCAGGATCGGCGCCCGTGCCCCAGCCACCAAAGCAGGCTTGCAGCTTCTTGTTCAGCATGGCGTCTTGCCACACGGTGAATTCCATCGGGGACACATCGCAAACCACTCCGATGCGATCGAGGCTTTCACGCAGCAGATTGCAAATGGCAACCCGCAAGGGAACGTGGCTAGTGATGATCTTAAATTGAAACGGAACGAGCCGGCCGCCGATTTCCTTGTCGCGGATACCGTCGCCGTCGTGATCGATCCAGCCAGCTTCGTCAAGTAATTCCTCGGCGCGGTCGAGGTTTTGCGTATAAGGTTGCAGCGGCGGCTGCGGGGCCATCCACGCCGTGGGATGAAAGATGCCCGCACACGGTTCGTACAGCCCGTAGCACAGCGTCTCAAGCATCTCCTGATGATCGAAGGCGTATCCCATGGCCTGACGAACGCGCGCATCGCAGAAGAAGGGCGAGAGCTGTGGATCTTGGTTCCAGCCGAAGTAGAAGAACGTCCAAGCCCGACCGGTTACTTTCGTATTGTCGTCGTAGAATTCGTCATCATTGGTTTGGGTTCGCCATTGTTCGGGCGTCAGCTCGAGATCCTCGATGTTGCCCGACTTGATTGCTAACATCGCGGTGTTTGAGTCTTCGATGATCCGGAAGCGAATCGTCTTGAAGTATGGTTTGTCGCGAACTTGGCGACCTTCGTGCATGTAATACGCTTCGCGGCGCTCGAGCCTAATCTCTTGGCCACGTGTGCGGCTGACGATGCGATAGGGTCCGCCCACCACGGGATCGTTCTCATAGCGCACGTGATAGTCGCTGTCCTGCATCGTCAAGTCTTTCTTGAGCGACTCTTCATAGATGTGTTTGGGGATAATTGGAAAGTTAATATTCCACACATTCGTGGCCAACGCGGCGCGATGGACGTAGAGCAGCGTGTAATCGTCGTACGCTTCGACCCAAGCGATTTCATCGGTTCCCGAGCGGACTGCCGGAATCGGAATCTTGGGATTCATGATGGTCTGATACGAAAAGACGACGTCCTGCGCCGTGATGGGGGTTCCATCGGACCATGTCAGATCGTCACGCATGACCACCTTGTCGTACATTTTGTCCTTGCTCGCTTGCCAGGTCTCGACAAGATCGCTGATGGCGAAAGGGTTCATCTCCCAATCGAAACCAAAGAATCCAACGCCGGTCAGCCCGTTGACTTCAAATTCAGCCGTGGAGCTGATCATGATCGGGTTCGTGCTTCTCACGTCGGCGCGCGTATGACGGATGATGTTCGCATCAAGGTCAGCCCCCGCCATATCCTCCGGCGGCAATCGCCCCAGTGCACTGAGAATCTTGGCGTTGGCATCCTCGGAGTTGTTCCGCATCTCCAGTGCCTCGTCCACGGACGCTAGCACCGGTTGATTTTCTTGTAGTTCACGCAGCAGTGTGATCGCGTCGACAACCGGTTGATCTTCCCACTCGATTTCCGCTTCCAACGCTTCGATCGTCTCGGGTAGACTCTCGGGACGAACCAGAGGCCACTCGTACTTCGGTGGGATGGCATCTTCGGAAGATGAAGCCGAGGAGGTCGTATTCGGATCGAGATCTTCTCGCTCACCGGAAAAACACCCCGGCAGGGTGAGCAATAAGGCAGGCAGTACGATCCAATTCTGTAGGCGGCTGGCCATTTTTCTCTGTTCCTTCTGCAAGTAATGAGCGTGCTAGCACGTCGACCCCACCTGTCGACGTAAGCGCACCGTACTGAATGGGTTGCGAGGGGTCAACGCGCCGAAGGCCACCGGGCAAGCATGCCGACTCCGGGTAGGGCAGTTGTGTGTTGCCTTGTCCAGAGCGCTAATGCTAATCTATCGCCTCATCGTGAGTTACGTGGCCTTCGACAAGTTTCCGCAAAGTCGAGGGGGACGCAGCGACCCCGTGATGGCCGCACGGCCACATGAACCTGTACGTCGGTGGGTCCGCTCTCGAACGAATCACGTGGTTGGATATGTTGTCGCAATCTGAATCAATCCACCAGGAGAACTCGGTGATGGTCGTGCAAGTGGTCGTTCGTTTTGGAATCCGCGTGTTGATCGCTAGTCTGCTGTTCGCCACCTGTTGTGTCGCCAGCGAAAGTGATTCTCTAGCTGCCGGTTCCGGCGAAGCGCAATGGATTTGGGTGGCAGACGACGATGGCAACCCGGTGACAAGCCCGGTGTGCTATTTCCGCAAGACATTCTCCATGGGGGGTGCTGAGCGGGGCGAAATAAAGATCACCTGCGACGACAAGTATGAACTGTTCGTCAACGGGCGCCGTGTTGGTCGCGGCAGCGATTGGAAACGACTCGATCGATACGACATTCGCCGGTATCTCCGCGAAGGCCGCAACATCATTGCCGTGAAGTGCGAAAACGAGACGTCCACGCCCGCGGGGCTGGTTGCACAGGTCACGGTGATGAACTCCGGGAACACCGATGTGTCACACTCGACCGACGGTTCGTGGCTCGTTAGCACAAGCGATGCTCCCCACTGGCGCGACGTTGATTTCAATGAATCGAAGTGGCAGCCCGCTTTAGTATTGGGCGAACTGGGACGAACCTCGCCTTGGGACGATCGGGTGCAAGTGGCCGACGGTGCGTCGTCGGGACGATTCAAACTGCCAGCGGATTTTCAGGTCGAGCGGTTGATCGGCCCCGACGATTCCGGATCAATCGTGGCGATGACCTTTAACGAACGAGGCGACATCATCGCCTCGCGTGAACGTGGCCCCTTGGTTCGCATTTTCGACGAAGATCGCGACGGCGTTGTGGAGACCGTGGAACTGTTCTGTGAGGAGATGGAGAACTGCCAAGGTATCCTGGCGCTCAACGGCGATATCTTCGCGGTTGGCGACGGTCCCGATGGCACGGGAATGTATCGACTTTCGGACGAAGACGGCGACCACAAAGCGGAGAAGCTGACCAAGTTGCTTTCCTTCACGGGCGGAATGGGAGAACATGGCCCGCATGCCCCCGTGTTGGGACCCGATGGATTGATCTACCTTGTGATGGGCAATCACACGTTCGTCGAAGCGGACATCGCGGAGACAAGTCCTCATCACGACTATTACGAGGGCGATTTGGTACGGCCGCGTTACGAAGACGCAGGCGGGCATGCAGCCGGGGTGGAGGTTCCCGGGGGGACCGTGATTCGTACCGACATCGACGCCAGTTTCGTCGAGTTGTATGCCGGCGGTTTTCGCAACGCCTACGACATTGCCTTCAATCGTCAGGGCGATCTGTTCACGTTCGATTCGGACATGGAATGGGACGAGGGGCTCCCGTGGTATCGCCCCACGCGGATCATTCACACGGTGCCTGGTGCGGAATTCGGCTGGCGCAGCGGTTGGGCTAAGTGGCCTGACTATTACATCGACAGCCTTCCGGCAGTGGTGAACACTGGCCGCGGATCACCCACGGGCGTGGAGTTTTACAACCACCACAAATTCCCCCTGCGGTATCACAATGCCCTGTTTGCCGCTGACTGGTCGATGGGTCGCATTCTGGTTGTGCGGCTGAAAGAGTCCGGAGGCACCTACCGTGGTAGCTCCGAGGTGTTCCTTGAAGGGCGACCGTTGAACGTGACCGATTTGGCCGTGGGCCCCGACGGTTGGATGTATTTCTCGACCGGCGGTCGCGATACCGAAGGGGGCATCTATCGTGTCGTCTGGGATGGGAAGAGTCCGCCTCGAAATCAGCCCGACGGCATCGCCCAGGCGATTCTCGAACCTCAGCTTAATAGCGCGGTTGGTCGCAATAATATTGCCAAAGTGAAGCAAGCGCTCGGCGAAGAGTGGAGCCCGAAGTTGGCCGAAGTGGCCGACAACACGGCCAATCCGGTTGACACACGGACACGGGCGCTGGACATCATGCAACTGGTCGGCCCTCCCCCTTCGACGCGGTTTTTGGTCAAGCTCTCGCGCGACGAAGACCCTCACGTCCGTGCCAAGGCCACGTACTTGATGGGGATCCATTTCGACGAACAAACCCATCCACGGTTGATTGAGTTGCTCGATGATGCCGACTCGACCGTTCGCCGCAAGGCGTGCGAGTCGATCGTGCGAAGCGGCCAAGAAGCGCCCGTCGGAAAGTTGCTGGAATTGCTGAAAGATCCGTATCGCTTCGTACGCTGGGCCGCGCGCCGCACGATTCAGCAGATTCCTCGAGAACGCTGGCAGGCGCGTGTCTTGGCCCACGACGATGCGAGGGTCTTTCTCGAAGGCGCCACCGCGCTGCTGGTTCTCGGCCCCGACCGACCGGTTGTCGATTCAATTCTCGATCGAGCAAGCCGCACACTGAAGGGCGACGTGAGCGACGCAGACTTCATCGATCTCGTTCGCATTGTTCAGCTCGCGCTGCTGCGAGGCGAAGTGGCCGGCGATGAGATTCCCGAGTTTCGCGAGCAGTTGGCGAACGAATATCCGGCATTCGAGAAGCGCATGAATCGGGAATTGGTGCGGCTGCTGGTCTATTTGCAAGACACGAGTTTTCTGCCAAGGGCGATTGACGAACTAAACGGCGACAGCCCCATTCAAGAACGCCTGCATCTGGCCGCACATCTGCGCCATCTGGAGAATGGTTGGACACCCCAGTGGCAACTCGCGCTGCTGCAATTCTATGAACAAGCCCGACGGGTCGAGGGGGGTCACAGCTATGGCCGCTATTTGGACAATTTTACAAAAGACTTCTTCGCAACACTGCCCGCCGACTTGCACGGCGAGATTCTAGCATTGGGTGAAACACTGCCGTCGGCGGCCATTCTCGTGCTGCCAAATTTGCCGGAGAAACTGGAGGAGTCGTCGGTTACCGGGTTGGTCGAGTTGGCCCGTCGCCTGCAACGCAGCGGCACCGAGGCGGCCGACAGGCTCTCGTTGGGGGTGATCGCCGTGTTGGGGCGTAGCGGACATCCGGCGGCCATGGAGTACCTTCGCGAGTCGTTTGCCACACAGCCCGAGCGCCGAATGTTGCTGGCCATGGGGCTGGCACAAGTTCCTGACGGTGAAAACTGGCCCGTGCTGGTCAGTTCGTTCTCGGTACTAGAAGGCCCTGCCGCGGTTGAAGTAGTGGTGAAGCTGAAAGAGGTCGATCGAGCCCCTGAGAATCCCGAAGCAATACGCCAAGCAATTTTGCTGGCACTGCGCGCCGGCGAAGACGGGGCTCCCCATGTCATCGCCCTGTTGGAAAAGTGGACCGGCCAACAACAAGGCAGTCCTGAAGATACTTGGGAGGCATCGTTGGAGGCGTGGCAACAGTGGTTTGCCACGAACAATCCCAACTTGCAGCCAGCGACCTTGCCGAAACCACCCGAGGGCAGCCGCTGGACCGAAGGAGTGCTGCTGGACTTTCTTGCATCAAACGAGGGACACGCAGGCGAATCGCGTCGTGGAGCCCTGGTATTCGAGAAGGCGCAGTGCATCAAGTGTCATCGCTGTGGTGGCAAGGGCGAGGGGATCGGTCCCGACCTCTCCAACGTCATGCGGCGTTTTCAAACCAAAGAGGTCGTTCAGTCGGTGTTGTATCCCTCGCAGGTCATCTCCGATCAATACGCCAGCAAGACGATCATCACCGACGACGGTCGCAGCTTCACCGGCATCGTCGGCGCTGCTGGCAGCGATTCGGTCGTCGTGTTGCAATCCAACGGCGAGAAGGTAACCCTCGAAAAGGACACAATCGACGAAGTCGCCCCCAGCTCAATGTCGGCCATGCCCGACAAGCTGTTCGAAAATCTCTCGCTCGACGAAATTGCCGACCTTTTTGCATTCCTCCGCGCCGACGGAGCACCACAACGTAGCGCGAAGCGGTGAAAGGGTACCGCCCAGATTCGTGTAAAAATGCACGCTAAGCCTCGTCGGCGTTTCACACCGAACGCGTCGTATCTTCAGGTCGTTTTGTCGGTCGGTCAATGCGACGGACGCGTCTCGATAGCATACGACAAGTCTGTGAAATGCCGATATCGCTAATCACGCTCTAGCGTACGCTCGCTATAATTTAGTTGGAGCAAGCCAGCTCAAGTTCTCGTTCAAATCCACAAAAAAGTGTCAAGGTAACGATGCGCCTTATATATAGCGGCACTTTGGTGCAATTCGAGCGAGTGAGGGCCCATCGAACCGCCACCCGTAGGAGCTACGACCAAAGTGTCCTCGATATGTTCGAACTGCGCCAAGGACCAAGTCCTGAAGGAGTTCATTCTCAGCCGCGCTAGTCGAGTCGCCCGTTGCGGAATATGTGGCACCATGGACGCGAATACACTGGACTCCGATGACGCTGAGTTGCGGAGCCTGGTCCGGGCCCTCGTGCGTTTCCACTACTCAGAGTGGGATTACAATGAGCATTGGGGCGGTGATGGATTGGAGGGGTTGTTTCTTCGTGAGAATGCGATCACGAATTACTCGCCGCACTGGGATGATGAGGCCTACGAGGAAGCCATTCTGGGCTTCTTCGATCAAGGCTATGAGGAATACGACAAAGGAATCAGCCTGTTCGCCGGGTACGACGCGGACGGACAACAGTTACAGCTCTTGCGTTCGCTGAAGAGCGACTCATCCCCTCGGCTTCAGAAGCTTCGGGAAAAGCTCCGCACGAAGAATCATTTCCTTCTCGAGAGTGAGGTCGATACGCTACTCGAAGAGCACATATCCAACCTCGTGGTGAGTCTTCCAGCGGGGACGGTCATGTACCGAGCTCGCATCGGGTACGACATGAAAGCTGTCACGCATAGCTCGTGGGGTAACGAGTGGCACTTCAGGGCGTACTCGGCCGAGAAGCTTGGCGCGCCGCTCCCACTGCTGGCCGCTAGTGGCAGGCTGAACCGATCTGGTGTCTCCTTCCTCTACCTCGGCACAAACCAGGAAACGGCCATCTGTGAAGTGAGGCCGCACCCCGGGCATTATGTATCCGTGGGTAGCTTCGAGAGTGCGCGTGCGATCCAGGTCGCAGACTTTACAAAGGTTTCAATCGTCGACTATTACCGGTCGGATAAGCTTCTCGACGACTACCTGCTTCTAAAAACAATCGACGAACTACTCAGCCTTCCCGTGGTTCCGGAGGATCGAGGGGAGTATTCGCTCACCCAGTTCCTTTCCGATGCGTTGCGTCGCCTTGGCTTGGAAGGAGTCGTGTACCGAAGTTCAGTTGCTTCCGGAGCAAATCTAGCAGTCTTCGACGCCTCCTCGTTCGACTATGTAGACGGAAGTGCAAAGACACAGCAGGTGTCACAGCTGCAGTACTCCTACGCCGAAGTGCCAAAGATTGGCCCTAAGGAAAACTACATCATTGACGGGAATGGCAACCCACTGTAGCCATGCGCGGGCAACGGCGAAGTAGCACCCAAGTGAATGGTTGGCTCGCAGGCCGATGGCGTTTCTTAGATCAATATGCCCGTCGGCCCCGACACACCGAAATCAGGAGTGCTGCCTCCGAACCCGCGTCGGTCACATCGACCGACGCTAGTTAGCAAGTCCCAAAAACGGACGTTTGTGGGGGGTACCCTATGAATGTCTGATGAGAATCACTGACGCGTGAGGCATCCGACTCCTGAGTACGGTTCTTAAGATACAAGAGCCGCCGTCGTGGACCTACACGGCTGCTGTTTCTTGTGGTGTCGATTCGATGTTGGCCCACCACGCGGCAGCTTCTTTCTCGGTCCAGAAGTCAGCGGCACTGGTCTGTGCCAACGCGGCTTCAAGTTCTTCGGCCGAAGCAAAGCGGTCGCCTGGATTCTTAGCAAGACAGCGGAGCACGATCTGCTCCAAGTCCGCAGGGATCCCATTGACATAGTCTGACGGTGGAACGACTTCGTCGCGAGCGTGGGAGATCAGGATCTCCAACGGTTGATCCCCTTCAAAGGGAGGGCGTCCGCTAAGCATGAAATAGGCCACTGCCCCCAGGCTGTAGATATCGCTACGAGCGTCGGGTTCGGTATTGCCCGAGGCCTGCTCAGGCGACATATAATGCGGCGATCCGGAGATGGAGCCGTCTTGTGTCAGATCGTCGACTCGATCACGCGTGATCGTTTTGACGAGCCCGAAGTCGAGCAGTTTGGCAACATCGTACAGGCCTCCACGGTGCGCCGCAAAGATGTTCCCTGGCTTGATGTCACGGTGAATGAGGTTGGCATCGTGGGCTTCACGCAATGCCTGACACGTTTGTCGCAGCAAGAACACCACGCGCTGCGGCGCCATCGGCCCGAAGCGACGCACGATATCGCTGATGCTCATGCCGGGCAGATACTCCATCACATAGTAGAACGTTCCGTCATCGGTCCGACCGTAGTCGAAGATCTCGACGCTGTTCCAATGCGACAGTTGCGCAGTGGCTTTCACTTCGCGTTCAAAGCGCGCCAAGGCTAGCGGATCGGCGGCGTGACCCGGTCGGATGAGCTTGATCGCACAGGGTCGCTTCAGCAATTGATGCTCTGCCAAATAAACTTCGCCCATCCCTCCGGCGCCAATCTGTTTGCCCAACGTGTATTGCCCCAACTGTTTGGCCTCGAAAACTTCTGTTCGCAACGAATGCAGCGTATAAGTGCCGTAGATCGCGACCATGCAGGCAACGACCATCGTCAGTGCCATCGCACTTACGTCGAACGAAGGAATTGCCTCCGCGACGAGCGGTTCGGTATTCCGCAGCGTTACGATGATCACCTCGGGAATGACGCCCATTGGGATCACGACTGCCGCGGCGCGACGCCAAGTGTTGGGAACGAACATCCCGTACACAACGATCAAGGACAACCAATAGGAAAACGTCCGGTACGCTACGGCCAGCACATTGGCCTTGTCGGCCAATTGGCAACACAGCGAGATGTCGGTCACCATTAATGTTGCAAAAAAAGCGGCGGGCATCCCGAAGATGATGACTTCGAAGACGCGCAACCATCGGGCCGACATGCAGATTCGGCTGAACAGTAGCAAGGCACACGCGCCTTCGACAGCCGTGAAAGCCATGTGGAATAGATAGCGCGTCCACGCCAGGGAAGAGTGTTGACTGTGGGTCTCGGGGTGCTTGGCGAACGAGACCCAAACGAGAAACATGGCCGCCCCGAGAAACAACAGCATCGCGGAAGCCAGCAGGCGACTTCGCAACAACGTCTGGGTCTCGGCCGTCATGTGCGAGCCGGTTCCTTCGACAACGCGGCACCGCCGTGAGCGCTCTGGCGAAGCGATGGACTGAAGATCAATCGTGGGGTCGGTAGGCGAGTACATTCGGCCCGTGGACTCATTGACGGTCATATTTAGGCGACCCTGCCGTGGTGCATTTCAGCCCCCCTGCAAGAAGCTGGCGGTTGGCGATTCAGCGCGATTCGTCTACTGCGACGAAAAGATCATGTAGATCGCCGTCGAGCCATCATTTTGGGGTACTACTGATATCAAATTCATCATACGCGCGTTGGCGGGCCCCGGCGAGGCGATTCACCCAAAGCGCACGGTTTTGTTGAAACCGCCGCTTTTTGGGAGGAATTCGACGGTGTGTTCCTACTACGCAAGTTGTCGCGCTATAGTTCGCCAGCACGGGCAATGCCTGGGGGGGGGTAATTCGCTGTCGCAGTGGTTTTGTTGTGACAAAAACGACGGCGAATCTGGGTGATTTCTGGAATCATCTACACTTACACTCGAGGAGAACGAAACCACCAGCGGTAGCACCTGAGGATCGGGCGACTCACGTATACCAATGATTTTGGGTTCTCGGAAAATTTGCGCTCGCCACCACGGCAAAGGCGGTTTTGACGCGTTTCTTGAATTACCGTACAATCTCGCGACCTCTCTTGGATCAGTTGTAGTAGACAATCCTGCGGCAAACAGGTTGGTGTTTCGAGACGGAATTTGCTGATGCCACTTCAAAGACGTTCGACAACACGGCTCCTCTCCCTCTCGATCTGCCTTTGCGCCTTCGCTTTCTTACCATTTTTTCATTACTCCGGGCTGACGTGCATCGAATTGGCCGAGGGAAAATGTCCTTGTCAGGAGGACGGAGCGAGGGCTGAGGGAGAGCAGGCTGTTTGGTCTTCGACACGTCGCCGCTTGAACAATCGACAGCATGGCGACCTCAAACAGCCTTACAAAACCGGCGATCGAATTCGCAGTATCGCTTCATACGCGGGTCATCTTCCGTCAATCGTCGGCCATCAGCTTGCCAACGGCCACCGCGCGCCTTTGCTGATTTAGACTACGACTACTCTCCGCACGTCGTGTCCTTGGCATCCTTGGAGATCATTGCGCGGCTTCTGAACGCAATCGTCTTGACTGTCAGGTTCGACTTACTTGCTAACACTGCGCAGGTTGTGTTCCGCTTCTTGGAATTCAGTGCGCGAATACCTCTTTCGCCAACACATACTCGTGGAGATTGTACTCATGCAGAAACTCGTTAAAGGCATTCACCAGTTCCAGAGCGATATTTTTAGTTCCAAGCAGCGGTTGTTTGAAGGTCTGGTGGATGGTCAAAATCCGCTGGCCTTGTTCATCACCTGTTCAGATTCCCGTATCGATCCCTGTTTGCTCACCCAGACCGAACCGGGTGAGCTTTTCATTCTGCGAAACGCCGGTAACATTGTTCCGCCATATGGAGCGGTCAAAGGAGGCGAAGCCGCGACGATCGAATACGCGGTGAGTGTGCTCGGCGTGAAAGACATTGTTGTCTGTGGCCATTCTCACTGTGGAGCAATGGGGGGGCTGCTCGATCAACCACAACTTGCAAAGCTTCCGGCCGTGCGGTCGTGGCTGGGCCATGCCGAATCGACGCATCGGATTATCGAGGAGAACTACGCACATATCACCGATGCCGCCGCACGACTTACGGCCACGGTGGAAGAAAACGTCCTCGTCCAGCTTGAGCACCTGCGAACTCATCCGACGGTTACCGCGGCATTGGGTCGCAAGGCACTGAACCTTCACGGCTGGGTGTACAAGTTCGAGACCGGACAGGTCTTTGGCTATCACCCGCAAGATGGTCAGTTCGTCCCCATCGACGGCACAAGCATCGCAGTTCCTTCGGCCATCCGCGAGTTGCCTCCTATCTAGCGGAACGTCGTCATGCAATCGCTTACTCAGAGATCATGAAACCCGAGAACAACTTTCCTGGAATAGAAAATGAATAGCAATGCGAAGCGAATGAATACTGGAGGCAGCTTGTTCTCAGCACCCAAACAGGACTTTCTGGCGTCGGTGGTTGTTTTTCTCGTGGCGCTACCACTTTGCATGGGTATTGCCATCGCATCAGGCGTTCCCGTGGCCGCCGGCTTGATCACGGGGATTGTTGGCGGTCTTGTCGTCGGCTGGATTGCAGGGTCTCCACTGCAGGTGAGCGGTCCCGCGGCTGGCCTGACGGTGATTGTCTTTGACCTTGTACAACACCATGGGCTGGAGGTGCTTGGCCTTGCCGTTTTGGTTGGCGGTACGCTGCAGCTGCTCGCGGGCGTGCTGCGTTATGGTCGCTGGTTCCGAGCCGTCTCGCCGGCGGTCATTCACGGCATGCTCGCCGGCATTGGCGTATTGATCTTGTCGAGCCAGTTTCATGTCATGGTCGACGATGCTCCCAAGGGCAACGGCATTACAAACCTGTTGTCGATTCCCGAAGCAATCCAGAAAGGGCTGCCGATACCCGAATTGGGCACCGTTGAGGAGCGGACCTCTCGGCGAGATATGCTCCAAGAGTTCGGGGCGCTGCACGAGCAGCAGGTGCAACTTCGTGAATTGGCGGCAGAACAGATTCCCACAACAACCCAAGATACGGATCTAATTCATGCGCCCCCCCTTTCGGAACCATCACTTCCAGACCAGTCACAGCTTCAACCGCTTGCGGCAATGCAGCAAGAGTTGTCCGATCGGCTTACCAGCTTGGTTGACCGATTGGAAACACAAGGCGTATCCGAAACGGTACGCGACCCCGCTGGATTGAAAGAAGCAACGACACAGTCGCTGGAGCAAATGCGTATCGCACTGAGCGACTTACAGCAAGGGCGCGCCGAGCAAGTGCGTGCCTCACAGACAGGCACGCAACATCAACTGGAAGAAGTGCTCGATGAACTCAAGAACCATGATTGGGCAGCCAAGATCGGCTTGTTGACAATCATTTCTTTGCTGATTTGGAAGGCGTTCGTACCGACACGGCTGAAGCTGGTTCCTGCTCCGCTCGTCGCCGTCGTAATCGCCACGGCTGCGACAGCAATCCTGAAATTGCCCGTGTTCTATGTGGAAGTGCCCGACAACTTGTGGAGTGAAGTCCATTTTCCTTCGTGGGCTGTTCTCGAGTCGGTTTCCTTCACGGTCATCTTCCAAGCAGGTATCGTGCTGGCGGTCGTGGCCAGTGCGGAAACATTGCTCTGCGCCACGGCGGTCGATCAGATGCACTCCGGCACGCGCACGAACTACGACAGGGAGCTGGCCGCACAGGGAATCGGAAACATGCTCTGCGGCTTGCTAGGCGCGCTGCCGATGACGGGCGTCATCGTCCGGAGTTCGGCCAACGTCGAAGCAGGCGCGAAAACGCGTCTCTCAACAATTCTGCATGGTGCTTGGC
>CAZNXE010000122.1:0-15476 GCA_964576465.1 uncultured Planctomycetaceae bacterium
CCCGCTGGTGACAGGCGTGGTACACTCAATCAGTCGGGTGGACATTCTTCAAAGCGAGCTGACTTCGGTCGTCTGCTTTTTTCGTACCGCGTGCTCCGAGGCGTCTTGTGCGTTTGGTCTTCAATAGGATGATCATCGTCGTTTGGGTTGCGGTGATGGCCTCGGCGTCAGTCTCCCGTGCGGCAGTCGTTGTATTCGACAATCGCACGCGCCAGACCCTGCTGTTCCAGCTCACCGCCATGAGGCCCGCGACTGGGGAAACTGCCAGTGACGATTCGCAATGGGAACCCTACGGGAAACCGGTTCAGTACGACATTGCCAGCGGCGACGTGCTCCCCATCCCGGTGTTGGGAACCGTTCGCATCAACTTCGGTTCCGCACGACCGCGGCAGTATTTAATCGAGCCCAACAGGGTTTGTTTCTTTGCTCCGTTCGACGGTATCCTCGATTTGCAGCAGATTGGCTTCACCGGTGAGGAGGCATTTGCCGCCACCGGGTCGAATTCCACAGCGCGGCCCGAACCTATCACTGCGGCCAACACAGAGAAAGAAAGACAGCATTGGCGCGACATCGCCATACTTCCAACCGCGGTGATCCCGGTGAAAATCTTCGTCGACGATAACGAAGTTGCTCGGCCCGAGGTGTGGCGTCGTCGGCTTTCCGATCGCCTTGCCGCCGCGTCGAAGATCTTCGAGCGCCATGCACGTATCCGGTTCGAGGTCGTGGCATTCGATGTGTGGCAATCGAACGATTTTGTCGACAAGTTTCAAACGTCACTAAGCGAGTTTGAACGGGAGGCCCCTGCCCCCCCCGCGAAGCTGGTCATTGGATTCACCGCGCGCTATAAGAAGCCAGAAGGCACCACGCGGCTGGGCGGCACGTTTGGTCCGTTTCGTTCGCACATTCTGATACGTGAGTGGCACAATCACATTTCCAAAGCAGAGCGTCTCGAGGTGCTGGTGCATGAGTTGGGGCACTATTTCGGAGCCACGCATAGCCTGGAACCGACTTCGGTGATGCGACCGAAACTCGGCGACCGCCAATCTCGCCGGCAAGATTTTCTGATTCGTTTCGACCCCTTGAATACCTTGCTGTTGTACCTAGTTGGTGAAGAAATTCGATCCCGCGACATTGACCGACTGTCGCAAGTGTCACCCTCTACAAAACTACACCTGCGAAACATCTACGCCGAACTCGCGCGCGGCTTTCCTGAAGACAACGCCGCCTCGCGCATGTTGCGTTTTCTCTATGCGCCAACGGGTCGCTGACGGCTTTGGGTCATCGATGATCGTTGTGGAAGGGCGTTTGGGATTTCCCCATGTCCGTAACGCTTCTCGCTGCAATACGCTCCGCTATCTACTGCCCGAATCCAGGCAGTTTGTGCCAAACTGGCATCCTGAACCCTCCCTTCGGCGGGGTAGCGATCATGGCAATCGGAAAACTGACCACCGTCAGAAAACTCTTGCGTAGTATGTGTTTGCGTACCAAATCAGCGACCTACAAGAACTTCAGGTATAGACTTTGCATAGTGGTTCATGCGGTACGGCGGCTCATGGCGGCAATTCAACGCGCTTCCAAGGGCCAACCGCGGCTTATTGCAGCAACCACGAATTGCTGGAACAGCAAAGAGGTGGGGAAAATGGATAAACAACAATTCATGCGGTTGGGAAATCGAATCAACGAGGCTTCCGGCTATCTCGAGCTAGGATTGCCTCAACGTGCGCTCGATAGTCTCGACCGAATCGATCACGCCGGGCCGCTCGAAGGGCCTGCGCAATATCTTCGCGGTGCTGCGCTCAGTGCCTTGGAACGCTACAACGAGGCGGTCGTGCCGTTGCAGGTTGCGGCGCAGTTGGTTCCGGCTGAAGCGGCCAAGCATATCTGGCTCACGGTGAGCGAATGCTACCGCCATGCGGGACGATCCGACTTGGCGATTCAATCGCTGGCCAACGCCCGGGGCGCCGTCTGCCCGCCAGGACCGAGCATTCCGGAACCGGGCGAGCAAGCAGAAGAATAGCCGTTGCGCTAATCGATCACCGGCACATGGCCGTAAACGCACTCGCCGGCCAGAATCGTCGCCATCACATTTAGCGTTGGCGGTTGGTTCGATTCTTGGTGTAAATCGAACAGCACTAAATCGGCCGTGTCGCCGGGCCGCAAACTGCCTGCTGCTAGCCCGAGCAATTCGGCGGGGTTTCGCGTAGCCATATCAATGGCCGTCGACAGCTTAAGGTCGGCCATGTGCATCACTTGGGCTACGCACGTCCCGATCGGGCGAGAGGCGCCGGCCAGCAATCGCTTCTCACTGGCGACCACCAGCCGCCCGTCGTCGAGCATCTCGACATCGCCCGTCTCGTTTGCATAGGTGCCAACCGGCAGACCGGCGAACCCCGACAAATCGCTCGTCAAGATGATGCGGTGCGGGGTCTTCGCGCGAACGATGACCTTGACCACCTCGGCGGGCAAATGATGGCCGTCGGCGATGATGCTGGCCATCAAGCGGTCTTCGGCCAGTTGATCCCAGAGATAGTTCGGGTGCCGCGGCAGTTCGAGATGCGAGCCGTTGCCCAAGTGGGTGCTCAACCGGGCCCCGGCATCGATGGCAGCCCGAATCTGTTCGCTGTTGGCCGATGTGTGACCGATCGCCACGACTATGCCCGCCGTGGTGGCACGCTCGATGAATAGCTCGGCTTCGTCGTACTCTGGCGAAAGCGTGACGATGCGGATCGTCCCGTCGGCCGCGTCTTGGAATCTCTGGAACTCGTCCCAGTCGGGCGGCCGCGTGAACCGTTTGGCGTGCGCGCCGCGGGGGCCGTCGTTGGGCGAAATGTAGGGCCCCTCGACGTGAATACCGGCCACCAAGCGTTTGAACCGTGGGTCCGAACCCGTTGTCTCGATCAGTGTTTGAATCGCGTGGCACAAAACTTCAGCCGACTGCGTTGTCACGGTCGGGCAGACACGCGTGGTGCCGAAGGATAGATAGGTCTCAAGAATCGATGCGGCTCGCTCGACGGTCAAGTCGGCAGAGCTGAATTGTTGGCCACCGTAACCGTTGAGCTGGATGTCGACAAAACCCGGCGCGATCCAAGGCCCCGGTGTCGTCGATCGCTCTGCCGAGTTTCTGTGAACAACGTGCGTGATGCGGTCGCCATCGATTTCAATTGTTACCGGATCGCCGGTGTCATAGCGCGTGCCCGAGATTCTCATCGGCAATGTCAATCATCAAAGGTATCATTCAAAACCCATACAGCCATCCGACGAACAGCTTACCGCACACACGATCTGCGTGCCATGGATGCACACCGACGGTTGCGGACCACTTCACGTTAAGTTGGCGAGATGACTTCGCCTTAGAGCCCGAATGCCGTGCTGTCGCGTGCAACGTCGGAGTAGGCATCGTGGGCGTAGAAGTGGCGCCCAATTTCGTCGGCCAGAACCTGAATGTACTCAGAGCGGAAGACGCTGTCGTCGGGTCGCTCAGAAGTCGGCACGCCTACGTTCGGCGGATAGATCGACGGCGGGAGAGTCTTTTCAAACACGACTTTGCCGTCCTGCTCCATGTCGTACACGGCAAACGACACGCGGGCATTGCCCTGATAGAGTGTCTGACCCTGATAGATATCGAACGAATTCAAATCGACGGCCAACACCATGTCGGCGTCGACACCCTCGGCCAATTCCGACGGGTCTTCCCAATTGTTTTCGTCTTGCCATGCGGCAGCGTCGGCATAGTCGACCACATCGATCCGAGCTACCTTGTTGCCTAGTAACAGGCTAATTTCTCGGGCCAACATCTCCGCGGCTTGCGAGTTCTGAAACTGATCGGTGGCCGGGGGGCGACAAACCACCGCCACGCGTTTGCCCTTCATGGCCTTGAACTCAGCCGGAAGATCGGTGCCCTGAATCAAGTACATGGCCGTTGTCAGCGGCCCTACACAACCGGCTGCCGATAGCAGCAACACGGCGGTCAACAACAATTTTCCCGGTCGACGATCAGTCGTAACGTTGCGATCCATCGCAATTCCTTCTCGCGTTGTATTGTTTCAGACAAAGTCAATCGCCCCAGCCGGGGCAACGTCACGCGTCGAAAATTCGTTGTCCCGTCGCTCGATACTTCTATGCGGCCAGCATTCGCCAGGCCCAATCGACCAACGTCACCGCCACGAACAACGCCGCGACGAGCATGAAGATCAAATCGTTGGGCGCCACTAGCAGCCACCGGCCAGTGGCGGCCGACAGCAATAGCCACGGGGTGGCCATCAGTGCCAAGATCGCCAGCAGCGTGCCGCCGACGTTGGCGCTAACTGCTTCGCCCATTTGTGCATTCATTACGTTGGCCCACGCCGTGGTCATGCCGCACGAAGGACAACGTGCTCCGAACAGAACTCGAAACGTACACGGCGGCAGCCCAAGCTGCTGGTGTGTTCCAAGACCTGCGGGGCTAGGTTCCAACCACGCGGCAATCGTAAGTAGCAACATCAGCCCGCTGCCGGCAATCGCAATCGTCAACCGCGTGACGAACGTCAACCGCTCCGTTCGCAGCGTCTGAATCTGAATCGATGAGTCTGGTTCCGTAGAAAAGGCAGCGGACAATAGCGTTCCCTCTCCCAATTGACAAGAGCGGTTCGACAGCGTTTGTTGAGGCTGAGTCATGCTACATGCTGGCAATCATAATGAACGCTAGCTGCGTGATTCACGTGATTGTAGGTCAATCCACGCGTGTCAGACAACGAACGGCCGGTGGATTGCCGCAAGCAAGACTGCTAGGTATCGCACAGGGTGATAGGGTGGCCCAGCCGATTTATCGGCTGGGTCGCGTAGCGACAAGATGCTTTGGTTTAGGCTCAACATTGCGAGAAAGCTTTGGTTCCTGGCAACCGCGTGTCTTATCGGAACGCCTTTTGTGATGGGTGGCTCTTTCAGCAGGTTCGCTGTTGGGCACGGCTTGAACGAAGGGGAGAGTCTCTTTCGCTTCGATCCGTTTCCCCAAGGCATCTTGTCGCTACGCGACCCAGCCGAAGAATCGGCCGGGCCACCCGTTCACCCGTCGATCAGGAGCCGAAAAACCGTGGTTCTCCACAGCAGAGTATCTCACCCGAATGCCCCTTCGGGCGCGGAGATCGTTACGCCGACTGATTTTCCAGACAAGTAGTGTCGTGCCGAACTAAATGGCCAATCCTCTGGCCGGGCCACCAGTTCTGCACGGACCGGATTGGAATGCATGTAATCAAGCTTCTCCTGAACTTTCTCCGGTGAGTCGACATTGAAATCATAATACCGCGCCTGCCAGACGCGACGTTCTTGTCCAACCTTTGACCAGTAGTTGGGAAAGTGGTCACGGTAAAGCGTTTGAATGCTACGCGATGAGCGATCCTTCCATTTGTTCATGAAGGGGCTGACCGCACGTGGATCGGGGAACCAGACGAGCGCATGTACATGGTTGGGCATCATGACGAACCCGATACAACAACCGTCGTGCTTGCCCAATTCTTCGCCGAGCATCGCGATCATGATCTTCTTACTGCGACCTGCTTGGAGAAGCCGCCGACGCTTAAAGCAAGAGAACGTTACGAAGTGCGCGTACGCTCGATCCGTGTAAATGCGTCGCTTCGTCATGGCGGTGTACTGTGGTCGGGGCGCGGAATGTGCAAGTTCGAGTTGATTCTAACCCAATACGACGGGTGGCCCAACCGATTCATCGGCGGGGCCACCCGTCGTAGGTATCGCACAGGGTGGCCCGGCCGTTCTTCGGCTGGGTCGCGTAGCGACAAGATGCTTTGGTTTAGGCTCAACATTGCGAGAAAACTACGGTTCCTGGTAGCCGCGTGTCTTACCGGAACGCCTTTTGTGGTGGGTGGCTCTTTCGGAAGGTTCGCTGTTGGGCACGGCTTGAATGAAGGGGAGAGTCGCTTCTGCTGCAATCCGTCTCGCAAGGCATCTTGTCGCTGCGCGACCCCGCCGAAGAACGGCCGGGCCACCCGTCACGCACCCTGTGCGATGACCTACAAAAAACGACCCTGAAGGCCGGGGTTGGCTTCCAGGGTCGTGTGTGTCTCAGGAACAAACGTCGAAGGCGGCTAAGCGATTAATACGCACCTTCGTCAAGCACTTGGGTCGCGAAGAGCGAGTAACCAACATTGGGAGCACCCAAGCTAAACAACGGTCTTACGAGTGGGCTGGAGGAACGCGCGAAGCGAGCTGATTTGCCTTGTGGTGACATCAACTGTGCGTAGACAACTGCGTCGATATTCTCGGCGAGAAAACCGGTGTGGCCATCGGCGAAGACAACGTTCACGCCACCAGGATGGTAGCTCGAAGGACGGGCAAATCGATAGGGATTACTTGGTTGAGCCGATTCGCCAGTCTGCTCCTCTCCCAGCTCGGCAAAGACGCTAAAGCCGATATCCTGATTGATCGATCGTACTTCACTCCCATATTGCGACAGCTTATTCGTGGATAGGTTGCCGTAATCAAGGAACGGCGATATCGGGTTGCCACTGCCATCAATGTCTGGTTCCCAAACGAAACCAACGTCCCATTCGGCAAAGTCGGTCCACAGACCTCCGTCAACATTTTCACTCATCATTAAGGTCGTTGACGACCCGTCGCCACTGAGAAGCGTGCTCGTGCTGACGGTTTCCTTCTTGAAGTTCTGTGGGGTTGTCGGCCCTACCATCACAGCACTAAAGGCCCCCAGCGAGAATGGATAGTGGTTTTGGAAGATACCGTTCGACTTATAATCCACGTTCCCGCCGAAAATGCTGGACATGGGATCTTCAAAATCAGCGTGCATATTCGATCCGGCATGATTGGCAAAACGAGTGTCAGCACCCGTAGTCCAGGTGATGTCTGCATGTAGATCTTCCATCCCGCAGTTCGCTACATAGCTCATGCCAGCTTTGTCATGTTCAGATTCAGCCAGGATGTCACTAGGGCACTTAACGATCTTCAGACTTAACTGCTCAGGGGGGATACCCTTGGTAAAGTTCGCCCCATCCGTTCCGCGGGATCCATAGGCGTCTAGAATATCGCTACGATCGAGGAAGCCCAACAAGGGGAACACCCAGCCCGTTGGCTGTTGAAATTTCGTCGTGATCGCAGTAGTCAAGACGATTGGGTTTCCAGCCGGCTCGAATGTGAACGACCGTTCGGCCTGCACATTCTTATAGCCTGGGAATCTTTGATTCGACGATTCGAAGTTAATCGCTGCCAACCCAAGGTTTCTTAGGTTGTTCATGCAGGTGTTGCGGCGGCCGGCTTCTCGGGCGGAGTTGACTGCTGGCAGGAGCAGCGCCGCGAGCATGCCGATGATGCTGATTACCACCAAGAGTTCGACGAGCGTAAAGCCCGTTCTTCGATGTTCCAGACGTTTCAGTTCCAGACGTTTCATTTTGTTCTCTCCTCGTGATCCATTCGCCCACTCATGTTGCTTCAGTGCGCCTCTCACAGGCCACGCGCCGCCTGTCCGGGGTTTGGTCGGACGAGATTGCGTATGGAATAAGCACGACGTGGAAACGACGGCGACAACGGCCTGCAGCCCTGAAACGATACTGACCCAAGTAAGATTGTCGCAAAATGTCAGGAAGAATGCCAGCGATTTGTATGGAAAATTGCAGCTTGGCAGAATGTTAGCCTGCGAACGAATTGCCGGTTGTGGGCGATCCGGAGCAAGACAGGAACCGCGAATGAACGCCAATCGACGCAAATGAGGCGGGTGGCCAGTAATCGTAGGATGGCGTGCTTGCACCCATCTTTCTGCTGCCTTCGCAATGATAACGGTTCTCCGTAGCAAGACAGGAACCGCGAATGAACGCCAATCGACGCAAATGGGGCGGGTGTGCGTCTCGATTGGTTCGCAATGGCCCACGAATCGCTTGACAGGGCTGCTAACTGTTGTTGCAATAAGAGGTTGAGGCAGTCGTGCGCAATGGCCGGAGCGTGCGACACGTGGTTCGTTTGTGGTGATGGTTGCCTGGTGAAATGGCTTCGATCGGTAGGTTTGGGTGCCCATGGGTATTGCCAGTGCCGGAGTTGGAATCGGTACGGCCTTAGACCTGAAGACGCCCGCGACGTTCCACAAGGGCCAAGGAAGGGTTTGACCTTTTGGGTTGAGCCGCTTGCAGGGGGTCCGTCGGAGGAGAGGTCTCATGTTTGGTGCCCAGGTTGAATGTGTGCCACCGCTGGCTTGCCCAGCAGTGTGCCGAAGAAGTGACGGTAACGTTCTCGCATCTCGCAGTGTGCCACTGGCTTTGCCAGTGCTTCGATTTCGCTCCCACAGGGTGCCACTGGCGCGGCCCATCGGTATCTACACAGCTTTGCTAGCTAGTATTGCTCGACGGGTGGCCCAGCCGTTCGGCTGGGTCGCGAAGCGACAAGATGCCTCGGGTAAGATTCTGTGTTGCGAGAGAATCCGGATTCCTGGCTTGCACGTTCCTCAACCAAACTCTCCTAGCGGCCTTACCTCTGCAATCGTCTGCCGTTAGACACGGATTGAACCAAGGCTCGACTCAATCGTACCGCAGCACGCCTCTCAAGGCATCTTGTCGCTACGCGACCCAGCCGACTACGCGGCTGGGCCACCCGTCCACAGAAGTGACGGTAAAGAATTCACCTTACGTCGAAGACGGGTGGCGCACAGTGTGCCAGTGGCATCCAAGGCGTGTGGTTTCACACTCATTGAAATCCTTGTCGCCACTGTGTTGACGCTGGTCTTGATGGGCATGGTCGTCACGGTGTTCGGCACGGTGACCGAAGAGATCGGCAACTCGCGCGCGTCGGTCGAAGTGGCCGATCGCCTTCGCTCCGTGCAACTGCTGTTGCAGCGCGACCTGACAGGCGCCACCGCCAGCATGGTGCCACCACTTCGCCCCGAAGAAAACCTCGGCTACTTCGAGATCATCGAAGGCCCCATCGGGCCCGTGTTGCCGTTGAGGCCGTATGACGAGGACGGGGACAACTTGCCAGATGGTTACGACATTGAGGGAGCAGTTAACACGAATATCGATATCGAAGGCACGACGCTGGGGGACTTCGACGATGTATTGATGTTCACGTCCCGGAATCTAAGAACCCCGTTCCGCGGGAACGCAAATGGCCAATCAATCTCATCGCCCGTGGCCGAAGTGATCTGGTTCCTCCGCGGCACAACGCTCTATCGCCGCGTGCTGCTGGTGGCGCCGAGTTATCAGGACCAGATCACTCTCGCCGAACTACGAGCCGCCGGATTTTATGGCAAGTACGATCTATCGGTTCGCCCCATCGGCGGTGGAAACGATGTGAACGCGGCGACGACAGGCATGACGCAACAAGTGGTGCTCAACACGCTGGGCGATCTGACGAAGCGTGAGAATCGCTACGGGCACCAACCGTTTGTCTTCCCCCATGATGCAAGATTCTGGGGGATGCTGGGCATGCCGACGTTGCAGGAATGCAGTTTTTATGAAGACACGCAGGATCTCACGACCGGGCTGTGGCCGTTTCCGTTGCAGACGGGAACGACCAACGACGTCAGTGTGATCACCGTGGGAGGGCGAAGTTTTGATTTGATTCTTCCGGCGCAGGCGTACGATGGAATGTCGGAAGAGTACATGCCCTTACCTAGTCCGCTTATTGCGTCTGGAGCAGGCGGCGTAGTGCCCGGTTATGCTAACGAATATATGGCCGAAGAGTTCCGCCTTGCGGAAACCTTGGATGACGGATTTGATCCATGGTTTAACCCGATACCTTGGCACGACGTGGATCCGAGCAATGCAACCCTAAAGGCATACGATCTAGGTGCGGCCGGAGCGACGCGATATTACCCGAACGCTACTGGCTTCGCGGGAAGTACGCGTGTGGCAGAAGATGTCGTGCTGACGAATGTCTTGGCGTTTGATATTAAAGTGTGGGATCCTGGGGCGCCGGTGTTGGAGCACCGGACCAGTGCTGGAACGCTTGTAAGCGTCTTGCCTAGTGATCCCGGATACTTCGACTATCTCGGTTTGGGCTTAGCTTTGTCGCCAACTTATCCCACACCGCCAACGGCAGGCAACACATTTATTGCCAGCTATGGTGCTTACGTAGACCTGAACTACATGTGCCGAACGTTGCCTGACGCGACCGGATTGTCGCCAATTTACAATCCTTCCAATCCGTTGTTCCCTGTCTTACGGGACACCGGTGCTCCAGAACCTTGGTTCCATGGTCCTGGCGATCCGCGATCGCAGTTAATGAGCACTCTTCCGGCTGCGAATCCCACCATCGCCAATGCTCGCGCTGCGGTGTACGACACTTGGTCGACCCACTACGAGTACGACGGTATCAACCAAGATGGTGACAACATCACGGATGAAGGGACCGACGGGTTTGACAATCCGGTTTCTTCATCGCCCTATCAACACGACGCGTCGACCGCTGCTGGCGAAAACGGCATCGATGATTTCAACGAACTTGAGGCCCCGCCGCCTTATGCTTTTCCGTTGAAGGGGGTGCAGATTACGATTCGGGTCTTCGAGCCGGATAGCCGTCAGATTCGTGAAGTGACCATCGTGCAAGACTTTCAGGCCGCCGCTTCAGGCAACAATTACGAATGACGCCGAACCGGTGCCCTGTCTAGCTTCGGTTCTAGAATGGGGTGGCCTAGCCGACTTGTCGGCTGGGTCGCGTAGCGACAAGATGCTTCTCGTTACGTTCCATGGTACAAGAAGATCTTGATTCCTTGTGATCGTACTCCCCATTCAATAAACGAACTTTCCCGTGGCTGGCCTTTCACGGAGGTCCGCCGTCGGGGATAGTTCGAGCCAAGGATCGACTCGATCGTGCTGCAATCCGTCTGCTGAGGCATCTTGTCGCTGCGCGACCCAGCCGCACCGGCTGGGCCACCCGTCGGTGACGCCTAATACTTGATCGTCGCTTTGCGAAAGAACGGGCCGGCTATGCGTGGGATTGCGGTTGTCGGCGGATCGCGTGAACCGCGTTGGGCAGAGATGCCTGAGCCGGGGGAACCGGCTGCCGGCGAAGTGTTGTGCCGCACGTTGCAGTTGGGCATCTGCGGCACCGATCGCGAAATTCTGGCCGCTGCTTCGCCCCTGGTACCCCCGGGCGACGATCACTTGGTGCTGGGGCACGAATGCCTTGCCCGAGTGGAAGCCGTGGGTGAGGCGGTCGACGTGACGACCGTCGGCGAGTTGGTCGTTCCACTCATTCGACGTGCCCGAGGCATCACAAGGCGGCGGATCGATCTGTTGCCCGTGGGCAGTTATACCGAACGTGGCATCGTCGAGGAGCACGGGTTCTCGGGCGGGTGGTGGATTGAACCCGAGGATCGCCTGTTGAAGATCGACCCGGCGATGGCCGACGTGGCGGTGTTGACCGAGCCGATGAGTGTTCCGGAAAAAGCCTGCAACGAAGCACTGATATTGCAACAGGCCCGGCTTGGCGAAACAGCTTGGGTCGACACACCACCCCGCGTGCTGGTGACCGGCATGGGGCCGATCGCGTTTTGTGGCCTGCTCGCCTGTCTCATACGAGGATGGCCAGCGACGATGTACGGGCTGGACACTGCCGATACAGCCCGAGCCGAACTTGCACGTCGCTTTGGCGCCGCCTATACACCGGCGGGTGAAACGAACTTCGCACCTGCCGACGTGGAGGAAGACGGATACGACCTGGTGTTGGAATGCACCGGCAGCGAGGAAGTGGCGTTGAACACCGCCAGGCTGCTGGCCTCTTGCGGCGTGATGGTGTGGTTGGGAAGCGAGCGCGTAAGAAAGCCAAAACCATTGGAGATCTCACGGATGATCCGCGACGGGCTGCTCCGCAACAATATCTTCTTGGGCAGCGTGAACGCGGCTCCCCGCGACTTTCAGCAGGCCATCGAACACCTGCGGCAGCTACGCGCGACGCATCTCGCCCCGCTGTGCGATGTGATGACCGACCACATTGCCAAGGACGAAGCCCTGTGGCACTTCACGCATCACTCACCGCAGGGTATCAAAGCCGTGGTGCGTTACGATTGACGGCGAGAAATTAGAATGGTCGTGTGTCCTTGCACGTGCGATATGGCCGATTCCCTTTCCAATACCTGTAGGATGGCGTGCTCGCACCCATCTTTATCCTTATGGTGCGTGACCACCATGATGAAGACGTGCCGCCCTGAATGTAGACGCGGCGGTAGCCCACAATGGCGGTTGTTTGGAGAGCGGAAAGATGGGTGCAAGCACACCATCCTACAAGACTTCAATCCATCGGCAGTCGAGCCATGATCAATCCCCACACCATTCGGCTTCGCGGTCCTTGGCTGTATGAAGTGATTGAAAGATTCGACGGGGAGGGCGACTCGCTTGGCACTGCAACATCGGGGCGGATCAAGCTGCCGTGTGATTGGGGCAAACCGCCGTGGGGTGATTTTTTTGGTCGGGCACGGTTCACGCGGACGTTCAATTGGCCGGAACCGCTCGAGCCGAACGAGCGGTTGGCGTTGGTGTTCGAGGTGGGCAATGCCTGTGTATCGGCGGAGCTGAACGGCCAGACGCTCTTGCAATTTGGGGACATCAACAAGCCGGTGCGCGTCGACGTGACGGACCGTATCAAGATCAACAACCGCTTAGCAATTGACGTCCGGCGCGTGAATCCGAAGGCGCGCGACGACCCATCTTCATCGCCCGCGTTTATCCGTGAAGTCTATCTTGAAGTGACCCGCGATGAGTGAGCAGACTTGCAGTCGACGTCGCGGGGGCTAGGCTGTCACGAGTCGCGTTTGTTTTGGCAACTGGTTCGATCTCGTGTGGAGAAGCCGTCATGGAGTTCGGGCGTGGGTGGTGTTTGCAGTTGGCATGGTTGGTAATCTGCTTGGTGGCAACATCGGGTGTGGCCGCCGCCGACGAAGCGGATGCTTCAAACTCGCACAATCAACTCACCCAGGAGGAATTGGCCGCCGGTTGGATTTTGCTGTTCGATGGCGAGACCGACTTTGGTTGGCGAGCCACCAGCGCCGCGAATTGGACGGTTGCCGAGGGAATGATCTCGGTCTCCGATGGAGAGCCGGGGCTGCTGCATACGAGTAGCCAGTTCGGCAACTTCGCGATGTCGCTTGAATTTCGTGCGGCGCCCGGCACTAACAGCGGCATCTTCCTTCGCACAAGCCCCCGACCGAAGAACCTGGTGAGCGATTGTTACGAACTGAATATTGCCCCGGCAACGAATCCCTTTCCCACCGGTAGTTTCGTGGGGCGGCAGAAGGCAAGCGTCGCGGTTGCCGACGACGGGAACTGGCATCACTACGAGATTCAAGCCATCGGCGGTCGGTTCGTCGTTCAGCTCGATAGTGAACAAGTGCTTGACTACACCGACCCCAAACCGCCCGGACGTGGTTACATTGGTTTGCAACTCAATCACGGTGCCGTCGACTTTCGCAACGTGAAGCTCAAGCCGCTCGGGCTGGAAACGCTGTTCAACGGCACAGATCTCACCGGCTGGCATGTCTATCCAGGGAAGAAGAGCGAGTTTTCGGTGACGCCGCAGGGGGAGTTGAGGATTGTCAACGGCAACGGGCAGATCGAAAGCGAAGCCGTCTTTGGCGATTTCGTGTTGCAGATCGAGGTCTTCGTCAATGGCCCCGGTTTGAATTCGGGCATCTTTTTTCGTTCAATTCCGGGCGAGTTTTGGCAAGGATACGAGAGTCAGATTCAGAATGCCTTTCGTGGGTCGCGCGACGAGCCGGTTGATTGCGGAACCGGAGGATTCTATCGACGGCAGAACGCGCGAAGGATTGTCTCAGACGACTTCACGTGGTTTCACAAGACGCTGGTGGTGAGCGACAAACACATGGCCACCTGGGTGAATGGCATTCAGGTGAGCGATTGGACCGACCGTCGACCGCCCAACGAAAACCCACGTCGGGGATTGCGCACCGAACCGGGGACCATCAGCTTGCAGGGTCACGACCCTACGACCGATCTTCGCTTTCGCAATATCCGCGCTGGCGAGATTGCTCCGCGCCGCGGCGGCTGACCGCCAGGTATTCGCGAACGCCGATGCTCTCCATGCCTGATATGGCAGACGCCATTCTCTGTCGGGGGGCGACAATTCCTTCAGTTGGTTGCGACGTACAAGAGCGCATGGATGCGTGCTGGCAATCCATTGGCTTGTGAAATCTTTCACGGGCTATTCTTGTAAAGAACCCTAAAATTGCTTTGACATTTCATATGCCGCCCAAGTATCGTACACGGCTAAGGACACTGACCACTTCTCTTCACATCAATGATTGTCCTGTTTTTCGGTCCCTTCTCCTCAACCCTTTGCGACGGGAGTTCGTGCGATGACTCTACGTGAAATCTTGCAAAGCAAGGGGGCCCTGGTCTTCAAGATCGAGCCCGACGCGTCGTTAGATGAAGCCGTACAGTGCTTGGTAAAGCACAACGTCGGATCGCTAGTGGTGTGCGATTCGATGGCCGACTCGGAGCAGCCCCCGATGATCGGCATTATCACCGAACGCGACATTTTGCGAATGTGTGCCGCGAACCGCGGCGCGCTCAGCGAGATTGCCGTGAGCGAAGCGATGTCGTTTCCTGTTACCACCGCCGGCCCTGAAGACAATATTGCGCATGCGATGAACTTGCTTACGCAGCGTCGCATCCGGCATCTTCCGGTTGAAAACGACGGCACGCTGTGCGGCATGATCTCGATTGGCGACCTCGTTAAAGCGCATGGTGAAGCGTTGTCGCTTGAGAACCACTACTTGAAGAGCTACATCCAGAGCTAATGGATCAGCGGTATTGGTTTAGCAAACAATCCCAGCACCCCTGTAGGGAACGCCCTCTGTGGCGTTCCGTGCGTAACAGCCAGTCCGGAACGCCACGCAGCGCGTTCCCTACAGAAGTTGGGACTCTTCATGCTGGCCTAGCTCACTTGGTATCGCTCGATCTTCGCGCGATCGACATCGATGCCGAGGCCGGCTGTTTGTGGAACGATGATCATTCCGTCGACCAAGGTTAGCGGCTCGCTAAGCACATCGTCGGCCAACTGGGGGTATACACTCTCGTTGGCGCTGGCGAAGCTTGGCGTTGCCGCGGCAAGTTGCGCGAGGGCCGCCGTGGCGATGCCCAGTGCCGGTCGACCTCCAAGAGAAACCGGCAAGCCCGCGGCTTCGCAAATGACCGCACAGCGCCGGGCCTGGGCCAAACCGCCCACTTGTTCGAGATCGATCACGGCATGCATCGCGGCCCCGCTACGAATCAGCGCCATCAATGCCCCGGGGCTATCGAGACCGGCTGAGACCGCCACGGGCAGCGACATCTGTCTTCGCAGTCGGGCCACTTGATCGAACTGGGACGTGTCGAGCGGATCGAGCACGAATTGGAGGTTCTCGGGTTTGATGCTCGCGTCCAATTCTCGAGCAGCATCGATGTCGTAACGACCGTCAACATCTAGCCGCAACTCGGTGCGTTCGCCGGCGGCCTCTCGTACGGCAGCCATGGTTTCGATGTCGGCATCAGGTC
>CAZNXE010000123.1:0-8895 GCA_964576465.1 uncultured Planctomycetaceae bacterium
GTTTGCCGATGCCTTCACTCGTCGGCGTGCGGCCGAATTCGCCGCCCCAGACGACCAGCGTTTCGTCGAGCAGATTGCGCTGTTTGAGATCCTTCAACAGTGCGGCAATGGGTTGGTCGGTATTGCCGGCGTGGTAGTTGTGGTTCTTGACCAAGTCGCCGTGGGCGTCCCAATTGTGATCGTTGTGGTTGCCGCCGGAATAGATTTGAATGAACCGCACGCCTCGCTCGACGAGACGCCGTGCCAGAAGGCACTTGCCGCCAAAATCTCGGGTACGGTCTTTGTCGAGACCGTAGAGCTGTTTGATATGTTCCGGTTCTTGGTTGAAATCGACTGCCTCGGGAGCATGTTGCTGCATCTTGTACGCCAGTTCGTAGCTCGCGATGCGCGCGGCCAAGTTGCTGTTGCCGTTGCGAGCGGCCTGATGCTCTCGATTGAGATTGTTGAGCCCGTCCAACAGGCGGCGCTGCGCCGCGGGGGGCATGCCGGTCGGGGGAGCAAGATCGAGAATCGGCTCACCCACCGAACGTAGGAGGGTGCCTTGATACGAAGCCGGCATGTATCCGCTTGTCCAGTTTTGTGCACCGCTAATGGGTCCGCCCGAGGGATCGAGCATGACGACGAAGCCGGGCAGATTCTCGTTGACACTTCCCAAGCCGTAGGTAGCCCAACTGCCTAGGCACGGATGCCCTGAGAGAATTCGGCCCGAGTTCATCATCAACATGGCCGAGCCGTGAATCGGCGATTCGGCATACATCGAGTGCAAGAACGCAATGTCATCGACGCAAGTGGCCAGATGTGGAAACAGGTCGCTGACCTGCTTGCCACACTGTCCGTATTGTTTGAAGTTCCACTTCGGTCCTACGACGCGCCCCTTGTTCTTCTTGCCTTGCCGCCCAAAGGTCTTCACGTCGATCGATTGTCCGTCGAGTTCAAATAGCTTCGGCTTGTAGTCAAACGTATCGACGTGGCTAGGCCCCCCATACATGAACAGGAAGATGACGCTCTTGGCCTTGGCGGGCAAGGGTGGCTTCTTCGGCGCGAGTGGATTCTCGTAAGGTGTCACTCCGTCGGCGGCGACACGTTGCGTGCCGAAGAACTCCTTGCCAAGCAAACCCGCGAGCGCAACCGAGGTGAATTGCCCGCCCGATTCCCATAGGAACTCGCGTCGCGTGCGACCGCAAAAACTGTTGGTGGGCTTGTTCGATTGCGTCATAGTCGATGACCTGTTGTTGTTCGCGTTTCACTAGGAAAGCGAGTGCAATTGATCCGCTGGTCAGTCCAAGAAACTGAATTCATTGAGATTGAAGACCATCAGGCAGAAGAAGTTCATTGCTTCATTTTCCGATACGCCGTCTTTGCGTTGCCATGCCTCGATCAGATCGAGCGATGTCCGCACTTCTCTGTCTGTCGGTTCGCGACCGAGTGCCAAGCGAAAAGCTTCGGTCACCTGATGCTCAATTTTCTCACCCGCTTCCCTGCGCAGACGTCGGGCGAACACTTGCGCTTCGTGGTTGAAAAACTCTCCGTTGAGCATCGTGAGCGATTGTGTCGGCACGGTCGTTACGAATCGCACCGCACAACTCGATTCCGTATCGGGCGAATCGAACGTTTTGAGGATCGGCTCGGCCAGCGAACGCTTGACCAAAACGTAAACACTACGTCGGCTTCGTTGATCGGCCGGCGAACGCCCCCAAGCAACTTCAGGACGCGATGCCCCGGCAAGTATTTCGGCGGGAATCTCGGTGAAGACGCTCGGGCCATGTTGTTGAAGCTGGAGAGAGCCACTCACAGCCAGCGTGGTGTCTCGCATTTCTTCAGCCGATAGCCGCCGCATATCGAATCGCCAGAAGAAGTTATTTCGCGGATCTTTTTCTAATGCCGTGGTCGAGTCGCGCGACGACATGCGATAGGTGCTGGAACGCATGATTAGGCGATGCATGTCCTTTATGTTCCAGTCGCTTGAGACAAACTCGGCGGCGAGCCAATCGAGAAGTTCCGGGTGCGTGGGCTCCTCGCCCGCGGTGCCAAAGTCGCTGGAGGAACGGACGATGCCGCGCCCAAAGTGATGTTGCCAAATGCGATTCACCATCACCCGAGCTGTCAACGGGTTTTTTGGGTCGACGATCGTGCGCGCCATCGCCAATCGGCGACCACAACTAGGGGCGTTCTCCTTCGGCTGCGAGATTTCGTGCTCTTGGAGATTTAGCACTCGCGGGAAACCAGGGGTAACTCGATCGCCCGGCGCATGGCAGTTGCCACGAACGAGCACGAATGTATCGGGCGCGGTCGAACCGTTTTCCTGAATCGCCAAGGCGCGAGGGAGCGGAGCAATCTTTGTATCGAGCAGTTGCTCTAACTTGCTCTTTCGTTGGAGGTAGGTCTCGAGGTCGTCGTCGGAGAGCACTTGTTCGCGCCGTTGAGCAATCAAATACTCGCGGGCCTTCTTGTTGCGGGCATCTTCCTTTTCGGCTGGCTCCAGTGTTTCAAAGATTCGCGTTTCGTAGCTGGCGACCGCTTTTTCTAGTTCCTCGCGTTGCTGCTTGTGGAGTGCGATTTGTTCATCGTTGGTCCGCCGCTGCTGCTTGGTGGCGATCACATGTTGCGTGTTGAGGGTGAATGCCGTCTTCTCGAACTTGAGTTGTTTGATATCGCGCAGCGTGTTGTGAACGAAGGCCAGCAGGCTGTAGTAGTCTTTTTGCAAGATAGGGTCGAGCTTGTGATCGTGGCATCGCGCACAGCCGAGTGTCATCGCCATGAAAACTTGCGAGGTGGTCGAAACAACGTCGTCCATGCTGTCGTAGAAAGCCTGATCGGCGTCGACCGGCTCATCGTCCCACAGGCCAAGCCGATAGTAGCCGGTTGCCGTGATGGTCTCGGGCGTCGCATTGTCCAATTCGTCGCCGGCAAGTTGCTCGAGCACGAACCGATCGTAGGGCTTGTTGTTGTTGAAGGCGTCGATCACATAATCGCGATACCGCCAGGAATTTTCCTTTATCCCGTCGCGCTCATAGCCGTTGGTTTCCGCAAATCGCACGAGATCGAGCCAGTGCCGACCCCACTTCTCTCCATATTGCGGTGAAGCCAACAGTCGTTCGACGAGTTGTTCATACGCGTCGACGGAGTCATTCGCCAAAAACCGATCGACATCGTCTGGCGTTGGTGGAAGACCGATCAGGTCGAAGTAGGCGCGGCGGATCAACGTTCGCTTTGAGGCCCGCGGCGATGGAGAGAAATCGTTTTCTTCCAAGCCATGAAGAATGAACAAGTCGATCGGCGTGCGACTCCACGTTGTGTCCTTAACATCGGGCAAGGTCGGACGGTCAAGCGTTTGGTAGGCCCAGTGATCGACGTCCTCCAGCGAAATGCTTTCCTCCTCGGCATGCGGTGCGGAGCTATCCTCTTGAGGCATTCCGACCATTCCGCCACGCACCCATTGGGTGAGGAGTTTTATTTCCTCCTCGGGCAGTTTGGCGTCGGGCGGCATTTCCAGACCGTCGTAGTTGATTGCCTGAAGCAACCAGCTATCATCTGGGTCGTCGAGCACCACGGCAGGGCCAAGTTCACCACCGCGAAGAATGTCGTCGCGGCTGGTCAGCCGAAGGCCACCTCGAAGCTTCTCACCGTGTCCGTGACACTTCAGGCACCGTGCTTCCAGAATGGGTTGTATCTTGTCCTTGAAGAAAGCAACGTCTTGCGAGGCTGCTTGGCCCGGTTCGGCAGCGAAGCCAGCGAGCGCGTAGAGTGCCACAACGAGGCCAACGGCGTTGGTCAACAGCGCGGCGGGGGGATGGAAATTGTCACGCATCGCACGTCGAATCCTTCATAAGGAGCAGTCCTAACATTGTAAACGCTCATCGAGAGATGATCCAATAACCGGGTGGTCAAGCGGACTGAGGGCAAGCCGTGGCCGCTTTTTCGGTAGATTTAGAAAAACTGCATCACTTGACATCCGCCGACTGTCTGAGTCACGCGCTCGCTGATTACTTTTCACCACAAAGGCAACGAACTCATGAAGATCATTCGATTTCTGGACAACACCCAAGCGATTCGTTTCGGTGTGCAGCACGACGATGCGTCGGCGACGCTTATCGAAGGCGATATTTTCGGCGAATTCCAAGATACCGGGACCGCGGTCGACGTGGCAAAACTGTTGGCGCCCATTGTGCCAACAGACATCCTGTGCATCGGGTTGAACTATCGCAAGCACGCCGCCGAGAGCAATCAGCCAGAGCCCGAGCATCCGATCGTCTTCATGAAAACTACCAGCACGGTACAAAACCCGGGCGACCCAATCGTGTTGCCCCGTCGGCTGCGGAGCGACGCGGTGGATTACGAGTGTGAACTCGCCGTGGTGATCGGCAAGGAGTGCCACAATGTGAGCAAAGCCGAGGCGCTCGACTATGTGCTTGGCTACACATGTGCCAACGACGTCAGCGCCCGAGACTGGCAACTGGAGCGGGGTGGAGGACAGTGGTGCCGGGGGAAAACCTTCGCCACGTTTGCCCCTTTGGGGCCACAGCTTGTGACAGCAGACGAGATTGCCAACCCGAACAAGCTGGGCATTAAGACGGTGCTCAACGGTCAAGTGATGCAAGACTGGAGCACCGATGACATGATCTTCGATGTACCAACGCTGATTGAGTTCCTCAGCGGCAGTACCTTGCTGCTGCCGGGAACCGTCATCTTGACGGGCACCCCTCACGGAGTCGGTGCGGCACGCAAGCCTCCGGTGTTTTTGTCGGGCGGCGATACCGTCTCGATCGAGATTGAGGGGATTGGGGTTCTGACAAACCCTGTCGTCGAAGAGTCGGCGTAAGGAGGCTTCGACATCTTGCTTTGCATCGACGAGAGAGAGCCTCGGCTTGTCTCTCCCGGGCACACGGAGCCGACATGTCCACGACATATTGTCGCAGACGTGCGGAATGAGGGGATGCACCCTTGTCGAATGCCGCCGCGAACGGTCCAATTTGATGAATCGTTGCGATGGCGATTGACTTGAATGCAACTATGGGAGCTGGAGTGAGGACCGACGAGAGAAAACAGACGCCACGGGAATCATCTGGCCCGGAAGAAGCGTTCAGCTACGACGACGGCATCGTTCGGATGTTCGCCACGGCAACCATCGCTTGGGGAATCGTGGGCATGCTGGTGGGCTTGGTCGCCGCCGTTCTGCTCGTGTTGCCCAAGATGCTTTATTTCGCGGACTCCGACTTCATAACGTCGGTGTTGACGTTTGGTCGCCTGCGCCCGCTGCATACCAACACGCTAGTATTCGCCTTCGCTGGCAACGCAGTATTCGCGGCCATCTACTATTCGCTGCCGCGTTTGTTGAAGACACCCATGTATAGCCCGCGGCTCGGCCGGCTGCACTTCTGGGGTTGGCAAGCGATCATTTTATCAGCAGCCATTACCTTGCCGCTGGGAATTACGCAGGGCAAAGAGTACGCCGAATTGGAATGGCCGATTGATATCGCCTTCGCCGTGGTGTGGATGGGCTTCTTCGGCGGTAACTTTCTCATGACGCTCATTCATCGGCGCGAGCGGCACCTTTACGTGGCGATCTGGTTTTACATCGCGACGATCGTTACCGTCTCTCTGCTGCATCTTCTGAATAGCCTTGTCCTGCCCGTCGGGCTCTTCAAGAGCTACTCGCTGTATGCCGGCATGCAAGATGCCTTGATGCAGTGGTGGTACGGCCACAACGCGGTGGCGTTCCTTCTGACGACGCCCTTCTTGGGCATGATGTACTACTTCTTACCCAAGGCCGCCGAGCGCCCTATCTTCTCCTACAAGTTGAGCATCGTTCACTTTTGGTCGTTCATCTTCATCTACCTTTGGGCCGGGCCCCACCACTTACACTACACAGCAATTCCTGAGTGGGCATCGACCTTCGGCATGCTGTTCTCGGTCATGTTGTGGATGCCGTCTTGGGGTGGCATGGTCAACGGGCTGCTCACGCTGCGAGGTGCTTGGCGAAAAGTTGCGGTCGACCCGGTGCTAAAGTTTTTTGTCGTCGCCCTTACGTTCTATGGCATGGCGACATTCGAGGGCCCGCTGCTTTCGATCAAATCCGTGAACGTGCTGTCGCATTACACCGATTGGACCATTGCCCATGTGCATCTTGGTGCGTTGGGTTGGGTTGGGTTCATGACCTTTGGCATGTTGTACTGGCTTGCGCCGCGAATCTTCCAGACCAAGCTCTGGAGCACGCGAATGGCCCAATTGCATTTTTGGGTCGGCACCGCCGGCATCTTGCTATACATCGTGCCAATCTATATCGCCGGGCTAACGCAAGGGTTGATGTGGCAGGAACTGACGGCCTCCGGTCAACTCGCCTATCCGGAATTCATCGAGACGGTAACCGTGCTCGCGCCGTTGTACTGGATTCGCATCGCTGGAGGGCTGCTGTACTTCGGCGGTGTCTGTCTGTTGGGCGTCAACTATGTGGCCACTTGGGCGACTCGTCCGGCACGTTATGAAGTGACCATGTACTCGGCTCCACCGCTGTCGCCCCATTACGTCGTACCCAACCCGCCCGAGTCGACCATCGAACCGGTTGTCGAATTGGGTCGCACCTTCGACATGTGGAGCAAGCTCAACTGGCATCGCCGCTGGGAAGGCGTACCCCTGAGGTTCACGTTTTGGATTGTGGTCGCGGTGATCGTCGCCTTGATGTTTGAAATCATTCCGACGTTTTTGATTCGCGGTAACATTCCGACGATCGCCACGGTCAAGCCCTATACTCCGCTGGAATTGGTAGGACGGAACATCTATATCGCCGAAGGATGCTACAACTGCCACTCGCAAATGATCCGGCCGATTCTGGCGGATACGAAGCGCTACGGCGAATTCTCCAAGCCGGGTGAGTTTGTTTACGACCGGCCATTTCAATGGGGATCCCGACGCATCGGCCCCGATTTGGCGCGTGAGGGAGGGAAACAATCGAACCTCTGGCACCTCTTGCACCTCAACAACCCGCGGGCTTCGATCCCCGAGTCGATCATGCCAAGCTTCGCTCCGCTGCTTTCCGCGGAGATCGATTTTAAGTCGGTCCAACGGCACGTCGATGCGGTTGCCGTGCTTGGCGCCCCCTACGACCGCGAACTTACAGAAGCCGAGCAAATGGCTCGCGAGCAGGCGGCGGCAATCGCCAAGTCGATTGTAGAACAAGGCGGCAACACCGGATTTGAAACCAAACAAGTCGTCGCACTGATTGCATATCTACAGCGGCTTGGCACCGATTTGTTTGCCACCCCGGAAGTTGCCCCCACGGAACAACAACCCGAATCCGCTCCGGCGGAGGCAGAAGAGCCAGTCGCGTTGGAATCATCATCGCGGCAGCGTGCGGAAGGCGCCGACAGTGATTGATCGCATCGCACAAGCGTTGAACTACACCGTTTGCGCGGAAATCGCGTTGGTACTCTTCGCCGTAGTGTTCGCGGCTGTCGTGCTGCGAACCCTGCGGACAAATCGCGGTACGAGTATCCGGCAAGCGCGGCTTCCGTTAGATGACGGAACTCCGAGGAACAAGGAATGACTGAACAACGCGACGTGGTGCTGGACCACAACTACGATGGCATCGAATTGTATGACAATCCGCTCCCGGGCTGGTGGAGCCTGATCTTTGTCGCCTCGATTGCGTTCAGCGTGGTTTACATTTTGTACTACCATGCGAATGTGCCAGACCGGACCGTTTACGACGAATACGATCGCGCGGTCGCGGCCAATCTACGGCTTCAATTCGGTGACATGGGAGAATTGACTCTCAACGGCGAAACAATCGCACAGTACATGAACGACGAGAAGTGGCTCACGTTCGGACAAATTGTCTTCAAGACGAATTGCGTTTCATGCCACGGCGCAAATGCTCAAGGGGTGGTTGGCCCGAACCTCACCGATGAGTATTGGAAAAACGTAAGGAACCTCGAAGACATCGGTCTCGTCATCCGAAATGGTGCCGCCGGTCAGGCCATGCCTGCATGGAAGAATCGCCTGCACCCCAACGAATTGGTCCTGGTATCTTCCTACGTTGCCTCGCTACGAGGAACCAATGCCCCGGGCAAAGGCGCGGAAGGGCGGGAGATTCCGCCCTGGACGAGCCTCAAAGAGACTCCATAATGTGAGCGGCGAATGAGAATATACCAACCCGACGCGTGAGCGAGGGACCAACCGGTAATACACTGCGTTCCCTCGCTCACGCGTCGGGTTGTGATTGGTACGTTCTTATCTGCCGCACGCCTAATGAACCAGCGACCGAAGAGCCTGTCCCAGAACCTCTTTAGGGAGTGCCCTTCATTGGAACGTCGGGGACGGCGTTTCCTACAGGTTTCTTAATCTCACTCCCTCGCCGGCAGCGGCATCTGGGCACCGACTTCGTCACGCCACTTGTGCAATCGATCACGCAAGGCATTTGCTCTCTCCGGCATCTCGGCGGCTCGATCGTTCTTCTCGCCGATGTCTTCCGCAAGGTTGTACAGTTCTACGTGCATATCTTCGAAGAACTCGATTAACTTCCAAGGGCCAATGCGAACGGCGCCGTGGGGCGTGGCGCCCTGTTTGTGATAGTGGGGATAGTGCCAAAATAATGCGTCACGCTTAAGGTGTGCCTGAGCATCCAGCAACAGCGGCACAAGGCTGAGGCCATCGGTTGTGGCCGTGGTGTTTTCGGCCACACCAGCAACTTCCGCAAGCGTGGGAAAGAAATCGTTGGTAATGATCGGTTCGTGGCAAACGCTCCCTGGCTGTGCCCTGCCTGGCCAACGAATGATGGTGGGAACCCGTACGCCACCTTCAAAGTTGGTCCCCTTGCCGGCGCGAAGCGGGTGGTTCGATGTGCCGGCGTCCTTTCGGTCGCCCGTGAAACCGCCATTGTCGCTGGTGAAAATCAACAGC
>CAZNXE010000123.1:8905-15367 GCA_964576465.1 uncultured Planctomycetaceae bacterium
GTCTCCGGCAAGATCCAACGCGTCAAGCTTTGCCATGATACGGGCCACGCTCTCGTCCAGGTCGTGAACCATCGCGGCATATTTTGCACTCGTTTGTTCGTGATGCGGGCCAACCTTTTCTTCATACTCCGCGACCAACTCAGGGCGACCAATCACAGGGCGGTGAAGTGTATTGTGCGACACGTAACAAAAGAAAGGATGCACGCGGTGGTGTTCGATGAACGTAATCGCGGCATCGGTTATTTGCCGAACGTGGTGAGGGTCGGACAGAGGGTCGGCGGTCGACTTGGGCTTAACGGTCGTTAGCACCGCGTCGAAGCCTTGCGAAGCCGGGTCCATGGGCCGCCCGGGGCGGTATTCTTTGTCGTCGTTCAAATGCCACTTGCCAAAATAGCCGCACACGTAGCCCGCGGGCTGAATCGCTTCGGCGATCGTTGTCTCGTTCAACTGAAGGTGCTTGGTCCACGCAGGTACGCGCATCCCTCCTGCACGGGGACGTCCGGGAATGAAGTCGGTGAGGTGCAAACGAGCAGGGTACTTCCCCGTCAAGATGCTGGCTCGCGTGGGAGAGCACACATGACAAGCGGCGTAGCTATTGGTGAATTTCATTCCCTCGGCAGCCAGTCGGTCGATGTTCGGCGTTTCATACAGATCGCTGCCAAAACATCCTGCATCCGTCCACCCCATGTCATCCGCCAAAATCAGCACAATGTTCGGCGGCTGGCTCTTCTCCACGGCGAGCGACAATGAACCAATCGACAGCAGCACGATGGCAGACAACAGAGAAACAGTGTGATGTTTCATGCGGACATGCGCTTTCAAGGAGGTACTGTCCCGGCAAGTGGGACCGAAAGATGGTCGACACGATGACGGGACGTCAGTATGCCGGCTATTGGAATGAGGACAGAGTAGGCCTGAAGATGTACTTTGACAGCTTTTTTGTCCGCATACAACGTCACCATAGACTGGCTGTTGACGCAATTATTATGAATGAATCTACATACACCTCTATCGACGCGTGTAGTCCTCGCCGTTGAGGCTGCGGACCACCGATTGCAGCCAAGACTCGAGTGCGCCGCGCAACGCATCGGCGCGTGTTGGCTCGTCCGCGAAAACGTTCTTTTCTTCCGCAGGGTCGCTGGCCAGATCGTATAGTTCCCAGCGGACCTTGCCTTGCTTGTCGACGATGCGGTGCAGTTTCCAGTCGCCATCGATCCAAGCCGCATGGCCGGGGAACTCCATGGTCGAAAAAGCCGGGTTTGGAAGTTGGGCCGCCTTTTGGCTCGACTCACTTGGCTGTAGCGTGGCTCCCGATTGTTGGGCGGCCAACAGCTCTGCCATCCACTCCGCCGACGGCGTTAGTATGCCATGAGCAGGATAATCCCAGAATCCCATCGGGTGCTGTCGAGTTTCCGAAGTCTGGTCGATCAATCGAACGAGACTTATCCCGTCCAGCATCGGTTGGCGCTCCAGTTTGACGCCCGCGATTTCCAGCAGCGTCGGGTAAATATCGCAAGTATTCAATCGCATGGTGGTTGATCGCGGCCGCTTGATCTTCGCTGGCCACTCAAGAATGGCCGGTACCAACAAGCCACCTTCATAGATATCGCCTTTGAAACCCCGATGGCCGCCAGTCGATCCGACCTTGGACAGCGCTCCATTGTCACTGCAATACCATAAGATCGTGTTCTTGCGAACGCCCAGTTCGCTGAGCCCGTCGCGGAGCTTTCCGAACGCGCGGTCCATGCCGGTCACTTCACCATAAAAATGCTGGCGCGCCGTGGGCTGGTCGTTGTAGATCGCGAGATCCTCGTCAATCGCTCGATGTGGCGAGTGGGGCGAGCCGAACCAAACCACTGCCAAAAAAGGTTCGCTGCCCGCCACTTGGGAGGCAATCCACTCCAAGGCGGCGTCGGCCGTAACAATCGAACTCTCGCCGTACAGTTGCACTGCCTGGCCCTCTCGGCTGAGGATCGGATCGTTGTCAAAAAAGTTGGGCGCGCTGAGCCATGCGTCGAAGCCATTGCAACCCGGGTTGGCCGGGCTGTCTGTTCGCACCGATCCAAGATGCCACTTGCCAAAGTGAGCCGTCGTATAACCCACGGTCTTCAGTGCTTCGGCAAGGGTTGTCTCTTGTGGACGCATTGGGTAGCCCCACTTGAACACGCCCATCCGGTTGGGATGCCGACCCGTCAAGACACTTGCCCGCGTCGGAGAACAGACCGGCGCGGCCGCGTAAAACCGGTCGAATCGCAAACCTTCTGCCGCCGCCGCGTCGAAATTCGGCGTCCGCAACACGGGATGCCCGTTGTACCCCATGTCGCCCCATCCCTGATCGTCTGCCATCACCAAAACGATATTGGGAAGATCGGCAGCAGTCGCGTTCGCTGCAAATGAAAAGAGCACCATCAGCAGCAGTGCAACACGGAGGTGAATCATACAGACTCCTTCGCAATACGAACCATTCGCCGGAAGTTCCTGTTTAGATACATCTGAAGCTGCTCCAGGATCGGGAAGGGAACCCTAATTGTACCAGCATGCGCCTCGAAGTACCGTTCGTTCGAGGCAAGGAAGACGCCCGGTCAAAGTCAACGAGCTGATTGTTGCCACAGATCCTTTGGGTTCTGGCAGCATGGAGATCGTCCTTCTAATTACGGTGTTTGCCTTGCGGGGCGACAGGATCATCCCAGGAACCAAGGGAAACCAGACTTTCCCCAAATCTTCTCGGCCCATCTGAGGGTTGCATGAGCGACCAGGAAAAAGTTCGCGTAGATTCGGGGGCGTCCGCTTTCCGGCCACGGCAACTGGCGGTAGAATTCCCCGTTGCATCACCTCGGTGCTAGGTGTTGCAGATGCCCGGCTGTCGAACCCAGCAAGATTCAGCTGTGTCCATAAATACAGGCCGCCGGGCGACTCTTCGAAGCACCTTGAGGCTGTAGCTCAGTTGGTAGAGCAACGGACTTTTAATCCGTAGGCCCTGGGTTCGAGCCCCAGCAGCCTCATTTGTTTTCTAGCGTTTTGAAGGACTTGTCGAAACGTCGCGTCCAAAGTCTCCCAAACAATTGCTGGGGATTTCGTACCGAACAACGCACCCGGAATCCTCCTTGTATCGTCCCTTCTGGGACGAGCCAGCTCCTCTGCGCCGTCGGATGAAGCAGTCGATAGGACCGACCCAAGTTCAGACAACCCCGTTGGCCACCTTGGTGGGGGCGACCGAAGGCTGTTGGTCGCCTGCTGAATTGTCCAGCCGAGGGATTTCCCAGCCGCGCGCAACGGCAGCGCACGAACCACAGTCGCGTTGATCGCCTTGTGTGCCAGAGCGCCAGAGCCCAACTGACCGAGGACACGCCCTCCTGAGGCAATTGGCCCGACGCGCATAAGAAATCGTGCTTTCGACACGTCGGTGTCTTTGTCAAAGCAGTTTGAGGAAAGCTGTTCGGCGCGAGTGTTGAACCGAGGGTCTTGATTTGAGACAATCACTCTTGGCTGCTATAAGTACCTGCGAGTGAACCGGCGATAAGTCGTCCGCCGAGTCACTTATCGCCGTGCAAAACGATATTAATCCATTTTCAACGGGCACCTGAATAACGTGCAACCCTTCGGGCAACAGACCATGATGATCCCGCAGTTTTGATTTTACTGGGGGGCACAAGCCGAGTAAGTCAGTCAAGCTAGCAGGCTGTCACCTACGATTCGTCTTTATTCAGCACATTCTTAAGCGGAGCAGAACGTGACCTTGCAATCTGAAGTCGATGAGCAACGGCGCTCTATTCGTACCGATGGATATCCAATGTCCATTAATGAGCTCGCGACGATGTACCGCGAGAACGAGCTTGAATTGCACCCAGAGTTTCAACGGTACTTTCGTTGGACTGTGGAACAGAAAAGTCGGCTCATCGAATCGCTTCTTCTAGGAATTCCGATTCCATCGTTCTTTGTCCATCAGCGAGATGATGGAGTCTGGGATGTCGTTGATGGACTTCAACGCCTGTCCGCAATATTTCAAGTCATGGGAATTCTCCGAGACGCCGATGGGGAGCTCCTCGCCCCTTTAGCCATGACTTCTACTAAGTACCTTCCATCTCTAGAAGGTCGGCTTTGGGGCGCGAACGAAGCCGATCCCCAAGGTATTGGTGGTGACTTGCAGAGACTGCTCAAACGTTCAAAGCTCGACATCAAAATAGTGCTACGGGAATCCGATGCCGACACTCGTCTTGAACTATTTCAACGTCTAAATACCGGTGGCACTGAGTTGTCGGGGCAGGAACTAAGGAATTGTCAAATCTTAATGGTGTCTTCTGAAGTTCTCGATAACCTAAGGGAAATATCTGAGGTTTCAGATTTCCAAGAGGTCGTTGCGCTATCTGATCGAAACCTTGAGGAACAATATGATCTTGAGCTTGTCGTACGGTTCATTGTTCTGCGGCGGCACTCAACAGAAGGGCTTGGGGCCTTGGGAAAAATGCTTGACGACGAGATAATCACAATAGCTCGCAATGCGGATTTTGATTGGGATAGTGAGCGCGATGTGTTTGGTCGCACATTTGCGTTGCTGAACCAATCGCTTGGGTCTAATGCATTTCGAAGATATCGCAGCGACGGGGGGTCTTATGCCGGGGGCTTCATTGTGTCCCTATTTGAGATATTTGCGCTTGGTGTTGGTAATCACCTCGAATCCTGCGATATATCGACGGAGCAAGTATTGGCGGCGCACAAGGAATTCTGGGAAGACCAAGATGCATTGGTGCAGTTCCGAGGTAGGCAAGCCGGCGATCGCCTGCGGACAACACTTCCAATGGGGCGTAGACTCTTTGGTGCCGGATGAGAATACGTAGCCTTCGCGAACTGGAAGACGCAATCGATCAGGATTTGGCAAGGAGGAAGCGAGCCCTAACCTCTTTGAAATTTGCCTTTGAAGGCGCGCGCGCTCATCAGAAAGACGTGATCGGTTATGGTGCTGTCTGCATGCTATACGCGCACTGGGAAGGATTCGTTAAATTCACGGGGTCGTGTTTCACACACTACGTAAGCAAGCTCGGGATTCCGTATCAGGAGTTATCAAACGGTATCGTCGCGATCTGTATACGAGCGCAGTTAAAGGGGCTCCGGTCAACAGATAGAATTAGTTTAAACAGAGAATTCGTTGAATTACTGCGTGATCGTACTACGGAGAAGCCAACAATTCCGTGGAAGTCTGCAATCGAGACGTACGGAAATCTGAACTCGGAAGTGCTATTCGAAATATTGACGATTCTTGGCTGCGACAAAGCCCCATATCTGACAATGACAACATTCATCGACCACAAACTGCTACTCCATAGAAATCGGATCGCCCATAACGGCCATGACTACGACCTTGACGTAGAAGATTTCCCGGAGCTACACGCTGGAGTGTTATCACTACTTGAACAATTTCGCGACGACGTGCAGACTGCTGCGAGACTCAAGTTTTTCGAGAAGTAACAAGTTGTTGAAGTCTGCTCGGTCGGCTGGGTCCTGCTAACCAAGCGATGCACCTGAACCGCGAAGTCGGGCGTTTTGACAATGGACAAATTCTCGGCGCGGCGGGATGATTGCCATCGTTCCGTCCTGAAGCCAGACAGGTTCCTCCGCATGGCTTGCCTACTCGTGGACACTCTAAGCTACTGCAGGGCGACACTCCTAGGTTCGATTCCGTTGCGACCTTCAGCGCCCATGACGTCCCGTCATTGGTCAATAACTGCGATTCGCAAACGCTCGGAACGAATTGCGGTTCGAGACTTTGGTCTCATCGACTGATCATCGAAGGCAACTCGCCTTTGGTGCGATCGGTCATCGCTACCGTGATTGCTGAGCATCGTCGAAACGCCTTCGGCAGACTGGGCACTCACGGCTTCGGGCGAGCCAAGTAGGGTCCGCTGTGCGGACCAATGCCTCCTGGGGGTGTGTTGATCGCCTTGTGTGCCAGAGCGTCAGCGCCCAACTGATCGTGGCCACGCCCACATTGTGCAGTTGAGATTATCGAAACCGGTGGCTAAGAAGCGCGCCTGTGGCGTGGAAATCGTAGCATTGTTCTTAGCGATCCTGGAACGCGCACTGAAGGTGCCGAACGCCTGAGGTAACCGGGTTGGCAGATCAACGGAGTTGACGTTGGCAAACCAAACACCGTGCTTGAAGGAAACAAGTTTGACAAACCGAAAGGTGAGCCAGCGCCGGTTCACCGCTTTGTTCGCCACATCGTTCGTTCAGAGAAGGTCATTGAACTCCTCAACGGTCAAGCCGGCCTGTCGAATGGTCGCACGCAATGTCCCCTTGGCAATTTCCTTATGGTCGGGAACGGTCAAGCGTCGGTGTGGTGGAACCTGCAATCGCAGGATCATGTGGCTGCCTCGCTGCCGGTCCAACACATACCCGATCTTTGCCAGAGCCTTGACCATTTCGCGACCCGAAACGGTCGGCAATGCACTCACGGTGTAACCTCCA
>CAZNXE010000124.1:0-15324 GCA_964576465.1 uncultured Planctomycetaceae bacterium
GTCCAGGGGATCGAGCACGGCTTTGTGCTCGGTGACCACGCTGATCAGATGATCGCCACTTCGTCGTTGTCGCTCGGTGACTCCACGGATGGCGAGATTGTTACTCTCGGTCGCCCCACTGGTGAAGATCAGCTCGCGCGGTGAGGCCCCAATAGCCGCGGCGATCGACTCCCGGGCAACATCCACGGCCCCCATTGCCTCGGAACCAAAGCTATGGCTCACGCTGCCCGGATTGCCAAATTTCTCGGTGAAGTATGGCAACATCGCCTCAACAACCCGCGGATCAACCCGGGTCGTGGCGTGATTATCCATATAGATGCGTTGCTCAGGCATGCGGACACGCGTCTAGAAAAGCATTCATAGAAGGTCACGCACGGGGGTGCGTGGACGGGTGGCCCAGCCGTTCGGCTGGGTCGCGAAGCGACAAGATGCCTCGGGCAAGGTTCTGTGTTGCAAGAGAATCCGGATTCCTGACTTGCGTATTCCTCAACCAAACTCCCCTAGCGGCCTTACTTCTGCAAACGTCCATCATTAGGCGCAGCTCGAACCAAGGCTCGACTCAATCGTACCGCAGCACGTCTCGCAAGGCATCTTGTCGCTACGCGACCCAGCCGACTGCGCGGCTGGGCCACCCGTCCAATCAGATGTCAAAAACCTGGCATGCTCGACATCTATCCGCATTATAAAGGGAAGGCGGCGTGGCCGAGTGTCCGCGGCACATCGGAGTTTTTTGTAGGGTGGGTAGTTCTGCTGGCGCATGGTACGTGACCATTGCACAAGCTCAATTCGCCAGCAGGTTTACCCACCTTGTTTGGGCAGACCGAACAGGCCGCGACCTGCTAACCAAACAGCGCATCAAGGCAAATCTGCGACCAGGTTTCGAATTGGTCGCTTTGGGCCAGCAACGCATCGATGGGCTCGAAGCCGGCTTCGGCGATATCTGCTTCGCGTGGTGATACGGCTGGCTGACCGACGTCGTAGATGTGAACCACGCCCAAGTGGACTCGGCCCACTTCGGTTTCGTCGTCGTTGATTAGCCCGACGCACGAGGCGACGAATGGCGTTTCGATGGAAACCTCTTCGGTCAGTTCCCTCTTGAGGCCAACCTCGTAGGCATCGGTGTCGCAACGGTCGGCTGCGTCTTCGGCCGAGATATGACCGCCGATGCCGATGCTTCGTTTGCGATGCAGTCGGCCTTCACCCTGACCGGTTCCCCGGGTGTATTGAAACACCATCTCGCCATCGCGAGGGTCGGTGTAACGAAAGATAACGTACGGAATCAGTTGCTTGTAGCCAGGGTCTTCCTCGACTTCGTGGCGAGGCCGGAAACTGAGATGTTGCACCTGAAGCAGCCCATCGAGGTACCGCTGAGACTCGGTCGAAAAGCCTTGAAAATGCCCGATCGAATGGAACACCGACGTGGGGACCACCAAAACGCGTTCTGTTTGAACCTGTGACATCGTGCGAATCCTTGCGGTGAGGTGGTCTGAATGGGCGAGCCTGTCGGGCACAGTATAGCGCGATCGAACGTGGTGTGACAATCATCCCAGACTAAAGAATAAGCATCGCGTCGCCGTAGCTGTAGAAACGGTATCTCTCGCGGATTGCTTCCTCGTAGGCTCTTTGCATGAGTGTGTCGCCTCCGAACGTGCGGACCAGGACCAGCAGCGTGGAACGTGGCAAGTGGAAGTTGGTCAGCAGCGCGTCGGTGGCTTGAAACTGATACGGTGGTCGCACGAAGAGATCGGTCGAGCCGCAAAATGGCCGCAACTTGCCGTCGCGGGCGGCGGTTTCCAAGACCCTTAAGCTCGTAGTTCCCACGGCAACAGCGCGACCGCCACGTTCCCGACAACGATGGATCCCTTCCACCGATTGCTCATCGACCTGGCACCATTCGCTGTGCATTTGGTGGTCTGCCAATGCGTCGACCTTGACCGGCCGAAACGTATCGAGCCCTACGTGTAGGGTCACCGTCGCCGTTTCGACACCCTGTGCCTGCAATTTGTCGAGCAGTCCTTCGGTGAAGTGTAAACCGGCAGTCGGTGCCGCGGCGGAACCCGGGGTGCGGGCAAAAACGGTTTGATACCGCTTGCTGTCCTCAGCGACCATTTCGCCGCGTCGAATGTAGTTCGGCAGAGGCACGCGACCGATTCGTTCGAGGATGGCCCAGGCCGATTCTTCGCTTTTGGGTCGGGCGATCCAAACGCCACCGTCCTGTTTTTCGAGCAGCCACAGATCGATATCGTCCAGCGATTGTCGGTTCACCAGGGTCACCGAATCGCCAGGAGACAGCTTCCCCCGTGTTTTGCAGATGATCCGCCAGAAGCCCTCGTTGTCGACCGACAAAAACAACCCCTCCCAACGGCCCCCTGTCTGCGATCGACGGCCAATCAGCCTCGCGGCGACGACCCGGGTGTCGTTCAATACAAGGCAGTCGCCCGCGCCCAGCAACTCAGGCAAATCACGAACGTGGTTGTGCTCCAGTTCGCCCGATTTGCGATCGACCACAAGAAGTCGGGCATCGGCTCGGTTTTTCAAGGGCTGCTGCGCGATCAATTCTTGCGGCAGTGCGTAGTCGTATTGGTCGAGTTCTGACATGATTCGTCCACAAAGCAAGGTCCACCGGGCGATCTAGCCGCAGTATTCGCCACCGAGTATAAGCCGCATCAGGCTGCCGTCGACTTCTCTTGTATTCCAATCGCATTCCGGGAACAGCCCGATTCAGTCAATGAGCAACGCTTCTTCGCACAAATCCGAGCAGAACGCGGACCGATCATCGGCGGGAACCTCCTCGCTTGATCGCGACGCGGCGGCTCCGATTCGTGTCACGTTCTGCACCACCGAGTTATCGGTCGGCGGTGCTGAACAGGCACTGGTTGAACTTGCCACAAGATTGGATCGAAATCGATTCAAGATACAAGTTGTCAGCCTTCGGCCAAGTCCCGATCACCCGCGGGCTCGTCTTGTAAATCGTCTTCGGGAAGCGAGCATCGAGACGCATTTCCTAGGGACAACCTCCATCGTCAGCGGGCCCCGGACCTTGTGGCAACTTTACCGAACGCTGCGTCGCTGGCCCACGGATGTGTTGCAGACGTTCTTGTATCACGCCAATGCATTGGGCCCCATCGCGGCCAAACTTGCCGGTGTGCCTCATGTGGTTACCGGAATTCGCGTTGCTGAACGAAGCCGCCGGTGGCGATTGCGAATCGAAGCCGCGACGTCACGGATAGTCGACCGCCATGTGTGCGTGAGTCAAGCCGTGGCGAATTTCGCCAGAGATGAGGCCGGTTTGTCGCAACAAAGATTGGTTGTGATTCCAAACGGTGTCGATCATCAGCAATTCGCGGCGGCCCGTCAGATGGACTTGAGTAAGTTAGGCGTCGCACGGGGGCGCCGTGTGATTGTCTTTGTTGGCCGATTGGACCGACAAAAAGGTACCGATCGCCTAATGGACGCCGCGCCGCGATTGCTCGAGCAACTGCCCGAGCATGACCTAGTGATCGTTGGCGATGGACCGGAGCATGGGCGCATTGAGTCCATTGCGAAGCGGATTAAGGGTCCGCATCGCATTCATTTCGTCGGCTGGCAAGATGATGTGCCGGGCATCCTTGCGGCAAGCGAGTTACTCCTCCTGCCATCGCGATGGGAGGGAATGCCGAACGTCGTACTCGAGGCCATGGCAAGCGGTTTGCCCGTGGTCGCGATGCAAGTCGAAGGCGTCGACGATCTCCTCGGAGATGCGGCTGACAAACAAGTTGTGCCCCAGGGCGATACGAAGGCCTTCGAGGAACGAGTAATTTCGATCCTCAGCGACCCCGATCAAATGGCCCTACTGGGCGAGCAAAACCAGGCACGAGCGGTCGCACAATTCAGTTGGGAACGTTCGGCTGAACAATACTCGAAGCTCTACGAGTCGCTCCGCGCCGCCCCGACGGGTTGATCCCACTTTCTTCCACCGTGTGCTCCTCGGTCCTATCGATAAGGCCACGCTGATCTTACGGCGAAGGTTCGCCACGACTTGAAGCGCGCCCGGGAGAATTTGCTTGACATATTGTCGCAGGTCGATACGTTTGGGGGCGTTATGGTTGAAAGTGGGGACTTGTGGTGAAATATGCTACTCACTGGAGCGTTTGTCCGAGCTGTCGATGAAAAACTGCGGATCGCAATCCCCAAACGGTTACGTGAAGCACTGGGCGAAGAGCTTCCAGAAACCCTGTACATCGCACCCAGCACCGACGGTTCACTCAGCCTGTACACCCAAAATGTATTTGAACAGATGGCCGAGCGATGTGCCGACGCTTCGCCCACGGCCGAGGATGTGCGAGCATTTCGCCGCTTGTTTTTTGCCAGGGCGCAACGAGTGGGCATCGACCGTCAGTATCGGATTCGCATTCCGTCGGAGCTAGCATCACTGGCCAATCTTCGTCAGGAAGTTGTTCTTTTAGGCGTTCATGATCATCTGGAGCTTTGGAACCCAGAGCGATGGAAATCGTATCTGGCGAAGCAGTCTGCCAATTACGACCAGATAGCCGAAACAGCACTGAGTTCCGCGAACACGAAGCATTCCAAGGAGTGATTCAACTGACAGCAATGGCGGCATGTCGCGTCATGTAGACCAAGCGAGTTGTCTGTTTATTCGCCTTACACAAAAACCGCTGTTGCAAGAAGAGCCAAACGCTTGCAACATGGCCCGTCGCTGACTGAAGATAAGAAATGAGTTGAGTGAGTCCCGGACAAGATGTACCGGGACTGCGGCACGTGACTGCACCGCGGAGCCAGCGCGTCGCGGGGCAACCAGACCGCGGGCACCTGCCAGATCGGGGGCGCATGGATGTGCCCCGGGTCGGTGTCTTACCGTTTGTTTCCATGTTGTCGCGAGACACTTCTCTTCATTCACGAATCGTCTGGCTGCTGAACAAAGGAAATTTCCCAACGTGCCGGAACATGTACCGGTTTTACTTGAAGAAGTGATTCAGTGGCTGGAACCAGAACCTGGAAAGGTAATCGTCGATGGCACCATGGGTGCCGGCGGACATAGTCAAGCACTCGCATCTCGGGTCGAACCCGGCGGTCGCGTGATCGCCTTAGACCGTGACCCGGCTGCCATTGAGGTGATCGACGAAGTGCTCAAAGGTTTGCCTGTGCAGTGTGTTTGTGAAAACTATTGCAACGCACCCGAGGTGCTTGACCAGCTAGGCGTCGACTTGGTGGATGGTGTGCTGTTGGACTTAGGACTTTCGAGCGATCAATTGGCGGACCGTCAGCGAGGCTTCAGCTTTATGGGCGATGGGCCGCTGGACATGCGATACAACCCGCTGGAAGGTGAGCCGGCTTGGCGAATCCTAAGCCGCTTGAGTGCCGAACACTTGGGCAAGATCATCAAAGAATATGGTGAGGAACGTTACGCACGGCGGATCGGGCGTCGGATTGTGGCCGCCAGAGATGAGAAACCTATCCGTACGGCGGACGACCTGGCGCAGATCGTGCGCCGGGCGGTGCCGCGTTCACGGGACGAGCATCTCGATCCGGCGACGCGAACCTTCCAGGCTTTGAGGATTTTCGTGAATCAGGAACTCGATGCGTTAGACACCGCGTTACGTCGCATGCCCAGCCGGCTTCGTCTGGGAGGTCGCATGGCAGTGATCAGCTTTCACTCGCTGGAAGATCGCCGCGTGAAACAGTCCTTTCGCGACGATCCACGGCTCGACGTGTTAACCCGAAAACCAATTACCGCGAGCGAAGAGGAAGTTGCGAGAAACCCCCGCTCGCGAAGCGCGAAACTGCGCGTGGCAGTACGAAACGATCAACCAGGGCAATAAGAAGTTGCAGTAAAAAGCAGACTAGTCAGACAGCACGCACGGATCGGTCAAGAAACAACGCCTCTTTCGGCTGACTACTGAAGGAGCCGCGGAAAGGAATCCGCCATGGGACGAAAAACCAAACAGCACGACGCCGAAACGGGCGAAGGTCCGCACCAGGACGAAAAGCCGTCGCAGCGCAAAGATGATCAAACCGTTGACGGTAAGTCAAACGGACTGTGGACCCGTGAGACGAAGATCTCGCTGGTGATTATGACCTTGTTGCTCAGTGGGCTGGGGACGGCGGTCTATTTTCGTTTGAGCCCAGAATCGGTTGGCAAAGATCCGTTTGCGATGCTGCGCAACGATTCGTCTGAGGAATCCGATTCGACGGAACAACCGCCTACGGAAGACGGCGCGTTAACCCCGCCTGCGGCAGCGGTCGTTGTTTCTGAGTCGACGTCGTTCACGGCCGTGAATGAGCCAAGCAGCGGGGCGTACGGCGATCCTCCCTCTTACCAACAGCCCGATCCGTGGCCGTCAACTCCTTCCACTGGTGCGCCGCCTGCGGGGCCATCCCCACAAGGCGATGGTTCGTTTGCCCAACAAGCCGGCTCTCTCGCCGATCAGGCGACCGGGCAAGTGATCGATCAGGCCCAAGTGGTCGCCGACGGATTCAACCAACAGGCCGGTTCGCTCTCACAACAGGTTCGACAGACGACAGATTCAACACTTGGGCAGTTTCAGCAGGCCGCCGGCGAAGTAAGAGATCAGGTGGATGCACTTTCTCAACAGGTATCCGAGGCTCTGCCGAGCGATGTCCAACAAGACCTCGGTACGTTGGCGGCCGATGCGCGACAAGCGGTCGATGGGCTTACCGACCAGGCAGGACAGGCGGTCGACGCCTTCACCCAACAGAACCCCCAAGCATTGGATGCCGTCGTTGGGCAAGTGGGTGAGGTTCTAGGAGACCAGATGCCAAGGGCTGAAGAGTTTACCCGGCAGGCGGCCGATTCCATCCGAGATACCGCCCAGAGTACAGACACCGGCTCGACGCCGTTTCCCACCGCAGGCACAACACCCGAGCAAGCGCCTTTATCTGCGTTTGAGCCCCCAGCAACGGTTACGGTGCCAGTAAATCCTCAGGCGCCAGGCAACGTTCAATGGTCCGATACAAGCAGCACCGCGGCACCCCTGGTGACCATCGCCGAACCGCCCTCGCAATTGAACTCGACCGCACCGCAACCAAACCAATCCGTCGCACCTGCTGCGCCGATCGGATCGAGCACACCGCCACCGGCCTACAGTCCGCCGCAAATGCAGCCCCGAACAACCGTGCCGTCTAGCCGCCGGGAGTCCGATACTTTTGGCCAAGCTCCCCAGCGGTTTGACACCTCCGCGTTCGATCCACCCGCGGCAACACCGCCTTCGGATTTGCCACGAACTCAAAGCCCCGCGCCACCCGTGCAGACAACTGCACCCGCACAAACGGCCACCCCCGTTCCCGCGACGCTGCCGCCCGCTGCCCAGCCACCGGCTACGCCGACCGACAGCCGAAACTTTAACCGTTCCGAATCAACGTATTCCGTGCAGCCCAACGACAACTACTGGTTAATCTCCGAGAAGCTCTACGGAACCGGCGCCTATTTCAAGGCTCTGTTTGAACACAATCGCGATCGCTTCCCGCGAGCGAATCGTCTGCGGGTCGGTGATGTGATTCGGACGCCGCCCAGCGAAGTGCTTCAACAGACGTACCCCAAGCTCTGCCCTCGTGCCACGGGTGTATCGTCTTCAGCCGGAACATCAACAGGGGGGCTCCCCATGTCGCGTGGCCCTCTTGGCGATGGTCGGACCTACGTCGTCCAAGAAGGCGACACGCTATTCGACATTGCCCGTTATGAACTGGGCGAGGCCAACCGATGGCACGAGATCCGACAACTGAATCGCGACGTGCTGGGCGATAACGCCGATCGATTGCGTGCGGGTATCCAACTCCGTTTGCCGGCAGTTGCTACCACGGGCATCGCCACGCGGCCACAGCCCACGATCAATCGCTGAATAGTCGGTTCAGTTGCTTGGTGGTAGTTGATCCAAGAACTCGTCGATCGCTGTCAGATAAGCCTCGGTGGGCGGGTCGTTGTGGTCGCCAAGTTCGACAGTGACGAGTCGTTTTGGCTCGTTGGCTGTCTCGAATAGCCGTTTGCCGAGTTCGTATGGCACGATCTGATCGGCATTGCCGTGAACTTGCAGCAGCGGGCCTTGATAGGACTTGATTTTGTTGACCGAGTCGAACCGCGTCCGCAACAACAATCGCACCGGCAACCATGGCATGTGATGCGCTGCCACATCTGGAATCGACGTGAACGTGTTCTCAAGGATCAATCCGCGCGCGCCGTCGGAAGCTGCCAGATCGACCATGACACCGCCGCCCAGTGATTCAGCAACCAAGACAATGTCTTGTTGCGGAATGTTTGCATGCTCGGACAACCACTTGCGTGCCGCCCGGGCGTCGGATAGCAATCCGGCTTCATGGGGCGAACCTTCGCTGCGCCCGTAACCGCGATAGTCGAACATCATGATCGTCACGCCGAATCGCTTCTGCCACATCCGCATCAATGGCCAGCGATGGCTTAAATTGCCGGCGTTGCCATGCGCAAAGAGTACCACGGCCCGAGGGTTAGGGCTGGGACAATACCAACCATGGATCCGTGTGCCGTCCTTGGACTCGAAGTAGGCATCCTCGAACGTCAGTCCTGGCGGGTTCCACTCGCCGACGGGATGACGGTCGGGATAGTAGATGAGTGAGTTTTCAAACAACATTGCGAAGAGCCACACGCATAGCAGTACAATCGCCGTCAATCGAAGGACGCCGAGTAACCTACGACGAATGCGACCCAAAGGCCAGCGTGTGTGGGGGGAGGACATTCGTGCATTAGAGCAAAGCCCCGTGAATCGCTCAATTCCTCGACTTGCTTGATGGTCTAATGATTGACAACAATAGTCGACATTCTGTTTTGTTGCGACACCTCTGTCGCATCAAGACGTTGACACCAGTCGCGCACGCTAAGAGCCTATCCCAGAACGTCTGTAGGGATAGGCTCTAAGTTCACGGCCTTGAGTGGCACCCGAAACAAACAAACGCCTTGAACATTTGTCGAACAGTCGAACATAGGATGGCTTGAAGCACCATGTCGATCAGCGAGTTTATGGAGTCGCAGTTCCTCCATTTTAATGCCCGGGAGACGCTGGATGCCGCTCGGGCATGGCGTCGTCATTTGGATGATGGCGGCCAGATGTTGCTGACGCTGGCGGGCGCGATGAGCACCTGCGAATTGGGGATTTCGCTGGCCAAGATGATCCGCGCAGGCAACGTACACGCCATCTGTGCCACGGCTGCCAATCTGGAAGAAGACCTGTTCAATCTTGTGGCGCATCGCGAGTACGAAATCGTTTCCGACTATCGCAACCTTTCACCCGTTGATGAAGTGCGACTTCGGGACCAAGGCTTCAACCGTGTGACCGACACCTGCATCCCTGAGTCGGTGATTCGGCATTTCGAGGATCGCCTGACCCGATATTGGTCGGAAGCCGCAGAAGCAGGCGAATCGTACTTTCCCTATGAATACTTTTATCGCCTACTAGCCGAGGGCGAAATCGACGCCGAATTTCAGATTCCACGCGAGCACTCATGGGTCATTGCCGCGCGGGAAGCGAACATCCCGATCTATACGCCAGGCTACGAAGACTCGACGATGGCCAACGTCTTTACCGCCCGGGTGATCGACGGGACCGTCAAATCACATTCCGTCCTTCGCACCGGCACCGAACAGATGCAGCATCTGGTCGAGTGGTATATCGAGACGCAGCGTGAGCACTCGATCGGCTTTTTTCAGATCGGTGGCGGCATTGCCGGCGACTTTGCCATTTGCAGTGTTCCACTCATCCTGCAAGACCTGGAACAGAAGGTGAGCATGTGGGGGTACTTCGCACAGATTTCTGATTCCACAACTTCATACGGTTCGTATTCTGGCGCCGTGCCAAACGAAAAGATCACATGGTGGAAACTGGCCCCCGATACGCCGAAGTTCATGATCAACTCCGACGCCTCGATCGTGGCTCCCTTGATCTTTGCATACGTGCTTGGCGAATGAATCGCGCGGCTAGTCTTTTGTCATAGCTAAGATTTAGGGTGCCACTGGCTTCGCCAGTGCTTGAACTCAAAGTCTAGATTAACTTCTGCACTGGCGAAGCCCGTGGCACCCAACCCTAATACCAAGCTGTGACAATTCACTAGCCCGAATGGCTCACGCAAGCTCATGACGCTCGACGAGGACCTTCTCCGCAAGTGCATCAAGACGGCAAGCATCAAAACGGGCCGGAAGAAGCAAGGTTGCGTCCGCTGATGCGGCAGCCATGGCAAGCCGGGCAGCGGCGACCATCGCCTCGCCACGATCGATCGCCCATGCCAATGTCCCAGTAAGACAGTCTCCGGCGCCAATGGGGTTGAGCACGGTGATGGGCGGAGGCGTCAACCTGAACACTTCGTTCGACGAAACCAGCCAAGCAGGTCGAGAACCATCGGTGACCAACACCCACTGAGCGCCACGCTCGCACAGTTGCCGCATCGCCTTGACCACACTGGCCTCTTCCGAACAGTCGTACCCCACGGTGTGTTCAAGTTCCTGGCGGTTGGGCTTCACGCACAGCGGTCTCTTATCCAAGGTCGCCAACAACTCGGGCCCACGAATGTCGAGTATGGTGTTCGCCGATGTCGCGTCGAGCAGTTGCACATAGAACTCCTTGGCAACACCTTGGGGAAGCGAGCCCGTCAGTACGACGGTCTTCGCGGTGGCGACTTCTTCGATGAAGGCCTGCCGAAAATCTTCGACTTCTTCGCAGGTCAACGCCGCGGCATTCTCCACAAGTTCCGTTGTCTCGCCACCTTCGTTCTGTAACAGCGTCGTACAGACCCTCGTCGCGGAGGTGGTCCTAATCCAACGAGCCGGGATCCCGTCGTCGGAAAACTCCGCTTCAATACGATCCCCGGTCGCACCGCCAAGGAGCGACAACGTGCTGCATTCCTCGCCCAAATTCCACAGTGCTCGTGCGACGTTGATGACCTTGCCCGAGGCAAACTGGTGTGTCTCCGCGGCACGATTCACCTGCCCTAACTCCAGCACATCGAAAAGGAACACTTGTTGCCATGCGGGTGTCAATCCGGCAGCGAGAATCATAGCATTGCCTCCAGGATACTCTTGAGTTCGTCGTCGCTAAGTTCTTTCGGATTGCCACTCAGGCTGTTCCCCTGCGACGCCCGGACCAACGAATCGATGTGCTCGCTTCGGACTCCCAAGTCGCGAAGCTGTTTGGGGATCTTCAATCGATCCAACAACTGCTCAACGATTTCAAGAGCAGTCGACGCTGCTTGCGATGCCGGCATCGATCGCCCGGCGAGTTGCTCACCGACTTTGGCGACCCGCTCGGGCACCACTTCGCAATTGACCCGTAAGGCACATGGCAGCATCACGGCACAAGCCAAGCCATGCGGCACCTGGCAAACCGCTCCTAGCGCCGCCGCCACACCGTGCGCCATGCCGAGCCCCGAATTCGCGAGCGCCAAGCCGGAAAGCAGCGCCGCTTGCGACATGCGTTCTCGCGCCGCGCGCGAGCGCCCATCGTCGTATGCAATGGGGAGCGCCTCGGCGACGCCTTCCAGTCCGGCCAGTGCGAGTGTATCGGTCATGGGCGTCGCGCGGCGGGAAAGGTAACTCTCGATTAACTGCGTGATGGCGTCCATGCCACTATGCGCGGTGACGTGCGGTGGGCAGTGAACCGTCAACTCGGCGTCAACAATTACGAGCCGCGGAATCATGTCGGCCGAACGCAGGCTTTTCTTAAAGGGTGGGTCGTGGGACGAAATCACCGCGTTCTTTGTCGCTTCGCTGCCGGTGCCCGCGGTTGTGGGTATGGCAATCATCGGCAGCGGCGGCGTGTCGATGCTGAATCCACGACCGACACCTTCGAGATAGTCCACGACGCTGGTAAATTCACGTTGCACTGCCAGGGCGGCAGCCGCTTTGGCAAGATCGATGGCCGAACCACCACCGATGCCCAGCACGATGTCACCTTCGCCGGGGTTGTGTTTGGCAACTTCCGCAACGCACCGGTCGACGTCAGCCACCTGTGGTTCACGGTGAATGCTGCCGGCATCGATCACCGTAAGGTTGCAGGCGTTCAGATCGCCGCGAATGGCGTCGATTTCACCGGCGGCGTCAAGCGTTCGGGAACCGGTGATGACAAACACGCGGCTGCCGAGCCCTTGCGACAGTTTGCCAATCTCACGACGTCGCCCCCACCCGAACACAATCTGCCGGGGAGCCAAGAAGTTGTAGGATTCGATCCCTCCCGTGGATGACATGATGCGACACTGTCCAATCTTGATTTGAGATAAAGAGTACCGGTGGTATTGAACACCTGACATCGTCCACGGCACGAACGACCGCTACAGCCGCTACGGTGGCCATTCTATCGCACTGAATTGCAAGGGAAACGCCGCCCGTTGGTGGCTGGAATGGGAGCTTGCAAGTACGATCGGCGATGGTCCTCCGCTTTCCGAAAGCATCCGATGTCTACCATGCCCAACTCGCCGAATCGATGGTTAGGCTACCTGTTGCCAGCGGCGGTCGTCTATTGGGTCGCGATGTTTGTTGGTACCCATCTTCCGCAAATTGAGCTGCCCGGCGGTTCGGTAATCATCTCCGTCGACAAGATGCTGCACTTCAGCGGCTATTTCGGCTTGGCATTTTTGCTTTCGCTGCAAGTTGTTTCGAGCGCGGCTTCACGTGGAAAACCCGAAATGCACGCGCTGCGCACACGGGGATTTTTTGTGCTGCTAGTGATTGCCGCCTATGGGATGTTCGACGAGTGGACCCAACTGCTGGTCGGGCGAAGCTGTGAGATGCTCGATTGGTTGGCTGACATATTGGGAGCCGCCACGGGCATGCTGATTGTTGCCACCTGGGTCGCCGTGCGAAGCGACAGCCGAGAAGTGGCCGATCGCCGCGTAGAAGACGATCCGTAAAGTTCGTTAGGCGAGCGGCGAATGAGAATATACCAAGGGGACGCGTGAGCGAGGGAACGCAGTGTATTACCGGTTGGTCCCTCGCTTACGCGTCGGGTTGTGATTGGTACGTTCTTATCTGCCGCACGCCTTACAGCACTGAATGGCAAGACACCGTGCGGAGCAAGTCATTATGTTCGCCGATGATCGGCAACCTCGGGATTGACCCAATGCGGGAGCGGCTCGCCGCGAATGCCGGCGATCAGGTTGTGGGCCGCAATTCGGGCCATCCCGTTGCGGCTCGATATCGTGGCGCTGGCGATGTGCGGTAGGACGATCACATTTTCTAACTGAAGCAACGGGTTGTCCAACTGGGGCGGCTCGGGGTCGGTCACGTCGAGACCGGCGGAGAATATTTCACCGGCTTGCAACGCCGCGGTCAGATCGGCTTCATTCACCAGCGGACCCCGGGCCGTGTTCACAAACACCGCGGTCGACTTCATCCGACGAAACGCCTGCCGGTCGAACATTCCCTTCGTCGTTTCGTTCAGGTCGGCGTGTACAGAAATAAAGTCCGACTCGGCCAACAACGTATCGAAGTCGACCCGAGTGGCCTGCAAGTCTCGTTCGGCCGGATCATTCCCTCGGGGATCGTGGTAGAGAACCTGCATGTCCCAGCCCACTCGGCACCGCTTGGCCAGGGCGTAGCCAATGCGGCCCATGCCCACGATGCCGAGTGTTTTTCCCATGAGATCTTGCCCAACATGGCCGCGCGGCTCCCAGGTTTTCCACTTGCCCTCGACCGTGTAGCGATGTCCCTCAACAACCCTGCGTGCCGCGGAGATTAACAGGGTGAAGGCCAAATCGGCAGTCGCTTCAGTGAGCACGCCCGGTGTGTTGCCCACGCAGATGCCACGTTGGGTGGCGGCGGCAATGTCGATGTTGTTGAACCCCACCGCATAGTTGCTCACCACCTTGAGGCCAGGCAGGGCGTCCATCAAATCGGCGTCGATCTTCTCGGTCAACAGAGAGAGTAACCCCTCGCAGTTGGCCAGTTTCTCACGCACCACATCGATCGGCGGCGGTAACGGTTCGCTCCAGATATCGGCCTCGCAGGCATCGCGGACCAAATCCAGACCAACCTCGGGAATCAGCCGGGTGACAAAGACTCTTGGTTTACTCATGGCTTGTGCTGCCGTGGTTCGAGTGCGGCGAAGTCGGGAAGGGAGATACGCCTAGTCGGTCGGAGTTTGATACGTGTGGAGATGCTCGAAGTCAAGTCGCACGCAGTGTGGGAACTCTGCACGACTCGTGAAAATGACCACAAGTCGCCACTCGTCGACAACCGGGAAGTCGGTACAATCATGGGCTTCCCTCGCCCTGCACTTACTCTCAACCATGCGTTCGATTCCAAAATGGCCATCACTTTTGTTCTCGTCTATTGTTTGCTCATCATCGTAGCGTCGATGCTGGGGGGTTCTCTACCTTCTTGGATACGGCTTACGCATGGGCGGATGCAGACGATCATCAGCTTTGTCGCCGGGCTGATGCTGGGTGTCGGGCTGTGGCACATGCTGCCGCACTCCGTCGTTGAACTCGGCTCGCTCGATCGCGCACTGTGGTGGATGATGATCGGGCTACTGGGCATGTTCTTTCTGATCCGGCTATTCCATTTTCATCAACACGAATTCGAGCCCGAGGGCGACCACGATCATGGTTCTCACCATCATGGACACGAACACCATCATGACCATGAACCCGAGGAAGCGTTGCGATCCGGCGGAAGGCTCAGTTGGGTTGGGATTGCCGTGGGGCTGGCACTGCACACGCTCATCGACGGCATTGCACTGGCGGCGGCTGTTCAGGCGGAAGCAGGTGAGGGCGAAGTCATGCTGATCGGCTTCGGAACGTTCTTGGCGATTGTGTTGCACAAACCGCTCGACGCATTGTCGATCACCAGCCTGATGGTGGTTGGTGGATGGACTCAACGTGCCCGAAATCTCGTCAACATTGGCTTCTCGTTGATGGTCCCCTTGGGGGCGCTTGTGTTCATGCTCAGCATCGAGTCGCTCGTCGGTAGCCAGCAGCACGTGGTGATCGGCTGCGCGCTGGCCTTTTCCGCCGGCGTGTTCATCTGCATCTCGCTCACCGATCTACTGCCCGAGCTACAGTTCCACTCCCACGACCGCGTGAAACTCTCGGCAAGTCTCCTCCTAGGCGTCCTCCTCGCCGGAGCCATCGGCCTGGTCGAAGGTGAGCACGTGCATGGAAACGGAGTTCACGGTGCGGAACACCACCATGAAGTCGGCGCCGTCGAGCATAATCACGACCATGAATGATGGGTGGCCAGAGGATTATCGCGAGATTGAACCGACCACAATGTAGGTAGGCAGTGCCTGGACTGATCAGTGTGACTGAACGTTTCTATCCTGGTTCTGTTGTGATTAGCTCAAAAAAGGTTGAAAG